>NZ_JBEXIK010000075.1:0-21538 GCF_040608515.1 Micromonospora sp. NPDC005173
CAGCCCCCGAAGCGTCGACGACATCGTCCGCGCCGCACTCGTGCTCACCCACTTCGAATACCGATACCTACCCAATTGTCGTTGAGATCACCTCAGTAGGCGACGGATTCGCCGCCCCTCGGCCCGGTCGGACCAGCGCACGAAAGGCGAGGCGTAACTGCGTGGTCTGCTTCTGGACGGGCGGCGTAAGTCGATGCAGCCGATGGCAGAAGGTCTTGGTGTGGATCATCACGGGTTGCAGGTGCGACCCAGACCGCCGTGCCGGGCTTGATGAACAGCTTCTGCGCCGCGGTCCTGCTCATTGCGCAGTCTAGGACGTCGATCCCTTCTTGCTTTTCCGCCCACTGACGGTAATATCTCCATGTTTTGGCTTGCAACGGGGAGGAAGACCACATGCGATGGAAGGTCCCGGCCGGCGCCCTAATGGCGCTGGCCTTTTTGATTCCGGCGGCACCGGCGGTGGCTCAAACCGAATCGCCCGGGCTGAACGAGGCCTGCCAAACGGTCGAGCGCAAGGTGTACAAGGATATCCGCGAGCTTGTCACCATCGACCTGGATACCGCCACCGATGTACAGGTGCGGGTGTTGGCCGCCCAGATCCTGGCCACGGCAAACGCCGACTCGTTGCCCGTTTTGCCTCGCGTAATACAGGAGCGGCTGAACGGCACCGCGGATGATCTCCGCGCATTCCTCAAGGCGGACGTGCAGAACGCCTGGTCAACGGATCTGCGGATCACGGTGGTCCGGACGTTGACGGGCGCTGGCGCCAACGTGAAGGCGGCCGCGCAAAAGGTGCTCGACGACGGGGCCATCGATGCCTACCTGGCTTACCTGAACAACGGCCTGTACGCCGCACGTGCGCTTGACTGCGCGTCTCAGCCCACACCGACACCGACGTCTCAGCCCACACCGACACCCAGCGCCACGACGACCGTTGCACCGACCCCTACTACCTCCGCCAGCCTGGGCGCCCCCGGCGGCGAGGGCGGTGGGCTGGCCGTGACCGGTGCCAACACCGCGACCGTGGCCGGCATTGGCGGTGCGCTTCTGCTCCTCGGCGGCGCGGGCTACCTGATCGGACGCCGACGCCGTTCCCGCTTCGTGGCATAGCTCACTCGACGCGCCCGGCTCGATGCTTCGTCGGGCCGGGCGCGATCAGCGCTGTGCTTGGCGAGGTTCGTCGCGGCCCGAAGGCGTGATGTCGTGAGGGTGAGTGCTGCGCGCGTGAGGTAGATACCCGCGGTGGCGGTGGTCGCGTGGGTGATGGCGGGACGGGCCATCGCGAGCCAGCTGGGTAGGTCGTCAGCGGAAATGCGGGGCGCGGTGGCCGCGACGAGGGCGGCGCACGCGGCCAGCGGCAGGGCCGCGCCGAGGGTCCATTTCAGGTAGGGGGTGTAGTCGAATCTGACGGCGGTGCCGGTGGCGAGGCCGTAGAGCGCGGCGGTGATGGCGCCGCCGACGGCGGCGGTCAGGTATCCGCGTCGGATGAGGCTGCCTGTTGTGGGTTCGGGCGTCGAGGCGGCGGATGTTCCAGCGAGCCAGGTGGTGGGTGCGAGGTGCGCCACGGCGAATGCAGTGAGCATGACGAGTGCGCCGGCGGCGCCGAGTTGCGGTAGCGAGGTGCGGACGCCGACGACCCAGGTGCTGTAGGTGGAGATGTCGGCGGTGAGCACGGCTTGCAGGAGCAGGGCCAGGGAACAAGCACCGAGGAGTAGGGCGCCGGTGAGGTCGCCGACGCGTAGGCGGACGCGGGGTAGCCGTGCGGCGGCTGCGGATCCTGGTTGGTGGGTGGTGAGGGAGAGGGCCCCGTCAGCGAGGGCGTGGGGGTGATCGATCAGCGTAGGGGTGATGCCGGCGGCTGCGGTGAGGGCTTCGGCCAGCGCGGGCACGCCGAGGGCAGGCCTGAGGATGACGTTAGCGAGGTGCGTTTTGTCGATGTCGGCTGCGTCGAGGAGTCCGTCGACTGCGCCGGGGATCTGGTCGAGGAGAGGCTGTGCGGCGACCGTGACGTCGTCGCGGGTGATGACGGCGGGTTGGCGGGGCGCGGGTAGCAGGATCGGCGCTTGATCTTGGGTCGCGAGCAGACGCCTGGCGGTCCGGACAGATTCCAGGAGGCCAGGTCCGCAGTGTGCTTCGTCGTTACTGGGCGCAGTCGTCACCGCTCGGAGCGGGTCGGAGTCGGCGGTTGCCGTCCGGATGACGTGTTGGGCGATGTGGTGGTCGAGGCCTCGGTCGAGATTGATCTGCTGTGTCGCCAGTTCGCGGTAGCCGTCGGCGACGGTCTGCAGGACGGTGAGGATCGCCGGTTCGCGGTCTGCCTGACATATGAGCACGCAGGAGCCTGTCGGCACGGTGACGCCGAGCGTCGTGGCGTAGGCGGCGAGGGCGGCGGGCGCGGTGACCAGCGCGGGAGGTGGAAATCCCGCGCGGGTTGCTGCCTCGCTGACGCTTCCGCAGCGGCGTGGACCCCAGCTCGGCGGAACGGTCACGGTGAGCGCGGTGATCCGCCCGTTGACTTGGACGGCAGCATGATGGGTGACGTGCCGCAGCACGGCGGCGAGCAGATCCACCGGGTCGGGTTGCGCCCCAACTGCGGCGTTGGCGGGCCCGCCGAGGAGGTCAGTCGGGTTATCGACGAACCGATGGTCTGCCGGCAAGGACATCGCGGCCGTTGTGTCGAGACCGACATAGATCTCCCCTGCGGGGCCGATGGCGGCGCCAGGCGGCATGACGAGGCGACCGTCGATGAGGATGGGGATCTTCAGGCCGTGGCTGCTGACAGTGGCCGCGATGGCCGACGAACTTAGGTCGATCGACAACACAGTGCCCCCGCTTGGCATGAGGGGCAGTCTCGCCCGTGAGGTCGAGGTGGCGTCAACCGTGATCCGCTGAACGTGACTCTTTGTGCGCAGATGGTGAGAATCCTTTCGACGGGATAGCCGGAGACACTCACGCTCGTGTATTCGGAGAAGATCGAGGATCAATCGCAGGGGGACAGGTGCCGCAGACGCGCCGGGGCAAAGGCGACAGACTTGCCGAGTACGGTGCACGAGCCACCGTCCGCGTTCCACCCGATTCGCTGCCGCGCCGCGCGCAGCCGTCCATAGTCGGGGCTGTTCGCGGCGTCATCGGTGCCGGCCTCTTCTTCGTCGCCGTTCCGGCACTGCTGTGGGCTACGGGTGGGAACCCTTTCCGCCGGCTGCCGACCTGGTCGCAGATCCCAGACTGGTTCGAGCGCTCTAGCGGACGGTTCACCCCGGACTTCCTCATCGGTGCAGCCGTCTGGGCGATGTGGCTGCTGTGGGGCGTGTTCACATTGCTCCTGCTCGCCGAGATCCTCGGGGCGGTGACCCGGTGGCGCATCCCCATACTCAGGCTGCCAGCCCCGTTGCACCGGCTCGTGTTCGGTTTGGCCGGCACCGCCGCGCTCGCCGTCACCCCCGCCGGCTCCCTCAACGCGGCGGTGCATTCGGATCGGCCGGCTACACCCGTCGCCGCGACCGAGCGCGCCGATGTTCCCCGGCAAGCCGCAGCCCGCGGGCCCGCCGTCATCCACGTGGCCGACCAGCGCTACCTCTACACCGTCGAGCGACACGACACCTTGTCCAAGGTCGCGAAGGAGTGGCTCGGTGATGCGGGTCGGTGGCCGGAGGTCTGCCGCCTGAACAAGCACCGCCATTTTCCTGTCGGTGGTGTCCTGCGTGACTGCGACCTCATCTACCCGGGCTGGGAGCTTCGCCTACCTGCCGATGCCCGCCCACCACAAGCCGCCAGACGAGCAGCGCCCCCCACGCCCCGGTCGGGTCGGCCTGCGACACCGCCCTTATCGCCGAGTGCCGCCCCGGACCCGCCCGATCCCGCCGTGCCGCCGCCCGCGCCCGAGCAACCAGCCGCCGTTCCCACCACCACGCGGTCGGCAGCCCCAAGCGGATCCGTTTCGTCGCCAGCGCCGTCGTCCGGGGCCTCCAACCTTGCGGCGCCGCCGCCCGTCACGCACAGCCCTACGGCGGCCACAGATGACCGGGGTGTGGATCTGTCGGACTCCGGTTGGCTGCCCTGGTCGCTCGCCGCCGCCATCAGCGCCGCCGCCGCAATGGTCTGGCTCCAACGCCGCCGTCGATACAACGGCGAGCCTGACGCTGATCCGCCCACCGAGCTTCCTCCGCCGGTGCTCCAGGTCCGCCGCGCCGTGGCCGCCCGCAATCTTGAGCCGGCGAATGCGAGCAGCGGCGACGGCCCGCCGCTCGCTCTCGTACCCGAGCTCGCGTCACTGCCGACCGGCGGATGCGGAGTCGTCGGCGACGGCGCGCCCGCTGCCGCCCGCGCCGCCCTCGTCGCCGTGCTGGCCTCCGGCGGCCCGAACCACCCCGACGCCCGCGGCGAGGTCGTCATCGACGCCGCCAGCTTGACTACGCTGCTCGGCCCGGACGTGGTGACCCTCAACCCATGGCCGCGCCTGCATGTGACCCACAGCATTGACGACGCGCTCACCGTGATCGAGTCCCGGCTGCTGCACCGCAGCCGCATCCTCGACGAACACGCCCTGACCGACTTGGACGAGCTGCGGCGGACGGTGCCCGACGAGGAAGCGCTACCGCCGGTCATGCTCATCGCCGAGACCCCGCCCGCGAGTGCCCGAATGCGCGCCAAGGTTGCCCTCGCCTTGGGTGAAGGTCTGCACGTGTCCGCGCTGCTGCTCGGCGAATGGGCCCACGGCGCCACCGTCGAGGTCGCCCCGGACGGACACACCACGCTCATCTCCGGGCAGCCCGCCGAACCGCTGCCGCCGAGACTTCCTGTGCTCGAACTGGCCGCCGCTATGCAGATCCTGACGACGCTGCGCGAGGCGCAGACCGGCGAACCGCCCGCAATCACCTCACCGGCCGTGCCGGTCACGATCGTGCCCCTGCACGCCAGCCGCACCGAGATCACGCCCACCGCCACGGACCCGGCTACCCCGACCGCCGTCAAGCCCACCGCCGACACCCTGTCGGGACGGGCGCGGCTGCGCGTGCTCGGCACCCCGCGCATCGACGGCATCACCGCGGAAGGCCGGCCGCTCCGCGCCAAAGCCCTGGAACTGGCGGTGTACCTCGCCGTCCACCCAGATGGAGCCGGCACCCGCGACATCGGCGAATACCTCGAACCCGACGCCCGAATCAGCCAAGCCGACCAACGCGTACACACCAACGCCTCGAACCTGCGGCACGTCCTCGGCCGCGCGGGCACCGCTGAGACGAAGAACGCCTACGTCATCAAGTCCGCCGGACGGTACCTGCTCGACCCGGCGACCGTGGACGTCGACGTGTGGACACTGCGCGATCTGATGCGCAGCGCCACCATCGCCACCGAGCCGCGCCGCCGCCAACTCCTCACCGCCGCCTGCGACCTCTACACCGCACCCCTTGCGGATGGTCAGGACTATGAGTGGCTGCAGCCACACCGCGAGACGGTCCGCCGCTGGGGCACCGAAGCCCACCTACTGCTGGCCGACGACCTACTCGACAGTAGCCCGCAGGCCGCATCCGACCTGCTCGCAAAGGCCATCGGACTCGACCGCTACAACGAGGCCCTCTACACCAAGGCGATGCACGCCCGACACGCCCTCGGCGACGCCGACGGCATCCGCACCCTGCTACGCGCCCTGACCAAAGCCCTCGCCGACCTCGACGCCGAACCGCAGGAAGACACAATCTCGCTCGCCACACAGCTACGCAACACCCTGGACGAGAATTGACCGTCCCCGCCAGGCCGCCCCGCGCACCTTTGCTACGCCTGCTGGCGCTCGTGCCGATCCTCCACGGGGCGATTGCGTGCAAGGTGCGCCGGACAGCCAGCCATGGCGAGCCGCATACTCATGCGGACAACCCCTCTGGATCAACGCCATCCGCCCGCCAGTTCGCTACACCTCGTGCGGCCTGCGCATCGGCGCGCCCCCGTTAACCGGTCGAAACCGCCACCGTGCTGGCCGCCGTCGCCCTCCCGCTGTCGGGCCGGCCAGCTGAGTGCTGGCCGCCTTCGCGTGGTGGGCAGCGGAATGATCCTGCTCGTGTTCATTGACCTGGCCGAGATGCGACTATCACCGCGATCGGCCTCGGCCTCCGCTGCATGGGTCGCCGGGTGGCCGGAGCCTTCCTGCCGCTCGGATCGTTCCTGGTTGCCGGCGCTGTGGTCGCCCTGCTATCTCCTTGACCAGCGCCTCGAAGAAGCGGGGACGGAACCGCACGTGACCCTTGATGACAGGAGACGGGGTCGCCAGCATCCGCTTCTGCCGATGAGCGGATGTTTGCCCGATTGCCTGTGTGCACCGAGCCCAGGTCGTGGCTCTTTGCCGCCGAAGCGCGGCGCCGATACGGTCATCGGATGTCGATCTTCCGGACTCCTCAGGTGATTCTCTTCAGCGACGATCTCCCCCGAGCCGTCACCTTCTATAAGCGGCTGGGATTCACCGAGACTTTCCGGGTACCGATCGACAGCGATCCGATACACGTCGATCTCGTCCTCGACGGATACAAGATCGGCATCGCCTCGGTTGCCTCCACCCGCGACGACCATGGCCTAGACCCCATCGCCGAAGGCCAGCGCGCGGCCGTCATTCTTTGGACGGACGACACCACAGCGGCCTACGACAACCTGGTCGCAGGCGGAGCACCTGCCTTGGCATCCCCGCACGTGTGGCTGGGCCGGTTGCTTATCGCGTGGATCGCAGACCCTGACGGCAACCCGATCCAGATCGTCCAATCCCTGTGACCGCTGCTCATCGCCGCCACGAACCGGCCGGTGCATCGTCCGCCTGGCACTGCAGGCCACGGCAACCCGTGCTCATCTGCCGATGACCGGATGCAGGGGATTCAACCGGACGGAAGTGCCGAGCAGCGATGGATCTACGGGCCGCTCGGCGATGCGGTTGTCCGTGCTTCGTCGGGACGAGGCAGCCGGTCAGGCTCAGGCAGGGAACGAAGCAATGCCGGCAGGGCGCCAAACACGAGGGGAAGGCCGCCCAGCTCGCTGATCCCGACCCATGCGATGTCGTCATGCTCCTCAGGTGCACGGTTGGTGGGAGAGCCGACCCAGTCTCTGATTTGCCAGACGCCCACGTGGACGGCGTCCTCGCCACTGCCGGCATGCAGGTCGCCCAACCGTGCCGAGGACTCCGCCACAATGTGAACCCCTAGCTCCTCGTGCATCTCACGCGCGAGGGCCTGTAGTTCCGACTCACCCGCTTCGACGTGCCCCCCGGGCAGGTCCCAGAGATCCGGGTATGCCCGGCGGGTCGGGCTGCGGTGTACCAGCAGGACCGCGCCGTTCTCCACGAGTGCGCCGCAGACGACGACATGCATGACGGGATTAGAGCACAGGGATAGGACAAGCTCGCTCCAGCCAGAGGGCATGCGCAGACATCCGGCTCTGCCGCGGTTCGGGAGCGCTGTCTGGCCGAAGCGCTTGGCTCCTGCTACACACGGTGCATGGGGATGGACATCTATGACCAGTACGAGCGGGACGCCGACCAGCACCTGGCCGCTTACGGTTTGCGGGTCGGCGCTGACCAGGTCTCGATCGTGCGGGATGTCCTCGTGCGCGAAGCCCGGCGCGAGGCGGAGACCTACTCTGGAACGGGCACCGTACCCGGCAACACGCAGTTGATGCGGATGTGCGCCGTCCAGCTGTGGCACGTCGGCGCCGTCGAGGACGCGCTGTTGGTTCACCGCGCTCGCGGCACCAGTATGGACGCGGCCGGCGCCATCGACGCGGAACTGATGCTGGGGGCGGGCGTCGCCAGGACCAAGGAGTATCTCACCACCGTATGCACCGAGGAAGCCCGAGAGATCCTCGATGTGATCACGTGGGTGGAGGAGGCGTACGACCCCGGACACTACGCAGCTTTCCTCGACAGGTACTACCGAGCTGGGTCCCACTGAGAACATTCTGGCCAGGGCTTCATGCCGGCCTGAGAATCTTCGGCTGCTCCTACGGTGCTGCCTCTCGATGCCAAGTCTCGGCGAGGAGGGCGTAGGTGTAGCCGTCCACCCAGCCCAGTTCGGCGTGCCAGGAATCGCCGACGCCGTGCTGCTCACGACGCATGCCGACCTTTTCGAGGATTCGCACCGAGGCGAGGTTGTCCGCGAAGCAGCCAGCGGTGATTCTCCGAATGCCCAGCCGGTCGAATGCGTGCGCCACCACCGCGGTGACCGCCTCGGTCGCGTAGCCATTTCCGCCGTAGGCTGGATCGAAGATGTAGCCGAGCTGGGCCTCGGTCCGTGGTGGCATGCCGGGTTGACCCATGCCGTCGACGACGTCGAGCGAGACAGTTCCGATCACCACGCCGTCGAGCGTGGCCGCCATGCTGTGGTCGTCGGGGTCTGCGGCCGCGCGTCGCCATGCCGCGCGTAAGGATGCAGGGTCGACCTGCGTGCGGAGTAGCCAGCGCGTGGCCTGCGGCAGATTGCGGTACTCCAGGATCCGGTCGACGTCCTCGTCCCGCACCGGGCGAAGCTCGAGGCGTTCGGTGCGTACGGTGGTGTTCTCCATGAGGCGGGACGCTAGTGGACGCACCCCGGCGAGACGCCCGAATATCGGTCCGCCCGGCCCGACATGGCGCACTATCTGGTGGCCCCCGCCCCGTGTCCTCGGCAGCACAGGACGCACGCTCATGGCCGCGATCCGTGCGGACCGGGTCGCGACCGCCATGTCGACATCCGCTGACGCGGCGAGGCGTACGGGATACTGCCTCGATGATCAGGTTCCGCTTCGAGTTGTATCCGCTGGACGAGGTGTCGTCGTGGGGCGGTGACCAACCAACGCTGCACTGGTTCGGGCTCACCGAGGGCTGGTACTGGCTCGAGGTCGGCGGGCACCAGCTGCTGCGGCGGACCCGCCTCGATCATCCGCATCCCTACGTCGACTACTACCTGGCCCGGCTCTGGGAAGACGTCAATGTCCTCACACCGGACGTCCTCGAGCCGGTGCCCGCCGATCTGCAGCTGTTCATCGCCTCCGACCCCGCGCAGTGGGCATGCGATCCGCTCGCATTCGTCACCGCCGGTGACGAGGACGGATTCGGGGACATCGACCCGAATGCGCCCGACCACCCGGTGGTCACGGCCGCGAACTGGCACGGCGAGCACTACCTGGACCTCGGCTACCTGCGGAATGCTCCAAGTCTGCGGTTCTGGCGCACCGTCCGCGGCGACAGCGACGAGATCACCGTGGACTGGCGGCACGAGGACAACGGCGAGATCGGTTTCACTGCCGGCCCGGCCGTCCGGTTCTGCGTCCCGACCGCCGCGTACCTCGAGGCTGTACACACGCTCGACCGAGGGCTGATGACGGCGGTGCTGCAGCGGGTCGAGGAGTTGGAACGTCGTGGCGGCCTGCCCGGCGTTGACCTTGACCTCGTCGGGCTGCGGCGGGAACACGAGGACCGCGCGCATTGGCTCGCTAGGAACCTCGACCGCACACCCAAGACCGACTGGGACACCGTCCGCCAAGGCGCCGACCGGCTGCTCGGTGACCCACATCAGGCCAGCGCCCCGACGGCCTAGCGACCGCGGAGCCGGCCGTACCCTTCCAAGACCAGATGTCCGGATCTGCCGCGATCCGCGCGCTACGCGGCGTTACGAAGTGCTGACTCGGCCGGCATACGCACATGCCGATGAGCGTGTGTCTCCTCAGGCTCCGCCTATGATCACACGCATGTTCATCGAGGTCATCGGTAATCATCAGTTGCCCGACGACGTCGATCGCGATGACGTCGAAGAACTACTCGCGACTGCTCTACAAGCTGACGGCGAAGTGACCGGCGCGGGTAGCGGATCGGGCCGATGGCATCTCGACGTCGAGGTCTCGGCCGATGCGGATCAGTTTCCACACGTACTTCGAAGGCTGGCCACCGCGCTGGTCGACCAGGATCTTGGATGGGTGGTGCTCCGACCGGAGCACGAGGAGACGGGGAAGTCAGCTCGCGAGCTTGTCTGAGGCCGCTACCGCTCATGACATGCCCGCATCTGCCGCTGACCGCGCGGTCATGCCGAATTTAGTTCGCCACTCGCGGATCATCGGCGTGTGCACCGGCCTAGCTCCACTGCGCCCAGGTACGGCGCGATGTGCTTGCCGAGCAGCCATCGGTAGAGCGCCACAGTCTGGGAGCGCAGGCTCGGCCGCTGGGTGATCCACCGCTCCGCATGGTCCCCAGCGTGATCCGCGCCCGCTCAGGGTCAATCCACTCACCGCGCATCATCTGCGCTTCGACCATTGACAGGCACACAGTAATCCATGGTGGACGCTGCCTGTGCGGTCTCACTTGCCGGACCTGCCGAGACCAAGATTTACGGCTGGAGTACTGATATGTAGAGCAGCTTGTCAAGAGGCAAGGCGGGGATGGCGTCCGGAGAAGAGGGTTCCGGCCGCTGTTCTACGTTGTGGGCCAGGCGGTGCGGTCGGTCGTGAGCGTGTCGTTTGCGACGCGCGGTCAGACTGATATACGCGGATTGGTTACCTGCAGGACGGGCTGTTCGGCTGGAGCGTCGCGCTGGTCTAGAAAGTCGAGCGTGGCACCGCAAAGCGTTGCTGCTCTTAGTACTGGCGCGGGTTCGCTCCACGCGCTGCCACGTCCGGCCGGCACCGCCTGGCTGCTCATGGGTGCTGCGTTGGGTCAGTCGCCGAGGACCGCCAGGGACCAGCACCATCCGGCCAGCTCGCGAGCGACGGCGACGTTGGCGATCACGGTCTTCTTCTTCCGGGCGACGAAGTTCTCCCACCGCTGATGCAGCCGGTGATTGCCGGCGTTCCCGCGCGCGGTGGCCGCGGGTGAGGCGAGTTTCCACCGGGCCCGCATCGTGGCGCCGGGGTTGCGGTAGTCGCGGCGGTGGTGCCAGGCGGCCTCGACGAGCAGCCGCCGGGCGTGAGTGTTGCCAGCCTTGGTGATCGAGCCCTGGGAACGTTGCTGCCCGGACGACGATTCGGTCGGAACCAGGCCGAGGTAAGCGCCGATCGTGGCCCCGGTGAACCGATGCCAGTCGCCGACCTCCACCGCCAGCCCGAACGCGGTCAACGTGGACACCCCACGCAGGCAACCCAGCCGCCGCACGATGGCGGCGTATTCGCCGTTGGCGGCCATCTCGGTGATGGCCTTGTCGAGGCGGTCACGGCGGTCCAAGGTGAGCAGCATGGCCTCCAGGTCGGCATCGAACGCGAGCTGGATGCCACGCTGGTCGAACCGCTGACCCCGAAGCCACGTCTCGTGGACCCCGTTCCACGGATGACCACCGGAGTAGACGATGCCGTGGCGCAGCAACAGCTTGGACACCCGGTGCCGGCAACGCATCAGATCACCCCGGGCATCCTCACGGGCCCGCACGAGGTCCCGGGCCGCCTCCTGTTCGACGCTGGGAACCCGGACCTGCACGATCTCGTCCATCCGCAGCAACCGGGCCAGCAGCAACGCATCCCGGGCATCGGTCTTGATCCGATCGCCCGCCGGCCGCTGCAGCTTCGACGGCGCCGCGACCACGCACCGCACCCCGGCCGCGACCAGCTGCCGGGCCAGGTCGAACCCGGTCGGGCCGGCCTCGTACGCCACCGCCACCGGCGCCGGCAACTCCCGCAGCCAGTCCAGGACCGCCTCCGCCGACGGAACAAGCCGCCGACGCATCACCTGCCCGGTCACCGTGTCCAGACCGCAGGCCACGATCGACCGCGCGTGCACGTCCAGACCAACACTCGTACGCTCACTGAACACCGGGGCCTCCCGCAAATGTCGGCACTACCGACGGGGCCCACTCCTCGTCGGCAATCCACGTCAGGTTGCGAGTGAGGCCCCGGCCCGGTCAACCAGGCTGCTCATACCGTCTAGCGAGGGGTCGTGATGCCGGTGTAGAGCGGTACGGCGAGAAAAAGCGCAAACGCGATCCAAGGCGAGACGTACCCGAATAGGCCCCCACCGAGAAAGAGCGCGGCGCCGATCAGTGCCTTGGCCCGCTCCTGCCGGAGGTACTTGCCGCCGCCCGCATGGATCAGCTCGGGGTGCCGGACGGCGTACTGGTAGAAGATCCACGCGCTGATTAGCATCAGCGCGCCGACAAGGGCATAGAGGGCGAGTGCGGTCTGGATGTCGCCCTGATTGCCCGCCTTCAGGAATCGGGCGACCACGGCGGTCGGAAAGGGTACCAGCGCTGAGCTGAACAATATGGCGAGGTTGGCCCAGTTCAGCGGCGGGCTGGTCGCCCGGATGCGCTCGAACACGTAGCGATGCGCCAGCCAGATCGCTGCCAGGTTGAGGAACGACGTGGCGTACGCCAGGTACGCCGGCCATTCTTCGAGCAGCCCCCGCAACAGGTGGCCGGGACTGACCTGGGGCGGCTTCAGGTCGAGCACGAGCAGGGTGATGATGATGGCGAGCACCGCGTCGCTGAACATCTCTGTTCGCTCGACACTCCTGGCTGAACGCGCCTCGTCTTCTGCCACACCCAATCCTGATCTCCCATCCCAACCACCCGCCGACTGCTGTGGCCGGATTTCGCCACCTCGCTCAACGAGTGAGGCAGGTCCTGGACGTCGAGCCGTTGGGCTCGGCGCCGACGTTCAGACCGGATGGCAGTAGATCCTGAGATCCCGCGCGCCCCTGTCCTGATACTCCAGCCGTAGATCTTGATCTTTAGGGTGTTGGGCTGCTTGTTGCCGGTAGTGGCTGGTCCGGGCGCGGGCTTGGTGGCGGCGTCGCCGTGCGCCATCGTGGATGCACAGGCGAGCGTTGAGCGCTGGTCGCATCACTGGTCCGCCGTCATTCGAAAGCCTGGGCCAGGTGCGGCTTGGATGTCGCTCGCCTGGACGTGGTGATCGTGCTCGCATCGGACCTGCACGGAGAGTTGGGCGCCGCACCTGTCGTGGCGGGTGATGATGGCCGGGCCCGCCGAGTCGGCGCGGTATCGGTCGCCCCACTGCATCAGTCCTAGCACTGCCGGCGCCAGATCGGTCCCCTTGGGTGTGATCACGTACCGGAGTCGGCTGCGGGAGCCTGCCTCCTGGTATGGCTCGGTGGACAGGATGCCGTGCTCGACGAGCTTGCGGAGCCGCTCAGCGAGCAGGTTGCGGGGACATCCCAAGATGCGTTCGAAGTCGCTGAAGCGGGATGCGCCGTACCAGACCTCTCGAAGGATCAGCAGGGTCCACTTCTCGCCCACCACCTCCAAGGTTCGGGCGATCGAGCAATTCGTCGTGTCCCGAGCAATAAGCATGTCAACACCAGCGTCCATACACCCATCATACTAGCTGAGTTTACTTTTCAATACTCAGGTCGTAGTGTTCATAGCTTGAGACGAGGCTTGCGGTTACAGAGCGCTGACGGGCGGGGAGTCTTGCGCTGCCGCCTGCGGCGCGGCGAGGACGGAGAGAACGATGAAGGCATTTATTGTCGAGCGCTACGGGGATGCCAGCGCAGTGCGTGCTGGCGATGTGCCAGATCCGCAGGTGGGCGATCAGGACGTCCTCGTTCGGATTCACGCGGCGAGCGTCAATCCGCTCGACCTCAGGACCCGGAACGGCGACTTCAAGGTGATCCTGCCGTACCGGGTGCCGTTCGTCCTGGGCAATGACCTGGCCGGCGTGGTTGTCGCAGCGGGTGCGGGCGTAACGCGATTCACGGTAGGCGACGAGGTCTACGCACGTCCGGACAAGAACCGGATCGGAGCGTTCGCGGAACTCATCGCGATCCACCAGGGCGACGTGGCGACCAAGCCGACCACGCTCGCCATGGAGGAGGCCGCGTCCATTCCCCTGGTCGGCTTGACCGCTTGGCAGGCCCTGGTTGAGCGAGCGAACGTGCAGGCGGGCCAGAAGGTCCTCATCCATGCAGGCTCCGGCGGCGTGGGCACCATCGCCATCCAGTTGGCGAAGCATCTGGGGGCGAGCGTGGCCACGACCGCGAGCACGTCAAAGGTCGACTTGGTGAAGGGTCTGGGCGCGGACGTCGTCGTCGACTACAAGAAGCAGGCTTTCGAGACGGTCCTGCACGACTATGACGTTGTTCTGGACACTCTCGGTGGCGAGACGCTCGACAAGTCTCTGCAGGTGCTGAAACCGGGTGGGAAAGTCATCAGCATCGCCGGACCGCCCGATCCCACCTTCGCCAAGGAACTGGGAGCAAATCACCTCGTCAGGCTGGTGATGACCGCTTTAAGCTTCCGAACCCGGCAGCATGCGCGACGCCGCCACGTGACGTACTCGTTCCTCTTCATGAGGGCCAGTGGTGACCAGCTGCGCGAAGTCACCTCCCTCATCGAGGCCGGGACGATCCGGCCGGTCGTGGACCGAGTGTTTCCATTCGAGTCGACCCGGGAAGCCCTGGCGTATGTCGAGGAAGGGCGCGCCAAGGCCGGCAAAGTCGTCGTCCGGATGAAGTGATCGCACCTGCCGCTCTCAGATAGCCGTGAACCGTCAGGCTGCGGCGGACAGAGCGCGCCACCGTTGCGGGGGAGGGCACGAGCGACCCGCCACTACCAGAAACCGCCAAGCGCGCTCCACTAAAGGAGACCCGACATGGACGTGTCGGGAAGCTCTGGGAGCAGCTCACGTGTGTCCTACAAGGATGCGCCAACCCGGGCCGTGTCGGTAGATGGCGTGAACTTTGGCCGCGGTCTTAGACAACTGGGATCCGCGAGTAGTCGACGGTCTCGCCGCTCAGCATCGAGTGATCACCTTGGACAACCGAGGTGTTGGCGCGTCAGGGGGCTCGACACCGGACACGATCGAGGCGATGACGCACGACGCGATGGCGTTCATCCAGGCTTTGGGACTCGAACAGGTCGATCTGCTCGGATTCTCGATGGGCGGCTTCATCTCGCAGGGAATCGCACAAGAGGAACCGCAGCTAGTCCGCAAGATCATTCTCGCGGGCACAGGTCCTGCTGGAGGCGAAGGCATCGACGAAGTCACAGCAGTGACCCTTCAGGGCATCGTGAGGGGCGCCTTGACCTTCCAGGATCCAAAGCAGTTCCTCTTCTTCACCAGGACAGCCAACGGGCGTCAGGCAGGACGCGAGTTTCTGCAGCGTTTGAAGGAACGCAAGGAGGGCCGCGACAGGGCCATGTCCCTGCGGGCTTTCCGCGCCCAACTCAAGCTATCCGCCGGTGGGGGCGCCAAGAGCCGACAGACCTCTCGACCATCACCCATCCGGTACTGGTGGCGAACGGGGACAGCGACAGGTTGGTGCCAAGCAGGAACACCGTCGCCCTAGCCGAACGTCTACCCAACAGCGAGTTCATACCGCCGTACCCAGACGCCGGACACGGCGGGATTTTCCAATACCACGAAGAGTTCGTTCGGAAGGCGCTTGAGTTCCTCACGCCCCAGAAGACTCAAGGGCTCGGCGCTGCCGACATCCGCTCATGGCACCCCTTTGTGTCAAGACACCGCTCGGAGGGCGAATTTAGGCTGGGTGGTGGCGGGTCCGGGAAGTGGCTTGTCCGAAGGGCCGATGTCCGGGGTCAGGTCGGTCACGCTGGATTGCAGAGTCGTTCCCGAGTGCCCTCCCGGATCCGCCGCCTGCCGTCGTTGCTGGTCTGCGAGCATGCGCGCGTAGATGACGTTGGACAGTCGCCGCTTCAGCGCCCGCGTGGCTTCCATGGAGGTCTTCCCGGCGGCTTTCTTCGTGTCGAAGTAGGCGCGGCCTTCGGTGCGGTTGCGCAGCTGGACCACGGCCATGATGTGCAGTGTCCGGTTGATCCGCCGGTTGCCGGCGCGGGAGAGCCGGTGACGCTTCTGGTCACCGGAGGACGCATCGAGCGGGGCGGTGCCGTTCCAGGACGCGAACCGGTCGCGGTCGGCGAAGCGGCGGATGTCGCCGACGTCTGCCAGCAGCCGGGCTGCACCTGACGGGCCGATCCCGTGCAGGTCCATCAGGGTGCAGCCGCGGGCGATCACCAGCTCCTTGAGGTCCTTCTCCGCAGCCTTGATCTTCTTGTCGATGCTCTCAAGTTCACCGATCAGCTCGACGACGAGGCGGCGTCTGGTCTTGCCGACGATGTCTCTGGGTTTGATGGTCGCGATCAGCGCACGTGCCTGCCCGGCGGACAGGAACTGCTTTGCCCCGCCTGGGAAAAGTTCCAGCAGCAGCCGGTGCAGCCGGTTGACGGTCTGCGTCCGTGCCCGGCCAAGCTCGTCGCGACGGTCGACCAGCATTCCCATCACCTGCAGGTCCGGGTCGAGCTGGACCTGCACCAGGTTCGGCGAACGCAGTGCCACCATCGCCACCGAGTGCGCATCCACCGGGTCGGTCTTGCGGCCGTTGCCAGTGGCGAACACCCGCACCTGAGCAGACAGCTTCGCCGGCACGTCCATGACCGTCTCACCGTCATGCACCAGTCGGTGCGCGATGTGCTTGCCGATGCCGTTGCACCCCTCGACCGCCCACACCCGATCGGCGTACATACGGCCGGCGGCGAGCATGTCGGCGTAGCCAATCTTGTCGGCGCCGTACCTGCCCACTGCGAGCACCCGGGCGCGTTCGTCGACGACCTCGATGGTTGCTGAACGCTTGTGCGGGTCCATCCCGATGATCACCGTCATCGGTGCCTCCCTTGCCGGAACTGGATGAGTTATCAGCAAGGAGGGCACCGCTACTTCGAGCAGAACAAACCCCTTTTCAGCCTCTCCTCGCGCGGTGCCCGGCGAGACCGCAGGCCATGAGAGAGCCACACCAATGACACCGGTGGGCAGTCGCAATGTGGGAGCGTCTCGCCGAGCACCTGGACCGAGTCTGGCCGGACACCGATCCTGGGGAAAGTCTCTAAGTAGCCGCAATCCGCGCCTTACGGATGTACTGCGCGG
Organism: Micromonospora sp. NPDC005173; assembly: GCF_040608515.1. Lineage (NCBI taxonomy): Bacteria > Bacillati > Actinomycetota > Actinomycetes > Micromonosporales > Micromonosporaceae > Micromonospora > Micromonospora sp. NPDC005173. Next base: position 16,822 of record NZ_JBEXIK010000075.1, read on the forward strand.
GTTACTGGAGGTAGCCGAGCGGTCGGGCTGGTCGCATTGGGGGACGACGGTCACCCCGCGAACTCGAGGCGCCTAACGATGAAGTCATCCACGATCCGTTGATCCTCAGGCGAGAACGCCGCCCGCGGCACCGGGATCTGGCTCATGCCGTACTTCAGTAGCCAGGTGTGGCGTCGCCGCCGAATCCGGGTGATGCCAGACCAGTCGATCTGGGTCCGGCTACTCGCCGTCTGGATGTCGATGCCCGACGTACTAACCTCGTACCGGAACGGCTCGACGAAGAGGCGGCGCTGCAACAACCAACTCAGTGCCGGAAGGATCTCTGTCACGGCGAACGCGGCGCACAACACCAGCACGAGGTAGAGCAGCCGGCCGTTGAACCCGGTCAGTGTCGCGAGCAGCGTGGCCAGCAGCACAACCAGCGCCGCGAGGATGAGCAGTAGCGCCCGCATGACGCGTTGCCAGCGGCCCTGTGCGTCTTGATTCATCCGCCGCAGCAGGCCGTACGTCATCTGCACTTTCCCGGTCACGTGCACGAGCCGCAGTATCGCACGGCATCGCCGCAAGTCGTGCTTCGCCGAGGTGACAGCGATAGCCTCCCGAAGCATCGGAACCTGCCGAGTGAAGATGCGGTCCGCCACGTCAGACAGCTATCGGCACCGCGCCCATGAGGCCCTCAGCCCGTCATGTCCCTGCTGCAGCGACTCAGTATCCGGATCTGCCGCTGTCCGGGCTCATGCCCCGCGCTGGCCTTCAACGAGGGATTGTCGGACCTGGCCGCTAAGGTCCCCCGGCAGGCCTAGCCGCCGCCGACCGCGGAGGGCGTGATGGAAAGGCAGGACGTCGTGGGCGCGTCTGCGTGGAGCTACTTTGTCCCCTACCAGCCGCACCTGAACCGCGCGCTTCAAGAGCTGCGGCAGAGGGTCTTCGCAGAGGGCGACTACTACTGGGGCCTCGGCGCAGACTGGGTGCCTCCGGAGGAGCGGCGCCCACGGCCGCAAACGATCATGGAGCTATTCGCCGACGAATACGTCCAGGAGTGCGGGACACACTCGATACTCGACATGGACCACGTGTTGGGGCCCGAGGAAAGGCCGGACTACCGTACCGTCGAGCCCGTGTCGGCAGTGGAAGCCAAGGAACGGGCGGGAACCAATCGCCTAACACGAGCGCACATCGACGCCATCGATGACCTCGTCCGTAGCCGGTGGTTCGGGCGCTGCGCCGTCCTGCACGATGGCGCTGGTGAGCCCGCAGAGATCTACTTCTGGGGCTACTCAGGCGACTGATTCCGACGGCCACTGGTGCCCGTTGAGTAACGGCCGACCAGTCGCGACGCCATCGCAGCACCCAAACCGCCTTACGGCATCCGGCTCATAGCTTGGTCGTGGCTGTTCCTGAGCCGTATTGAGGTGCGGCCGGTCTTGGAATATCCGCACATGCCGCGATGCGCTCGTCACGCAAGGTAACCAGCTCACGGGTGCATGCATCTGGACGTCTCCTCTCTGTTCACCAATCCGCTGCGGCAGGTAGGCGGCGGTCGTCCCCGCGAGGCTGCCGAAGGACAGGGCGAAGGCCAGCGGGAGGAAGAAGTCCCACCGGGGGGCCGGAATACGGCAGAAAGGGGCCGCGGCGGCGATCGGCGCGTGGTCCACGCCCAACTCGCCGACCGCCCCTCAGTGCTCGGCACCAGGACAAAAATGGGTGGCCTCGCCAGCCCGTCCCACCCTAAGTTGTAACTGGATCTTCTTCTCCGACCCACTCACAAGAGGACTTCACCCCGCGTGACACCGCCTGCTCTTTAGACCTGACACCTTCCCCGTGCATCGGTCGCCGACGTCGCCGTCGGCTCTTTTCCCATGCCTTCCGTCAGGTCTTCAGAGAGATCATGTCTATGCGTCCTCATATCGTGCTGTCCTGGACCCTTCGGCGCACGCGCCTTCCCCTGCTCGCGTTCCACTGCGTCCACTGCCATTCCGGCCTCGCCAGCACCGGCGACGGGAAGTTCCGCGTCAATGCCGACGGCAAACTCCTCGACATCTGGCTCCTGGTTGCCTGCGTTTCCTGCGACCGAACCAGCAAAATCACCGTTCACGATCGCGTCCCGGTCCGGTACCTGGATCCGATCCTTCTGGAGGGCTACTCCGGCAACTCCTCTGCCCTCGTCGCCCGCGTCCCTCTCGACCCGCTGATCGCCCGGCGCAACCGGTTCGCCCTGGAGTGGGACTCATGCTGGGAACTGCTCGCCCCGTCCCCTCCCGAAAGCCCCTGGCCCGTCCAGGTTCCGGTCATCTTCGACGACCCCGTACCTCTTCGCCCCGAACGGCTCATCGCCCAAGGGGCTGGGCATCAGCTGCGGGGAGATCGCTCGCCGCGTCAAGATCGGCATTCCGCTGAACCGCAGAACTCACAGGGACCTCTCGTTCGTCCTGCCATGAGCCGCCGCCGTGGGCCTGAGCCGGGGCGAGAGGCAAGGTGGCCTTGCCCCGGACTGCATCACGCGGCGGTCAGCGCGCGGTCGATCATGACCGGCCGCGAACGAAGGTCAGGGCCGGCCCGATACCGGCGACGAGGGTGAACGTCCGGGTGCATACATCCGGACGTGCCGATGAGCGAGCACGTCGTTCCGCCCGCCCGCCGAGAAAACCCATTGCGAGTGGCCGGCACCGGATGTCTGGTTGATCGGCCACCAATCACAGGAGGGACATGACGCCCATGTCGCTGCCCACCCCCACGCTGCACACCACTCGCCTTAGACTGCGTCCCTTCGACGACGCGGATGCGAACGACCTCTTCGCGCTGCACAGCAACGCCTACGTGCTGCGCTACTGGGACGCGCCACCGTGGAGCGAGCGTGTGTGCTCGGAGCGGTTCATCACGGCTTGCCGGCAGATGGCAGAGGGGGGCACCGGGGCGCGGCTGGCCGTGGATCGTGACTCCGACGGGGCGTTCATCGGCTGGTGCAGCCTGAACCGGTGGAATCCGGACTACCGCAGCGCATCGTTGGGCTACTGCTTCGACGATGCCGCATGGGGCCACGGCTACGCGACGGAGGCCGCGCGCGCTTTGCTGCGGTGGGCATTCGACACGCTGGACCTGAATCGCGTCCAGGCTGAGACCGATACACGCAACGTGGCATCTGCCCGCGTGCTGGAGAAGCTCGGGTTCGTGCGTGAAGGGACGTTGCGGGAAGACTGCGTCGTGAACGGCGAGGTCTCTGACTCGTGGGTCTACGGGCTGATCAGGCGAGAGTGGCGGCCGTCGTCCGAGCCGGTGCCCGCCCGCTGAGTCCTCGCTCCCTCGCGCGCAGTCGCCCGGCATCCGGGTGCTCCGCTTCGCTTCGCTGCGTCGAGGGGTCGGCACCGGGCACTCTCAAACCGCGATCCGCGCGCTACGCAGCGTCACGCCAAGCGGGCCTAGTTGCCGTCGGGACGTGGCCGCTGGTCGGGCGTCGTGGGATCCGGACATGCCGATGTGCGGATGCACTGACCCGGAGCCGTCTGCGATGACGCGTACGATCGTGACGTGCGTTCTACGGGGACGGTTCGCGTCGGTGTACCTACGTGGGACATCGCGGTCCCGATGCGGCCGATGCGGCTGGCGGGCACCACCATGGCGGGGTTCAGCGATCGGGCCAACAGCTTCGTCGACGTTGAGGTGGTGCCGCACCCGGCCGTCATGATGGTCTTCGACCTCGGCGACCGGGCTCTGGTCGTCGATGACGGCAATGGGCGGGAACAACGAGGGTGTGTCGTCGCCGGACTGGCGCCTAACCGCGCTCGAGGGCAGGGCCAGGCTGGCAGCTTCCGTGCCTTCAGGTGCGGATGTCGCCCGTGATCGCACACACGGTCCTAGGTGCTGCGTCGGAGCTGAGCGGGGCGGTACTCAACCTCGACGACCTCTGGGGAGGCGACGCCGTGCGGACCCAGGAGCGGCTGCGCGCCGCCAAGTCGTGGGAAGACCGGTTCGCGATCGTGGAGGTCGCGTTGGCCCGGCGTCACGGCACGGGCCACGCGGTCGATCCGGAAGTCGCGTTCTGTTGGGGACGGATGGTGAACGGCCGGGGGCAGACACGGGTCGAGCGGTTGGCCGCTGAGGTCGGATGGAGCCGCAAACGGTTGTGGTCACGGTTCCGGTCGCAGATCGGCATCACCCCCAAGCGCGCCGCCCAGCTCATCCGGTTCGATCACGCGGCCCATCGCCTCGCCGCTGGTCACACCGCCGCCGCGGTGGCGGTGGATAGCGGTTACGCGGACCAGTCCCACCTTCATCGCGACGTCATGACCTTCACCGGGGTGACGCCTGGGGCGGTGGCGAGCGCGCCGTTCCTCGCCGTCGACGATGTCGCGTGGTCTCGGCCGTGACGCAGCACTCGATCGGAGTCCGTGGCTGACGGCCCGGGAACATTCGTCCAATCCACCGGCGGGCCCTGGCTGTGACAGTGGGTTCATAGCGTCGTTGCACCGCGGAGGACACATGAGAAGCAAGGGTGTGCCGCTGCTGGTTGATTTGCTAAGCGATCCTATGTGCTGCTATCTCGGTCATGTCGTTGCTGCGTCTGGGTCCGGCTGCGGAGTACATCGGTGTGCATCCTGTGACTTTGCGTCGGTGGGCGGATGAGGGACGTGTGGCGGTGACGTGGGTGGGTCGGGAACGTCGGTTCGACTCTGCGTTGCTGGACGTGTTCGTGGGTCGTGGTGAGGCGGAACGGCCGCGG
>NZ_JBEXIK010000076.1:0-21105 GCF_040608515.1 Micromonospora sp. NPDC005173
GCCGCTCGACCCGTCATCGCCGTCACCCAGCCCGGTGGTCTCCCCATTCGCACACCCCTTGATCGAGGTGTTGCGACGACCACTGGAATCCGCCTCACTCTCAACAGTGCGGGTGTCCCCCGCCGTCGACCCGCCCGACCGCCGGTCTCCCAGCAGGGCTCACCGCCCGCGAGGGACTGGGTGACGGAGGTGAGGTCGCGGGCGTGGCGCGGGCCCGCCGGGCGTGACGCAGGCTGCGGGTGTGGCGGGGCCCGCCGGCGTGGTGTCGGGTGCCCGTGTGACGGCGGCCCGTGCGTATGACGCGTTCAGCGGGCGTGAAGTGGGGCGCGCGTGTGTGACGGCGGCCTGCGCTTATGACCCGTTCAGCGCGCGTGAGTGGGGCGCGCATAGGACGTGGGCGCGCATGTGACGTGGGGCGGGGTAGGCGTCGAAGCTCAGGTCTTCCGCGCCGTGCGCCTGTTGCCGAACGACTCCATGGTGGTCGCCTTCTTGGCCGGAGCCCTGGTGGCGGACATGGTGCGGGCCCGGGTCGGCGCGGCCTTCTTCGTGGGCGCCTTCTTCGCGGCGGCCCTCGCCGTGGGCGCCTTCTTCGCGGCGGCCCTCGCTGCAGGCGCCTTCTTCGGTGGTGCCTTCTTTGCGGCGGCAGCCTTCGCCGTCGGCCTGCGGCTGGGCGAGGCCGTGGTGGCGGAGACGTCCTTCTTGCGGGCGACGCGGGGTGTGGTCGGCGTGGGCTTCTCGCCGGGCGTCTTGGCCGCGCTCGCGCCGGTGGCCCGCTTCGTGGCAGCGGCGACCTTCTTGGCCGCTACCTTCCGGCTCGGTGGCATCTTCGTCGCCCCGGTGGCCTTGGTGGGCCCGGGTGACCTGCGCGCCGGGACGGTTGTCCTGCGTGGGCTCATCCTCGCTCCTCCTCGGGTCTCGCCGGCATCGCCAGCGTTGCCGGACGACGGACGTGGCGGGTCGCCTGGGCCCGATCGGCGAGGTCTTCCCGCGCCTCCGGCCGCCAAACGCGGGACGGAGGGGCCGCGTCCAGCAGCTCGGACGGGTCAGGGGCGGTCGGAACGCGCAGGTGGGGCAGTCCGACGCGTCGGACTGCCCCACCTGTTCGGGAGAAACTTTGTGTCAGAACCCGAGTACGGACCGGCCCCCGACCACCGGCAGCCGTAGCTCACTGTCGTTCGGCGCGACTCGCAGTTCGGTGCCACCCAGCGGCAGCAGGGTGTACTCCTGATCGCTGGAGAAGACGACCACACCGATGCGGTGGCCCGCCGGGAAGATGTAGTCCTTCGGCTCCAGGGTCCACCGGTAGTCGTACAGCTTGCCCTGTTTCACCGGCTCGGTGCGGGCCGGGCCCTTGCGGTTCTGCGGGTCCATCCAGCCGCGGGTCACCACGGTCGGTGCGGCGGTCGAGCCGGCCGGGCCGTAGTCGACCAGGTACGCGGTGAGGTTCGCGTCCGGCTTGTTGTCGATCGCCATCCGCAGCCGCATCTCCGGGCGTCCGGAGATGCGGACGTTCTGGGTCAGGGTGGGGGAGCGGTAGGCGAGTCGGTTCGGGCTCGCCGTATCGGGATTGGATACCAGGGTGTCCGGGTGGATGGTCCGGCCCTCGTCGACGAAGCCCTGCTCGATCCTGGCCTTCGGCGCCTTACCCGAGGTGAGCGTGCCCGGGGCGGTGGCGTCGGTGGTGGCGAACGTCAACCCGACCGTACGGGCGGCAGGGTCGGGCCAGTTGGCGTACGTGGTGTAAGCCCGGTCCTCCCGCTGCAGCACCGCGGTCGGCTCGTCCATGATTCCGTTGCGCACGTTCCACAGCCAGAAGTCGAACCAGCGGTTCTCGGTCTGCTTGTAGGTCCACGTCCGACCGTTGGGCAGGGTCACCGACGCGCTGCTGCCCGGGCCGCCGTGCCCGCCCTGGTGCAGCCAGATCTTCCGCGGTACGTCGCGCTTGGCCAGCTCGTCCCACCAGCCGGCGAAGTGCTCGGTCTTCACGTTCCAGTCGTTGAGGCCGTGCACGACGAAGACACTCGCCCGCACGTCCCGGGCGTCGAGGTAGTCGCGATCCTCCCAGAACTTCGAGTAGTCGCCGGTGACCCGGTCCTGCTCCTCGGTGATGTCGGCGATCTCGTCGGCGCACTGCCCCTCGGCACGAGCCTGCCCGGCGGTGTACTGGGCCAGGATGTCGGTGTCCTCGCCCTGGAACGTCCCGGGCGCGACGACCAGACCGTTGGCCCGGTAGTAGTCGTACCAGCTGCTGATCGCGGAGACCGGCACGATGGTCTTGAGTCCCTTGACGCCGGTGGTGGCCACCTGGTTGGGCAGCGTCCCGTTGTAGGAGACGCCGGTCATGCCGACCGCGCCGGTGGTCCAGCCGGCGGTGACCGGGGCGCCGTTTGCGTCGTACCCCTTCGCCCGGCCGTTCAGCCAGTCGATGACCGCCTTGGTGCCGAGCGTCTCGGCCTGGTCGCCGCTGGTCGGGCAGCCGTCCGAGTCGCCGGTGCCGACGCTCTGCCCGAGCACCACCGCGTACCCCCGCGGCACGTAGTAGTCGTCCAGCGAGCCGGGCAGGTTGGCCTTCGCCTTCGCCCGCTGTGCCTCCACGTCGGGCGCCCGCAGCCCGGAGCGGTTCGTCGAGCCGTTCTGCGGCAGGTCGTCGACCAGCACGCTCGGGTACGGCACGTCGCCCCAGGTGCCCTTGCGGTACGGGCTGTGCTCGAAGATGACCGGCACCTTGAAGCCCTGGGTGGCGGTCTCCCTCGGGCGGGAGATGTCGATCGCCACCCGGTCGGGGCGACCGTCGTGGTCGGTGTCCAGCGGCGTCTGGACGAACACCCGCTCCTCGATCGCGTCGGCGAGCGAGAACACCGGTTGGGTCATGCCGTCGCTGACCACAATGCCGGTCGATGGGGTCGCCGCAGGCGGGGCGGCCGTTGCCGCCGGAGCTGCGCTCAGCAGTAGTGCGCCGGACACGCCGACGCCGAGTAGTGCCAAGGGGGTTCGACGCACGCGCGTTTCCCTTCGGTCGGACTGGTTGCCAGGGGTCGGCCGGGGGGTCGATCCCGAAGATCCATTCGTGCCCATGCTAAGTCCGGGCTGACCTTCCCGTCGATCCCTTCGAGTAGGGATGCGCGCATCGTCCACGATGGATTGCCAGATCCGATACCCTGGGCGGGCCGATTCGCAGGGGAGAGACGGCGTCGTCGCGGGGCTCCAGAAGTGGCGCCAGCACCCATATGATCTTGCTCGAAGCCGCGCAATTAGGCGCGTTCGTCCACGTAAGACTAGGAGCGAAATGCTCAGGAAAAAATAGGCGCTCCTGACTGATGTATGGGTTCAGGGTCGCCGTCCTGGTAGGACTGGTCGGTGGCCGGCGAGTTGGAGCATGGCCAGGGCGATGATGGCTTCGGCGCTGTGGAATCCGAACCCGCGGCGGATGATCAGGCGGATACGGGTGTTCACCGATTCGATGCGGGCTTGGACAGGCCCGAGCGCAGCGCGGCGATGATCGCGTCGCGTTGACCGGTGATCCGCTTGGCCAGCTCGACGAAGGCGGGGATGCGGCAGCGTCGGGCCCAGCCGATCCACCGGTCGAGGGCCTCGATGCCGTCGTCGCCGTCGATGGCGAACACGGTGCGCAGGCCCTCTTTCAACAGGTATGCCCGGTACAGGCGTGGGTCGGTCTTGGCGATCCACGCCAGTTTGGCCTGCTGGCGTTCGGTGAGGTCGGCGGGGTTCTTCCACAGGGCGTGTCTGGCGCGCTTGAGTGCCGTGGACGCTCCGGTGGTCTTGCCCTTGCCGCCGCGGGCGGAGTTCCACGCCTGCCTGCATACCGCGTCCAGGGCGTCGGTGGCCCAGGCGACGATGTGGAACGCGTCCGCGCAGCGGATCACGGTCGGGGCGTGACGGGTCACGACTGCGGCGATCCACGGCGCGGCGTCGGCGGTGACATAGGTGAGCTTGGCCGCTTGCTCGCCGCCTAGGGCGTCGAAGAAACCCTCCAGGGTCGCGGTGTCACGGCCTTCAGCCGCCCAGACCAGATGGCCGGTGTCATGATCGACGACGATGGTCAGGTACCTGTGGCCACGCCGGAACGAGATCTCGTCAATGCCGATGCGTCGCAGCCCGGCGAACCGGTCGGCGGCGCCGCCGCCCTCGGCCCACACCCGCGCCACGATCGACCCGACGGTCTTCCACGCAATGCGCATCAACGCCACCACGGCGGTCTTGGCGCACGCGGTGGCAAGCCACGCGACCGTGTCATCGAACATCCGGGTGTGCCCGGCGTCGTGGCGCGCCCACGGCACCGCCGCGACCACGATGCCGTGATCGGGGCAGGCCACCCGCGGCGCGTCGGCCTCGATCACCGCCCGCACCGGACCCAGATCCAGCGCCCGCCATCGCCGACGTCCCCGGCCGGCGTCATAGCCGACGCGGCGGCGCCCGCACCGCCCGCAGCGACGCCGTGCCCCCTTCGACGGCCTGGCGTGCACCACGACCAGCATCACCTCGGCACCGTCCTCGTCGAGGTGTTCCTCCTGCTCAACCCGCTCTACCACGGTGGTCTTACCCACCCCGAGGAGACCCTGCCATAGACTTGCAGAACGCACGCCGTTTCCCGATCTTCAGACTTCGGACCTCAGAGACCCGAAACCCTAGACCGGGAACGGCGTGCGCGCGTTTCAGCAGGTCAACCCGCCCACACATCGGTGCGAAGAGCCACAAAACCGCAGTTCACAACCCGTGCGACCAGTTATGGCACGGCACAGGGTCAACGGACCAAGCGAGCGAACCTCCGCAGCTCCTCGGTAAGAATTTCTGGTTGTTCAAACGCGGCGAAATGGCCACCACGGGGGACCGTGTTGAAGTAGATGAGCTTGGACTTGTAGACGCGTTCGGCCCAGATTCTCGGAGTTGGGATGATCTCGCGGGGAAAGACCGTGAATCCGACCGGGACCTTGAAGTCGTCGGCTGTGCCAGCGGCCCGCGCGTCCTCCCAATAGATTCGCGCCGAGGAGGCCGCGCTGCCGGGCAGCCAGTACAGCATGATGTCGTCGAGCATCCGGTCGACGCCGAGGACCCGTTCGGGATTGCCGTCGCTGTCGGTCCACTCCATGAACTTCTCGTAGATCCACGCCGCCTGCCCCACCGGGGAGTCGGTCAACGCATACCCCAGTGTCTGGGGGCGCGTGGACTGCTCGTAGATGAAGCCGGCGCCGTCGTTGAAGAACCGCTGCAGCTTGTCCAGCGCCTCCTGCTCCTGCGCCGTGGGCGGGTCGCTGACCGGGGGCTGGAATACGGGGAAGAAGTTGAGGTGGATCCCGGCGAGTCCGGCGGGCCCGAGCTTGGCGAGTTCGTGCGTCACGGAGCCGCCCAGGTCGCCGCCCTGAGCGAGCCAGCGACGGTAGCCGAGACGGGACATGAGCTCCGCCCAGGCTCCCGCGATGCGCTGGATGTTCCACCCGGACGTGGCCGGCTTGTCGGAGAATCCGAAGCCCGGTAGGGACGGCACCACGACATGGAACGCGTCCGCGGCGCTCCCGCCGAACGCCGTGGGATCGGTCAACGGCCCGATCACGTCGAGGAACTCCACCACCGAACCCGGCCAGCCATGGGTCAACACCACCGGTACGGCGTTGGCGTGCCGGGAACGTACGTGCAGAAAATGGATTCCCATCCCGTCGATCTGGGTGCGGAACTGGCCGAACCCGTTCAGCCGCGCCTCGACCTGACGCCAGTCATACCGCGTCCGCCAGTGCTCGACCAGGTCGCGTACCCGCTCCAGCGGCACGCCCTGGGACCCGTCGGGAACGGTTTCCCGCTCCGGCAACCGGGCCGCCGCCAACCGCCGCTGCAGATCGCGCAGCGTGGCGTCCGACACCGACAGCCGGAACGGTGTCACGTCCGTTGTGGCCGCCGGCAACGTCACCCCGGGCTCGGCAAACGCCGGCGATGTCCTTGTTACCGCCAACCCGAGCGGGCCTGCGACGGCGCCGACCGTGACGGCCGCCCGCAGGGCCCCGCGACGAGTCAGGCCACAAGTGTCTTCGTTCCGCACGATTCCTGCCTTCCTGGTCCGAATGATCGACGACAATCGACGCTTGCGGTGGTGGTCGTGATGAACGCCTGGTTGCGATTCAACCGGGCACCGTAGCGCGTCGAATGCGTGCGTCCGCTCACCGTCGCAGGCCTCCTGGGAGGTCACCAACGATTCGATGGCGCTGGAATCCAGCGTCGCCGTCGGTACCTCACGCGGGATCCGGACAGCCCCGCTCGAACCCCGAACCACTAGCCCCGAGCAGTCCGCTGGCCAGCGGCGTGTGCCGGTACAACACCCGGCGCCCGGAACGCCACGACGTCACCAAGCCATTGCGGCGCAGCACCGACAGGTGGAAGCTGACCGACGGCGCGCTTTGACCGAGCTCACGGGCGAGGTCGGTGGTCGACTTCGGCAGCGCCAGACAGCTGAGGATCGCCGCGCGGCTGTGACCCAGCAGCGCACTCAGCGCGTCGTCGGCGTAGTCGGCGTCTCGGGAGTCGCCTCCCCACAACGTGCCGACTCCTCGGCAGGCATAGATGAGGCTCGCGGGTCGATCGGGGCCCTTGTCCACCATCAGGTTCGGCCACGCGAACACCGACGGCACCAGCACGAGCCCGTCACCGGCCAGGTCATGGTCCACCGAGTGCCGGGGCTTGTCGATCCGCAGGATCTCACCCCGCACGCTGACCTCCGGGTGCAAGCTCGACAACAGCGCATCGACACCACCGCCGGTCAGCCGGCCAGCCCGATACGCGACGTCATCCTCCAGCACCGCGCGTAGCTCCCGCCAATGCGGCTCGATCGCCACCGACCAGTACCGCCACAGCGCGTCGGCCAACCGCCGAGCACCAGCCGCCCCTTCGGCAGCCAACGTCCGCGCCGGCGCGGGCATCGGCTCCCGACCCCACACCGCCGCCAGGTCGGCACGGATTCCCGCCACGGGCGACTCGGCAACCAACCGCAGCTGGTCGTCGATGGTGCCGGCGTCGGTGGCCGCCACGAACAGGAAATCCGCCACGTACGCGCTCGCAGGCACAACCGCGCCCAGCAGCTCCATGTCCACACCACGCAGGCCGTCCCGCGTCGCCTCCAACCAGCCCTGGTGCAGCGGCGACACCCGCCCCGACGACAACTGGTACAGGCTCTCAATCACCTCGGCGAGAGGCGAGAACGCAAACCGCATCCTCGCCACATCAGCCAGACCCATCCGGAGCCGGATCACCCCGCCATCCTAGGTTCACGGACGCTGAAGCTTCGCCCTTGACCCTCGGCGTCAGGCCGACACCCGCCCACGAGCCCCTCCCCGGCTCGATGGTCGGGAGTGTCAAATTTTCGGCTCTGGCACGAAGAAGCGTGGTGTGGTGGTTTGGGTTGGTGGGTCGTGATACTGCAGGGTGGGGCCGGTGTGTCTCGGACCTGATCAAGACGGTGTGTCCCGACCTATCCTCCATAGTGGTTGATCAGGTAGTTGATCAGGGTCAGGTGGTGTGCATCCAGGCCCGGACGATGGCGGAAGCGGCGGCCTGCCCGGAGTGCGGGCAGCCAGCACGGCGGGTGCACGCTTACCATCTGCGGCGGTTGGCCGATTTCCCGATCGCAGGCCGCGGCGTGATCGTCGAACTGCGCGTGCGGCGTATGTCAGACCCACGGCTGCCCGCGGCGGACCTTCCGGGAACAGTGGCCCGAGATAGCGTCGCGGCGTACCCGGCAGTTGACCGCGTTGATCGCGGACATCGCAGTAGTGCTGGCTGGTCGCGCTGGCGAGGCGGTGCTGTCCCGGTTGGGGGGTCAGCGTCTCGCGCACCACGGTGCTGCGGTTGCTCATGGCACTGCCGATCCCCTCGGAGCCGGTTCCGGCGGTGCTGAGCGTGGACGACTTCGCGCTACGGCGCGGGCACCGTTACGCGACCCTGCTAATCGATGCGGTCACCCACCGCCGGGTCGACGTACTGCCCGGCTGCAGGGCCGCCACCCTGGCCGCGTGGTTGCGAGAGCATCCCGGGGCCGAGATGGTTCGCCGGGACGGATCAGCCGCCGAGTGCTCCGACAGACGTGTCGCGCATCCTGGTTGTGGGCGAGGTCAGCCCATCCGCCGAGTCGTGGATGGTCGCCGCGATGGGCGAGGGTGTCGTCGCTTAGGTCAGCTGCACCACGGCGGCGGCAACGCGGTCGAGGCTGGCGCGGTCCCACGGCTGCGAGGGCGTCGTACCGTCGATGTCCTCGAACGCGAGGACCGTCCAGTGGCCGTCATCGAGGGTTTTGAGGAACCGGGGCGCGGGGACCTGCGCCGGCCGAGCCGCGGCCACCAGGGCTTCAGTCCGGTATGTGACGGCCTCCAGGGGCCACCTCTGGGCGTTCATTGCCTTGACAAAGACGCGGCGCCCGTTGCTCAGGGTCAGCCGGGACGCGAATCCGGGCGAGAAGCCGCCAGGGCAGCTCTGGGCCCGGATGACGTGAGCACCAATCAACTCCTCGACGGCCGCACCTGCGGATGCTGGCATGCCGGCCCAGAGCAGTCGGCGCTTGCTGATCATCGTGGCAGTCTCCGGGTGGGAGACGGGCCGCTGCGCTGACCAGCTGACAACAAAAGTGTGGGACCGCGTGGTAGGACGAGGCCATGTATCTCGTTCGCCTGTCGCACGCCGGCCCGCATTGGGATCTTGCGAGGCCGATGGAAGAACAGACCGGCTGGCTCGCGCACGCGTCGTACATGGACCTGCTGGTCGACGAAGGGATCGTCGTTCTGGGCGGTCCGCTCGACGACGTACGCGTGGTGCTGGCTATGGAGGCGGAGTCCGAGGAGGCCGTCCGGGCGGTACTCGGCCGGGATCCGTGGAGCGGCACCCACCTGCGGATCGACAGGATCGACCCGTGGACGATCCGCCTGGACGGCCGCCATACCAGGGCTGACCGGTCGAACATCGGTTCGTAGCCGTGAACCGCGCACGGCCCCGTAAACGCCGACCGCGTGGGCGAGGCCGAGCAAGCTAAGTGGTCCGTGCCGTAAGTCCTTCGGGGGTTGACGGTTCAGGGCCTGGCGTGCGGTTGGTGGTCAGGGGGTGGTGGGTCGTACGTGTAGGTCGCAGACCAGGTCGAAGGCTTCTTCGGTGCTGCGGCTGAACCAGATCTGGTCTTCGTAGCTGTTCGTGCTGGCCACGTAGATGGCGGTGCCCCAGCGGTGGGCGGATCCGCCGTAGCGCAGCCGCATCAGCGGTAGCCGTTCACCGCGGCCGAGTTCGCCTTCGACGTAGGCGAACTCGGCGCGGTAACGCACGTGCACACCGCGGCCAGTTGCGGCCAGTTCTCGCGGGCGTGCGCGCGTAGCCGCTGCGCCAGGGACGTCTTGGTGGACTCGGGGATAGCCGGCATGGCGTCCATCCTGCCCGCCGTGGGGGCGTGTCGGGCGCCTTCTTGCGCCCGGCTTGCCGGCATGATCAACGACCTGTTATGAGGATCATCGATCGAAAGTGGGGCCTGTGCCCGTCCGCCGCGCCCGTCAGATCACGCTGACCGCCACCGAACGGCGAAAGCTCAAACGGCTGGCCTACTCCCATACCGCCGGCTACCAGCAGGTCATCCGCGCCCGGATCGTGCGCGACGCGGCCCACGGCTACTCCAACCAGAAGATCTCCGACCGCCAAGGCGTCACTATCGACACGGTGCGCCGTTGGCGCGGCCGCTACGCCGACGAGGGTACGGCAGGCCTGGCCGACCGGCGCAGGTCTGGGCGACCACCCCGGTTCACCCCGGCACAGGTGGCCGAGGTCAAAGCCCTCGCTTGCCAACTCCCGGCCGAGACCGGGGTGCCGCTGTCGCGGTGGAGCTGCCCGGACTTGGCCAGCGAAGTCGTCGCCCGCGGCATCGCGCCGGCGATCTCTGCCTCCACGATCCGCCGGATCCTGGCCGCCGACGCACTCAAACCCTGGCAACACCAATCCTGGATCTTCATCCGCGACCCGAACTTCGCTGTCAAGGCCACCCACGTGCTCGACCTGTACGCTCGCAGCTACGACGGCATCACGCTCGGCCCGGACGAGTACGTGCTCTCCAGCGACGAGAAGACCAGCATCCAGGCCCGCTGCCGCTGCCACCCGGCCCTGCCACCCGGCGCGGCCCGCACCATGCGGGTTAACTACGAATACGATCGCGGCGGCGCCCTGGCCTACCTGGCCGCCTACGACGTCCACCAGGCACACGTGTTCTCACACTGCTCACCCAAAAACACGGTGGCTGCTGGCCGTCGTCGTCACGGCCACGGCGCTGAGCGCCGGGCCGGGCGGCTCCGCCACGGCCAGCCCCGGCGGTGCCACCCACACGGACACAACCGACACTTCGGTCGCCGGGAAGACGCACACCGTCACCCTGCTGACCGGGGACGTGGTGACCGTACGGAGCACCGGGTCCGGATGTCCGCAGGCCACGGTACGGCCTGCCGACGCGAACGCGGTCGTTCGGCAGACCTGCGGCCCGGACGGGCACCTGCACGTCATTCCCGCCCGCGTCGCGTCCCAGATCGGCTCGGTCCTCGATCCCGACCTCTTCGACGTCACCACGCTGATCGCGGACGGGTACGACGACGAGAAGGCCTCGGAGTTGCCGATCATCGTGCAGCCCGCCACCGCACACGCCCGGGTGGCCGCGCTCGGTGACGTGCTGCCGCTGCCCAGCATCGGCGCGGTGGCTGGCCGCGTGCCCAAGAAGAGCCCGGCCACCGCGAAGCTGGCGACCAACTCGCTGCTCGCCGGCGCCAAGAAGGTCTGGCTCGACCGCAAGGTCCGGGCCACCGCGCTGACCGGCGGCGGGCAGTCCGCCGGTCTGGACCGCAACCTGGGCCAGATCGCGGCGCCCGACGCCTGGAAGGCCGGCTACACCGGCAAGGGAATCACGGTCGCGGTGCTCGACACCCGTGCCGACTTCACCCACCCGGACCTGGTCGGCCGGGTCGCCGACCGGGCCGACTTCACCGCCGAGGGCGGTGACGCCGTCGACCACAACGGCCACGGTACGCACGTCGCCTCGACCATCGCCGGCACCGGCGCGGCCGCCCACGGCCAGCGTCGCGGCGTGGCGCCGGACGCCAAGCTGGTGATCGGCAAGGTCCTCGACGACCATGGCTCCGGTGCGGACTCGGGGATCATCGCCGGCATGGAGTGGGCCGCTACCCGGGCCGATGTCATCAACATGAGCCTCGGCGGCAGCGACCCGGACGACGGCAACGACCCGCTCTCGCTCGCCGTCGACGGTCTGAGCAAGCAGATCGGCACGCTCTTCGTCATCGCTGCCGGCAACAGCGGCGCCGCCATCTCCTCGCCCGTGCTCTGCCGCCAGCGCGCTGACCGTCGGCGCCGTCGACCGCAATGACAAGCTCGCCGACTTTTCCAGCCGTGGACCGCTGGTCACCAGCAACGTGGCCAAGCCGGAGCTGGTCGCACCCGGTGTCGACATCGTGGCCGCCCGGGCCGCCGGCACCAACCTGCAGGACCCGATCGACACGTACTACGAGGGCGTCAGCGGCACCTCGATGGCCAGCCCGCACGTGGCGGGCGCCGCCGCGCTGCTCGCCCAGCGGCACCCCGACTGGACCGGCGAGCAGCTCAAGGCCGCACTCGTCGGTGCCGCCGACCCGCTGACCGGCGTCGACGCGTACGCCGTCGGGGCCGGCCGGCTCAACGCGGCCCGGGCCCTTGGCGGCCCGACCAGCAACCAGCCGGTGGTCAACCTCGGCACGTTCGCATACCCGCAGTCCGGGACCAGCGAGGCGAAGCTGAGCTGGACCGGTGCGGCGACCTCGGCGACGACCGCCCTCGACCTCGACGTGTCGGTGGTCAACCACGACGGACAGCCGGTGCCGCGCGGCGCTGCGTCGCTGTCGACGAGCCGGGTGACGCTCAAGCGTGGCGTCACCGCCGGAGCGACCCTCCGGATCAACCGCGCGGCGCTGGCGGCCCGGCCGGGCTTCTACCTGGCCACCGTCACCGCCCGCACCGCCGGCCGCAAGCTGGTCTCGACCACCCCGGTGAGCTTCTACGTCGAGCAGCCCAGCTATGACCTGACGATCCACACGAAGCCGCTGCCCGGCCTCAAGGAAGGTGCGGAGAGCTGGATCAACATCCTGGTCACCAACCTCACCGACCCGGTGATCTACTACGGCGGGCTCGGCGGTGCGCCCGGAGACACCTTCACCACGCGGGTGCCGGCCGGCCGGTACGCGATCCTCGGATCCTCCGTCGCCTACTACGTCGACAGCGACGTGCTGGAGACGACGCTCGCCGGTGAGACCGACCTGAACGTCACCGGCAACCGGAGCGTGACGCTCGACCCGGCGCGAACCAAGCCGGTGACGGCGACGGTCGACGGAGTCGCCACCAAGCCCACCCGGGTCGACTTCACCAACCTCCAGACCGCGCCGAACGGTTTGTCCTGGTGGAACCAGATCAGCGGGTACGGGGCCGCGACGACCGTCCGCACCTCCCCGCTGCCGAAGCCTGGCGTCGGATCCCGGCGCACCTGGGCGGCCGTCAACCTCGATTCCCCGGCGGGCACGGCCAAGCCGTACCGCTACAACCTCATCCACGAGTACCCGAACGGCGTACCGGCCGACCCCGCGTACCGGGTGACCACGGCGGAGCAGACCAAGCTGGCCCGGATCGACGAGCGGTTCCACCAGATGGACTCGGAGGGGATGGTCACCCAACTGGTCCGCACCGGCCTCACCCCCAACGGGCTGGGCCTCACCCAGACCCACGAGGGAAACCTGCCGCCGTACCGCACCGACTACCTCTCACCCGGCATCCTCTGGGCCGGCCGACGAGGGCGTCTACGGCGGACTCTCGGCCCAGGAGGCGCCGCGCAGCTACCAGCCGGGGAGCCGGCAATCCAAGATCTGGGCGCGGCAGCCGCTGCACTCCGGCTGGTACGACGACCCGGCCGGTGCCGGCTGGAGCTGCGCGACCGCACCGTCGCGGACCCGGGGCAACCTGCACATCGACCTGGCGTCGTTGGTGGACCAGCACCAGCGGGCCGACTGCCTGCAGGGCAACTCGATCGGGGTGAACCGCAAGCTGTCGCTGTACCGGAACGGCAAGCTGGTGGAGGAGCGGGACCGCCCGCTCGCCGACTTCACTGTCCCGCAACAGGCGGCGAACTACCGGCTGACCCTCGACGTCGACACGAGCCTGATCCTGCCGATCTCCACCCGGGTCAACACCTCGTGGACGTTCCGATCCACCGGGCCGGACGGGACAGGAAGTGTGCCGTTGCCGTTGCCGCTGCTCGCGGTCGACTACGCGCTTCCGATGGACACCAACAACCACGCCACCGGGGGAACGGCCGAGCTGGCCGTTCGGCAGGCCCACGGCGTCAAGGCACAGAAGGTGACCTCGTTCCAGGTCTGGACGTCGACGGACGACGGCGCCACCTGGAAGACGGCCCGGGCCACCCGCAGCGGGGACAACTACCGGGTCGAGCTGCCGAAGGCCGCCGCCGGGCAGCCCGTCTCGCTGCGGGTGAAGGACGCCGCGAACGCCGGTAGCGGTATCGACCAGACCATCATCCGGGCGTACAACGCCGGCTGATCGTCACGCCGCTGGTGCGGCCCGGCCCGCAACCGGGCCGCACCCGGTGCCCGGCACTTCTTTCGCCAGAGGTGTCGATCCGGCCGTGCCTCGTTCGTCGTGACGGTGGAACGTGACGCCGACACGAGAGGCACGCCCATGACGTCCCTGACAACTGTCCCCGAGATCCAGCTCCGCCGAACCCGGTACCTCCTGGGCTGCGGCACAGTCGCCGGCATCCTCTTCCCGGCCCTGTCGTTCGGTCAGGCCTTCACCCGACCCGGGTTCGACCTGCGCCGGCACGCGCTGAGCTCACTCACCCTCGGTGACCTCGGTTGGCTGCAGTTCATCGCGTTCGTGGGCACCGGCCTGCTGGCCGTCGCGTTCGCGGTGGGCCTGCGGCGGGCGCTGCGCCCGGGCCGGGCCGCCACGCTGGTGCCGCTGCTGGTCGGCGTGTACGGGGTGGCGATGGTCGGCGGCGGGGTGTTCGTCCCCGATCCCGCGCTCGGCTGGCCGCCGGGCGCCCCGGCGGGGCTTCCCGAGCACGCCAGCACGGGCAGCATCCTGCACACGGTCTGCGGCGCGGCGGCGTTCCTGTCGCTGATCGCGGCCGGTCTGCTGCTCGCCCGGAGGTTCGCCGGGCAGGGGAGACGGGGCTGGGCGGTCTACAGCGCCGCCAGCGGTGTCGTCGCGTTCGTGCTCACCGCCCTGCCGTGGAGCGAGGAGAGCGCGAGCATCCGCTTCGCCGTCGGAGCGGTGATCATCTCGGCTTGGCTCGTGGCCCTCTCCTGGCGAGCGCGCGAGGAGGTGTCCTGACCGCGGCGGGACCGGCGCGGCGACGCTTCGTCGTACTCGCGTGGCAGCATCAGCTCATGGCCACATCGAAAGAGCCAGTGACGGTCCCGACCGAGGTCAGCGTCGACGATTTCCTGGCCGCGATCCCCGACGAACGTCAGCGGGCCGACGCGGGGCGGCTCCGCGCGATCATGGGCGAGGTGACCGGCGAGCCGGCGGTGATGTGGGGCCCGAGCATCGTGGGCTTCGGCAGGTACCGCTACACCTACGCCAGCGGGCATTCGGGCGAGGCGCCGTTGGCCGGCTTCTCGCCGCGCAAACAGAATCTTGTCGTCTACCTGGTGGGTGGTTTCGAGGATCGGTACGGCCCGATCCTCGCCCGCCTTGGTCCACACCGCGCCGGAAAGGGGTGCCTCTATGTGAAGCGGCTCGACGACGTCGACGGGAGCGCGCTGCGCGAGCTGATCGACCGCACGGCGCGGGTGCACAAGGGCGTCGACCGGGCCAGCCAGCGCTGACGCTCCGTGGCTGCGGCCGGCCCGGTCGGCCCTGACCCGCGGGGGTTACTGACCCGTCCAGACCGCCTTCGCGCCGGAGTCGCCGGTGCGGATCACGTAGTACAGCGCGATGCCCGCGGCCACCAGTGACAGCACCTGCAACGACAGGGTCAGCGCGCGGCCGTGCCGGGCGCCTCCGGTGGCGCTCGCCTCGGCAGTCCGCGGCGGGACGAACCACACCAGTGCCAGCGCCACGACCGCCAGCCCGATGGTGGCGTAGAGCGTGATGTCGCCAAACTGCTGGTGCGCCTCGATCGTCGGGACGAACTCGGGGGTGACCCGGTTGGCGGACCGCATGCGGTCGAAGAATGCGTCACCGGTGAGCTTCGCCAGGAGCGCGGAGGCCGGTGCGGCCAGGGCGAGCAGCCCCAGCACCCAGCGGGTGTGCGGACGGATCGGCGCGACGAGCGCGTAACCGATCGTCAGTAGGGCCAGGAGCGGCACGAACACGACCGCGGCGTGCAGCACGAGAGGGTGGGCGGGAATGCCCATGAACTCCTCGAACATCGGCGTCTCCTCTGACGGTGACGAGCGGGCGTCGATCGTCCAAGCATGGACGCTATCGGTACCGGAAGGGCGTGTCAGCCCCCAAGATTGCCGGCAGCGCCCGTCCGGCCGGCGTGGTGACCGGCCGGACGGGTACCGGTCGCTCAGCGGTCACAGCGCAATGTGGCCGCGCCGGCGGGGGCGGGCACGACGTCGGACTCAGGTCACCGCTGTACGCACACCGAGGCCGAGCAGGATCACACCGGTCAGCCGATCGAGCATGCGTCGTACGGTTGCTGTGCGGAGCAGCCGGGCGGCGGCGCCGGAGACGGCGGTCCAGCCGGCGAGCCAGCAGGTGTGCAGCGCGGCGTGTGCCGTGGCGAGGAGCAGCATCGGCACCAGCACCGGTCGGCCCGGTTCGAGGAACTGCGGTGCGAGGGTGAGGTAGATGGCGGCGGCCTTGGGGTTGAGGACGTTGCCGAGCAGCCCCTGTAGGTATGGATGGTGTACGTGCCACGGCAGCCTCCGGGCACGAACCGTCGGTGGCCGTCCCGCACCCGCGGGGCGGCGGGACGCGGACCAGAGCAGCCAGAGCCCGAGCCCGACCAGATAACCGGCGCCGACCAGCTTGACGGCCCAGAACGCCTGCGACGAGCGAAGCACCAGTGCGGCCAGGCCGACGGCGGACAGGGTGGCATGCACGTAGATCCCGGTGACCGTACCCATGATCACCCACCACCCCTGCCGCCGCCCGCCGGCGGCGACCCGCGAGACGACCAGGGTCAGGCTCGCTCCCGGCGTGGTGGTGATCGGCGCGACGGCGAGGAGGAAGCCGAGCACCGCGACTCCGTGCATGCTCAGACCACCACCCGGTAGTGGGTGGTGAGCAGCCCGCTGTCGTCGTACACGTGGAATGCGACGCCGGGCGGCTGGGTCTGGGTGGTCAGCCGCCCATCGCCCTCCCAGGGCATCCGGAGGGTGGAGACCACACCCGGTGCGATCCGCAGCGGGCGGCCGGCGAAGGTGCTCGCGGCGGCGGTGTGGAAGTGCCCGGTCAGCACGGCGACGACCTGCGGGTGGGCGGTGACCAGTTCGGCCAGAGGATCGGCGGGCAGCAGCCGGGTCGGGTCGATGACCGGGTGGTGCAGCACGACCGGCGGGTGATGGAAGGCGATGAACGTCGGCGTTTCGGCCGGCACCGAGCCCAGTTCGTCGGCGAGCCACGCCGTGGTCTCCTCGTCCAGATGGCCGTCGTCCTCACCCGGCACGGAGGAGTCGGCGAGGAGGAAAACCGCTCCGGCCACGTCGTAGCGGGCGTTGATCGGGCCGGTGCCGCCGCGGTCGTCACCGAGCAGACCCTTGCGGTACGCGTCGCGCACATCGTGGTTGCCGGGACAGACCATGACCGGCAGCGGGGATTCGAAGAGCTTCGCGGCAGTCTGGTATTCGGCCACCTCGCCGTGGTCGGCGATGTCCCCGGTGATCAGGATCGCGTCGACCGGTCGCGGCAGGGTGTGCAGGTAGTCCATCACCCGGGCGGTTCGCTCGGCCGATCGGGGATGGCTGTCGAGGTGGGTGTCACTGAGGTGCGCGATCACCAGCACGAGCCTCTCCTAATGGTTACTACCGTTAAGGGCGTTAGGGAAGCTACTCTGGGCCGCGCCGGCCGCACAAGCCGGATCGGGGAGGGAAGTCCATGTCACCGCACCTCGCGCTCGCCCTGGCCAGCACGATCCGGCACGACGGCAACGGCGGGGTCGCCGACGACCTCGGCGATGTCGCGGGCTTGACCGCCTGGCTTCGTGAGCAGGCCGAGCCACTGCGGGAGTACGTCGGCGGGCTCGACGCCCTCGCCAGCGCGGTCGACGAGCGGACCCGGCTCGACGTGGTGGTGGTACGGCGCGCCGCACGTACCCTTTTCGCGGTGGCGGTCCGCCCGGGGCCGCCGAGCCGGGCCGACTCCTCCTCGCTGCTCTCCCCGCCGGAGGCGGTCGACCGGCTCAACCAGGCCGCCGCGGCGCTGCCGGTCCGGCCGGTGCTGAGCTGGGCGCAGGAGGGCGCACCGACGCTCACCTGGCACGGCGAGACGGCTGACGCGGGGCTGAGGCTCTCCGCAGGGCTGGCACGCGCCGCCATCGAGTTCCTCGCCAGCCCGGCCCGCGACCTGTTGCGCGCCTGCCCCGCGCCACGCTGCGTCCGCTATTTCGTCAAGGACCACCCGCGCCAGGAGTGGTGCAAGCCCTCCTGCGGCAACCGCGCCCGCGTCGCGCGGCACTACCAGCGCCACACCGCAGCTCGATAGCTGACTCCCTCAGCTACGGGAGCGCGGCAGGCAGTCCTTCTTGTACTTGAGGCCCGAACCGCACCAGCAGGCGTCGTTGCGCTCCGGCGGCCAGGGGATCCGCGCGCTGGGCCGAGCCGACACCTCGGCCGCGTAGCCCGCCCGGATCGCCGCATCGGCCGGGTCGCCGTTGCGTTGACCAGCGAAGGCGTTCAACCCGGCCACGGTCGCGCTGAACACACCCAGCCCGGTCTGACCGGCAGTCGTCTGACGCACCAGCTCCTTCTCCAGCCGGGCCCGGTGCGCGTCCCAGTCCGGGCCGTACACCTCGGTCAGCGCGGCATGCTCGGCGAGCAGACGATCGAACTCGGCCCGCGGCCAGAAGAGCAGATCAGACTCGGCGCCCCTGCGCTCTCCGGCCCGGCGGACGAGCTGAGTCTCCAGCCGGTCCGCCAGATCGTCCTGCCGGTCGTGCGGCAGGTTGAGGTCCCGGCGTACCCGGTGTCGCTGTTGCAGCAGGAAGAAGAGGACACCCGGTGCTTCCGGCGGGCCGAGATCCACCACGGGGTCGGTTGCGGTGATGGCCTGCGCGGCCGCCCCGGCGGCGGCACGCTCGCCGAGCAGGGTGTCGACCGCCTCGCTCAGCCACGTCTCGGCGGTCGCCGAACGACCACCGGCGTCCAGCGCCGCGCTCAGGTAGGCGGGGGCGTCGGGCTGCACGAGCAGGAGCGGGCGCAGCGCGGTCAGCTCCGCCATCGCCTCGTCGTCCCGACCACCGGTCCGGAACAGGACCCGGGCCCGCAGCGCGTGGGCCAACCCGGCCCGGGGGTCGTCGCCCGACGGGTACGCCGCCAGGGCCTGGTCCGCGTACCGCAGGGCGGCATCCGGTCTGGCCCGGATCTCGGCGATCTCGGCGGCCAGGGTCAGCGCGTCCCCGGCGTCGTCCGGATCTTCAAGCCGGCCATGCTCCGCCGCCTCGGCGACATCGGCGGCGACACCGAGCGGGTCGGCCGCCCCCAGCGCAGAGCGGCGGAGTTCAGCTAGGTCAGCCTTGGTGAGTACGTCTTTCGTCGGCACGATCTCACCGTACGTCGGAGGGCTTCCGGGATGCCGGCAGATCACCTGTAACGCTGCTCGCACACTGCCACGGCACCCGCCGCCGGTCGTCGAGTGGTCGCAAAACCAACCAACTGCAGCCATCTCCCGTCAACCCGCCGTCGGTAGCGTCCGGTCGCCAGTTTCCCGACCAGACGTACAGAGGGTGAGCTATGGCCACGGTGGATCGGCGCACATTCCTCAAGGCGATGGGAGTCCCCGCGATCGGCGCGGCGCTCCCGTTGGACCTCAGCAAGGCGCTCGCCATCCCGGCGAACAACCGGACCGGCTCGATCGACGACGTCGAGCACGTCATCATCCTGATGCAGGAGAACCGATCCTTCGACCACTACTTCGGCACCATGCGGGGGGTACGCGGATTCGGCGACCCGCATCCCGCGACATTGCCGTCCGGCAAAGACGTGTGGCACCAGCCCGACGGCGCCGACGAGCTGCTGCCGTTCCGGCCCGAGGTGAAGGACCTCGGCCAGACCTTCCTGCCGGACCCGCCGCACGGCTGGAACGACGGGCACGCCGCCTGGAACGACGGCCGGTTCGACCAGTGGGTGCCGAACAAGGGCGTCACGGCGATGACCTACCACACCCGCCAGGACCTGCCCTACCACTACGCGCTCGCCGACGCCTTCACGGTCTGCGACAGCTACCACTGCTCGCTGATGGGGCCGACCGACCCGAACCGCTACCACATGTGGAGCGGCTGGGTCGGCAACGACGGCAATGGCGGCGGCCCGGTCATCACCAACGCGGAGGCCGGCTACGACTGGTCGACGTACCCGGAGCGGCTGGAGCGCAACGGCATCTCGTGGAAGATCTACCAGGACGTCGGCATCGGCCTCAACGCCGCCGGCTCCTGGGGCTGGACGAACGACCCGTACATCGGCAACTACGGCGACAACTCGCTGCTCTACTTCCACCAGTACCAGAACGCGCAGCCCGGCACGCCGCTGGCGGACCGGGCCAAGACCGGCACCGAGATCAGGACCCAGGGCCGCGACCCGGAGGCGTTGCTGGCCGACTTCCGGGCCGACGTCGAGGCCGGACGACTGCCGCAGGTCTCCTGGATCACCGCACCCGAGGCGTACACCGAGCACCCGAACTGGGAGCCGGCCTACGGCTCGTGGTACATCTCGCAGGTCATCGACATCCTCGCGTCGAACCCCGAGGTGTGGAGCAAGATGGCGCTCTTCATCACGTACGACGAGGAGGGCGGCTTCTTCGACCACGTGGTCCCGCCGACACCCCCGCAGACCCGCGAGCACGGGCTGTCGACCGTACCGACCACCAACGAGATCTTCCCGGGCGACGCCGACCACCCGGCCGGGCCGTACGGCCTCGGCATCCGGGTGCCGATGATCATCGTCTCGCCGTGGACGCGGGGCGGCTACGTCAACTCGCAGGTCTTCGACCACACCTCACTGATCAAGTTCCTGGAGGCGCGGTTCGGGCACGGCCGGCCGGACCTCATCGAGCAGAACATCACCCCGTGGCGGCGCGCTGTCGTCGGTGACCTGACCACGGCCTTCGACTTCCGGCACCCGAACCGGTCGCAGCACCCCACCCTCCCGGACACCGACGACTTCAAGCCCGACGAACTGGTCCGGCACCCCGACGAGATGCCGGTCCCGCCAGCGGACCAGCGGCTGCCGAAGCAGGAGCGCGGCGTACGCCCGGCGCGGGCGATCCCGTACACCCTGCACGCCGACGGGCGCGTCAGCGACGGCGCGATCCGCGTCGACTTCCGCAACTCCGGCCGTGCCGCGGCGGTCTTCCAGGTACGCCAGGCCGGCAGCGCGGACGCCCCCCGCAGCTACACCGTCGAGTCGGGCAAGCACCTGACGGACACCTGGGAGGCCACGTCCGGGTACGACCTGTCGGTGCACGGGCCGAACGGGTTCTTCCGGCGGTTCACCGATGGCCCGTCGAGCCGGCACGCCACGAACCTCGACATCGCCCCCTCGTACGACGAGCGGGACGACAAGGTCACCCTCACGCTCAAGAACCGTGGCGCCAAGCGGGTGGAGGTGACGGTCCAGGACGGGTACCGCACCCGTCCGACGAAGCTGCCGCTGCGGCCCGGCGAGACGGAGCGCGCGACGTGGACGCTCTCGCGCACCCACGGCTGGTACGACCTGACCGTCACCGTCGCAGGTGACGCCGAATTCGCGTACCGCTACGCGGGCCACGTCGAGAACGGCAAGGACAGCATCAGCGACCCCTCCCTCGGCGGGCTCGTCTGAGCGACGTCGCGTGACCCGGGCGGCAGGCTGGAACGAGATCGACGCCCGC
>NZ_JBEXIK010000077.1:0-18689 GCF_040608515.1 Micromonospora sp. NPDC005173
CGAACCGGGCGAACCGGTCCCGGTGCTCGACCACGATCGTCGTCACGGACGGGTCGCGCAGCAGCCCGAGGAACTTCTTACCTCGGCCGTTCAAGACGGAGCCGACCTCGGCCACCACGCTGGAGACGACCATGTTCCGCCCGGTGACCCAGGCGGCCACCCGGGCAACCTGCCGGTCAAGGTCGGCTCGCTGATCGACCGACGACACCCGGGCATAGACAACCACCTGGCCCTGGGCGTCGACACTGACAACGTCCACCATGATCGTTCCCGACGGAAGACGCCGAGCGGGCACCGGCAAGGTTCCCTCGCGGAACCATCGGTACGCGGTCTGTGGGTGCACCCCGTTGCGGCGCGCCCACTCAGCAAGCTTCACGAGACCGACACTAACACTCACATATTCGCATGCCTGATCACAGAATCGGAAACTGCCAACAACCCCGCGCCCGCCCCGCCCCGCCCACCGCAACTCCATGATTGGGTGGAGCGGCCGGCAGGGGCGGGTGGGCTTCACCATGCTTTGGCCCTGTCGAGCTGCCCCAGATTTGGGGCAGAGCTGCCTACGCGCACGGAGACCCTGACGGAAGCACCACCCCGGACTTCGGGGCAGAGCTCCCGGCGCGCACAGAGACCCTGACGGAGGCGCTGCCCCAGATCTGGGGCAGCTCGACAGCGAACAGCACGGGCAACAGTGCGAGCGCATGCCCGGGTCAAGGGTCCGTGGTGGGGTCAGTAGGACGAGCCGACAGCGAACAGCACCAGCACCAGCACCAGCACCAGCACCAGCACCAGCACCAGTGCGAGCGCATGCCCGGGTCAAAGGTGCATTGTGGGGTCGGTAGGACGAGTCGACAGCGGACAGCACCGGCGACGGGGGGCGGGTGCCCGGGTCAGGGGTGCGTGGTGGGGTGGGTGGGGCGGGGCCAGTGGGGGCGGTCGGCGTCCCGGAGGGCGGCGGTACGTAGGGCGGCCAACTGGCGCTCCACCTCGGCGAACTGGTCCGGCGGCAGTAGACCCAGGTGCAGCGCGGCGGCGTTCTCCTCGACCTGGGCGACGGTACGGCAGCCGGGGATCGGAATGGTGCGCCCACTGCGGGCCCAGATCCAGCCCAGCGCCCCCTGCGTCAGGGTGCGCCCGTCGGCGGTGAGCGCGGCGCGGACCGCCCCGACCCGGCGCAGCCACTCCGGTGCCGGCCGGCCACCGCGGAACCACTCCAGCCAGCCCGGGGTCAGCCCGCGTACGTCGTCGCGGGGCAGCGTCGAGGCGGCCGAGTACTTGCCGGTGAGCAGCCCCATCCCCAGCGGGCCCCGGTTGACGCTGGCCAGGTCGTACTTGTCGCAGACGGCGAGCAGTTCGGGGGCGTCGCGCAGCACCGACAGGGTGTGCTGCACGGCGGTGGCACCGGCGGCGGCGTGCCCGAACGCGGTGGCCCGGTCGGGGCGGTCGGTGCTCCACCCGTACGCCCGGATGAGGCCTTCGGTCACCAGGTCCTCGCAGGTGCCGATCAGGGCTTCCGCCCGGGGCACCGGCAGGTCGGCCAGGTGCAGTTGGTAGAGGTCGATCCGGTCGGTGCCCAGCCGGCGCAGCGAGTCGGTCACCGCCCGCCGCAGGTATGCCGGCGACGCGTCCTCCCCGGTTGCCTGCCGGCTCGCCTCGTCGAAGGTGTAGCCCCATTTGGTGGCGATCACGGCCTCGTCGCGTCGGCCGGCGAGCGCCCGGCCGAGCACCCGCTCCCCGTGCCCGGCGCCGTAGGTGTCGGCGGTGTCGAAGAGGGTGACGCCCAGGTCGAGCGCCCGGCGTACCGCTCGGGCCGACTCGTCGTCGTCGACCGCGCCCCAGCCCAGCGGCTGGGTGCCCTCCGCCCAGGGGCCGCCGATCGCCCAGCACCCCATGCCGAGGGCGCTGACCTCGATGCCGCTGCGCCCCAACGTCCGTGTCGTGACTGCCATCGAACGATCGTGCCACCTCCACCAGCGCGGGGCGTAGCACTTCCCGAGCCGGGGACGCCGGGGCGCGGCGTCCGCTGCGGTGCGGCATGATCGGCCCCATGCGGCGGTTGGGTGTGGACATCGGCGGCGTGATCATCGAGCCGGCCGACGAGGACGCCGACACGTCCTTCTTCGGCGAGCACTACCTGCGTACCCCCAGCGTCGACGGGGCTTTCGACGCGCTCGGCGCGCTCGGTCCGGCGTTCGACGAGGTGCACCTGGTCTCCAAGTGCGGCGAGTCCACCGAGCGGCGGACCCGGGAGTGGCTGGCCCACCACGATTTCCCGGCCCGCACCGGCATCCCCGTCGAGCGGGTGCACTTCTGCCGGACCCGGCCGGCCAAGGCGCCGATCGCCCGGCGGCTCGGGCTGACCCACTTCGTGGACGACAAGCTGGAGGTGCTCGGCTACCTCGACTCGGTGCCGCACCGCTACCTGTTCCGACCCCGCCCGGTGGAGGTGGCCGCGCACGCCGCGCTGCTGCCCGGCGTACACCGGGTGCAGAGCTGGCCGGAGCTGACCGCCGTGCTGCGCGCCGGCTGACCGCGCCGGGGCGCAGGCCGCGTGGCGGCCCGGCGGGTCAGGACGGCCAGGCGCGGGCGATCAGGTCGCGGGTGTCGCCGAGCAGTTGCGGCAGGACCTTGGTCCGGCCGATCACCGGCATGAAGTTGGCGTCGCCGCCCCAGCGCGGCACGACGTGCTGGTGCAGGTGCGCGGCGATGCCGGCGCCGGCCACCCCGCCCTGGTTCATCCCCAGGTTGAAGCCGTGCGCGTTGCTCACCTTGCGGATCACCCGCATCGCGGTCTGGGTGTACGACGCCAGCTCGATGGTCTCCGCGACGTCGAGCTCGGTGTAGTCGGCGACGTGCCGGTACGGGCAGACCAGCAGGTGCCCCGGGTTGTACGGGTAGAGGTTGAGCACCGCGAACACGTGCTCGCCGCGGGCCACCACGAGGCTCTCCTCGGGCGGCAGCCCGGGGCCCCGGCAGAACGGGCAGCCGGTGGGCTTCTCGTAGCCCTCGGCCGGGCGGTCCTCGCCGGAGATGTAGGTCATCCGGTGCGGCGTCCAGAGCCGCTCCAGGCCGTCCGCCATGCCGCCGATGTCCGTGTGCCGTTCCGCCCCTGTCACGAGCCGATCCTACGGAGCCGCCCGGGACGGCTGCGACACCCGCCGCTGGGAAACTCCATTGCTGGAAGTTATTGACGGATCGAGACCTAGATCTGAAGATTCCATGCATCCAGATACTTCCATGTACTGATGGAGGGTTTCATGATCCGACGGCTCGGCAGGTTCCTCGCGGCACTTGCGCTGACCGCCGCCACCACAGTGGCCGGCATCACCGTCTCCGCCGGCCCGGCGCACGCCGACGGCTGCTACACCTGGGGTCGCGCCCTGTCCCAGGGGATGACCGGCGAGGACGTCCGGCAACTCCAGATCCGGGTCGCCGGCTACCCCGGCTACGGCGCCGTGCTCACCCTCGACGGCTCGTACGGTCCGGCCACCCGGTCCGCGGTGATCCGCTTCCAGCAGGCGTACGGGCTGAGCGCGGACGGCGTCGCCGGCCCGCAGACCTTCAACCGGCTGTACGCACTCCAGGATGACGACTGCACCCCGGTCAACTTCAGCTATGCCGAGCTGAACAAATGCAACAGCACCTGGGCCGGCGGCGCGGTCTCGGCGAGCACCGCGCGGTTCAACGCGCTCGTCTCGATGTGGAAGCTCCAGGCCCTGCGGCACGCCCTCGGGGACGTGTCCATCGCGATCAGCAGCAGCTTCCGCAGCTATGCCTGCAACAGCGCGGTCGGCGGGGCGTCGAACAGCCGGCACCTGTATGGCGACGGGGTGGACCTGGTCGGGTCCCCGTCGTTCTGCCGGCTGGCCCAGCAGGCCCGCTACCACGGCTTCGGGCAGATCCTCGGCCCCGGCTACCCGGACCACAACGACCACACCCACGTGGCGGCGGTCGGCGGCTGGTCGGCGCCGAACTGCGGCATCTGACACCTGGGCGTCCGCCCATGATCGTGCTCGATCCATGAAGTAGTGGCCTCCCCGCGTCGGGGAGGCCACTACTTCCGTGTTCGAGCGCGATCATGGGCGATCGCGACCGGCCCGCTACTCCGCGGCGGCGGAGGGGCCGATGTTCGTACGGGACGTCACCACGTCGAGGACGTGCGACACCGCCTCGGCGATCGGCACCCCGTTGCGCTGGGAGCCGTCGCGGTAACGGAAGGAGACCGTGCCGGCGGCCACGTCATCGTCGCCGGCGATCACCATGAACGGGATCTTCTGCTGCTGGGCGGTACGGATCTTCTTCTGCATCCGGTCGTCACCCGCGTCGACCTGCGCCCGGATCCCCTCGGCCCGCAGCGCCGCGACGAAGCCGTGCAGGTAGTCGGTGTGGTCCTCGCGGATCGGGATGCCGACCACCTGCACCGGGGCCAGCCAGGCCGGGAACGCCCCCGCATAGTGCTCGGTCAGCACCCCGAAGAACCGCTCGATCGAGCCGAACAGCGCCCGGTGGATCATGACGGGTCGCTGCCGGGTTCCGTCGGCGGCCTGGTACTCCAGCTCGAACCGCTCCGGCTGGTTGAGGTCGACCTGGATGGTGGACATCTGCCAGGTCCGGCCGATCGCGTCCCGGGCCTGCACCGAGATCTTCGGACCGTAGAACGCCGCACCGCCCGGGTCGGGCACCAGCTCCAGGCCGGAGGTGGCGGCGGTGCTGCGCAGCGCCTCGGTCGCCTCCGCCCAGTCCTCGTCGCTGCCGATGAACTTGGGCGAGTCATCCCGGGTGGACAGCTCCAGGTAGAAGTCGTCCAGCCCGTAGTCGCGCAGCAGATCCAGCACGAAGCTGAGCAGCGTGGACAGCTCGCCGGCCATCTGCTCGCGGGTGCAGTAGATGTGCGAGTCGTCCTGGGTCAGGCCCCGGACCCGGGTCAGGCCGTGCACGACGCCGGACTTCTCGTACCGGTAGACCGTGCCGAACTCGAACAGCCGCAGCGGCAGCTCCCGGTACGACCGCCCGCGCGACCTGAAGATCAGGTTGTGCATCGGGCAGTTCATCGCCTTGAGGTAGTAGTCCGCGCCCTCCAGCTGCATGGGCGGGAACATCGTGTCCGCGTAGTACGGCAGGTGCCCGGAGGTGTGGAAGAGCTGCGCCTTGGTGATGTGCGGGGTGTTGACGAACTCGTACCCCGCCTCCTCGTGCCGCCGCCGCGAGTAGTGCTCCATCTCCCGGCGGATGATGCCGCCCTTGGGGTGGAAGACCGCCAGGCCGGAGCCGATCTCGTCGGGGAAGCTGAACAGGTCCAGGTCGGCACCGAGCTTGCGGTGGTCGCGCCGGGCGGCCTCCTCCAGCAGCTTCAGGTACGCCTTCAGCTCGTCGCGGGTCGGCCACGCGGTGCCGTACACCCGCTGGAGCTGCGGGTTCTTCTCCGACCCGCGCCAGTACGCGGCGGCGGAGCGCATCAGCTTGAACGCGCCGATCAGCCGGGTGTTCGGCAGGTGCGGGCCCCGGCACAGGTCCGACCAGCAGACCTTGTCCTCCTTGGCGTCGAGGTTGTCGTAGATCGTCAGCTCGCCGCCGCCGACCTCCATCACCTCGTCGGTGTCCAGGCCCTCGCCCTTGACCTCGATCAACTCCAGCTTGAAGGGCTCGTCGGCCAACTCGGCGCGGGCCTCGTCCAGGCTGCCGAAGCGGCGGCGGCGGAACCGCTGCCCGGACTTGACGATCTCCTGCATCCGCTTCTCGACCTTGCCGAGGTCGTCGGGCTGGAACGGCTTGTCGACGTCGAAGTCGTAGTAGAAGCCGTTCTCGATCGGCGGCCCGATGCCCAGTTTGGCCTCGGGGAAGATGTCCTGCACGGCCTGGGCGAGCAC
Organism: Micromonospora sp. NPDC005173; assembly: GCF_040608515.1. Lineage (NCBI taxonomy): Bacteria > Bacillati > Actinomycetota > Actinomycetes > Micromonosporales > Micromonosporaceae > Micromonospora > Micromonospora sp. NPDC005173. The sequence goes on from NZ_JBEXIK010000077.1 coordinate 5,868, forward strand.
GTGCGCGGTGGAGTGGCGCAGCACGGTGAGCCCGTCGGGCGAATCCAGGCTGACCGGCTCGACGACGGTCTCCTCGGCCGGCGACCAGTCCAGGTCGCGCAGTCGACCCTCCGGGTCGCGGACCACGACGATCGCCTTGGGGCCGTTCGCGGGCAGTCCGGCCGCGGCCACCGCGTCGGCCGCCGTGGTCCCGGCGGCGACGACGACGGGGTCGGCCACGGCGGGGGTACGGGGTGCGGACACGGTGACTCCTCCAAGTGGTACGAAACGGTGCCGATCCTCGGCCCCTGCCGATGTTATCGGTCCACCCACCCGGGCCAAGGAAGGGCACCTTCTTAACGCCTGCGGTAGCCGAAGCCCCCTTCCGCTGCCGCAGGCGTTGAACCTTTTGGCGCTCGGAGCCGAACTAGGAGGTGTGGCCGGAACCGGTGCCGGTCGCGTCGACACGGATGGGGGCACGAGATGGCGAGCACGCACGGCGGTGGCCGTCGGCAGCGGATCGCGGCGGTGACCGCGCTGACCGCCGCCGGGCTGCTGCTCGGATGGCCCGGCACGGCGCACGCGGCGGACGTGACGACCACTCCGACCGAGGCCCGGCCGGGCGACGCGGTGCGGCTGGAGTTCACCGTGCCGGAGGAGCGCGCCGGCACCACGACCCGCCAGATCGAGGTCCGGTTGCCGGCCGACGCGCCGGTGGCCGAGGTCTACCCGATGTCGGTGACCGGCTGGGCTCCCCGGATCAGCTCCCGCACCCTGGACGAGCCGGTGGCCGGCATCCACTCCACCGGGGTGAGCACGGTGACCACCGGGGTGACCTGGATCCGGGTCGGCAAGGGCGAGCCCGGCCCGGCCCGGCTCGCGCTGTCCATGGGTCCGCTGCCGCAGGCCGAGCGGCTCACCTTCGAGGTGGTCCAGACGTACGCCGACGGCACGGTGGTCCGCTGGGCGGACGCCAGCGGCGCCCACCGGGCCCCGGTGCTCACCCTGCTGCCAGCGGCGGCCGGCGCGGCCGGCCCCGTCGGGCACGGCGGGCACGGCGCCCCGGCGGCCGGCGCGGGGGCCAACCCCGGCGTCGACGCGGAGCCGGCGGCGGACGGCGCGGGCGAGGAGTCGGGCAGCGCCGACGGGATGCTGGCCGCCGGGCTGCTGGCCGGGCTGGGCGGCGGCGCGGCGATCGGCTGGCTGGTCAGCCGGTGGCGCCGGCGCGACCCGGCCGAGCGCGCGGCGCTGGCCGAGGTGACCGGCGGAGCAGACGACACGGCCGCACCGGCCGACCCGACGCAGGCGGCACCGGGTACGGCGGGGCCCGATGCCGCAGCACCCGCCGACACCGAGCCCGCCACGACGGCGCCCGATGCCACAGCACCCGCCGGCGCGGAGCCCGCCACGGCCGGCACCCCGGTCCGCGCCGGCTGACCCGCCACCGCGTCCGGAGCCGCTCGGCTGAGTGTCAGGGCGCCCAGGTGGGTAGCGGCTCGCGAGCGGCCAGCCACGGCTCGGGCACCCCGCCGGGCGTTCCGACGCCGGTGTACGCGGCCACCACCGCCCCGACGATGGCGGATGTGGTGTCCACATCCCCGCCGGCCTGCACGCAGACCCGGATCGCCGTCGGGTAGTCGTCCAGGTGGGTGGCGGCCACCCAGAGCGTGAACCCGACGGTGTCCTGGGCGGTGACCCGGGAGCCGTTGCCGAGCGCCGCGACGACCCGGGGCAGTGGGCGGCCGAGCAGCCCAGCCGCCCGATTCACACTCCGGTGCACCTCGGTGCCCGAGTCGATCTGGGCGGCGATCCCGGCGAGCAGCCGCTCCGGGGCCGGTCGGTGCCCGTCGAGGCGGGCCCGCGCGGCCAGCGCGGCGGCGACCGCCACCGCGACCGCACCAGCGATCCCCTCCGGGTGCGCGTGGGTCACCTCGGCCGAGGCGCGGGCCTGCGCGGCGGCGCGGGTGGTCGAGTCGGCGAAGTACGCGCCCAGCGGGCCGACCCGCATCGCCGCCCCGTTGCCGCAGGAGCCCTGGCCGTCGAAGGCGGACGCGGCGGCCACCGGCCACGGGGTGCCGGTGCGGATCAGCCGCAGGATCAGCATCGCGCCCGAGCCGTAGCCCCGCCGTGTCGCGCAGCGCTCGGCGAACGCCAGCGCCAGTCGGTCCCGGTCGATGCCGCCGGACTCGGCCAGCTCGGCGAGGACCGAGCACGCCATCTCGGTGTCGTCGGTCCACTCCCAGGGCGCCGGCGGCAAGGGGCCGGCGGCGAGATCCGCCGGTTGCGACCCCGGCAGGAAGTACTGCGCGCCGAGCGCGTCGCCGGTCGAGAGGCCGGCGAGGCTGTCCCGGGCGAGCGCCAGGCGGGCGTCGGCGAACAGAGTGAAGGACATCGTCGTACCAGCTTGCCCCCTTGCCAGGTACGTGGCAACGCGATCAACTTGCCACGCCAAGTACGGTCTTGGGGTGGCCTCCGTGCTCCTGGTCGAAGATGATCACGTCGTACGCGGCGCGATGCTCCGTTCCCTCGCAGACCGGGGGCACGCCGTGCACGCCGTGGGCACCGCACTGGACGCCCTGCGCCGGGTCGCCGCGGAGACACCCGACCTGGTGGTGCTGGACCTCGGCCTGCCCGACCTGGACGGCTCGGACGCGCTGCGGATGCTGCGCGGCATCACCGACGTCCCGATCATCATCGCCACCGCCCGGGACGACGAGCAGTCGGTGGTCAAGCTGCTGCGCGCCGGCGCCGACGACTACATGGTCAAGCCGTTCACCGGCGCGCACCTGGACGCCCGGATCACCACCGTGCTGCGCCGCGCCGGGCGGGCCAGCCGGACCGTGCAGCCCGCGGTACACACCGTCAGTGGGCTGCGGGTGGACGTCGGCGAGCGCAGCGCGCTGCTCGACGGGGAGCCGCTGGCGCTGACCCGCAAGGAATTCGACCTGCTGGCGTATCTCGCCGCACGACCCGGGCGGGTAGTGTCCCGCCGGGAGCTCTTGGAGGAGGTATGGCGGCAGCCATCGGTCGGCGAGGATCAGACCATCGACGTTCACCTGTACTGGCTCCGCCGAAAGATGGGCGAGTCCGCGGCGAAGCCGCGCTACCTGCGCACCGTGCGGGGGGTCGGGTTCCGGTTGGTGGCTCCGGACTGAGGACCGCGCTGGCCATGCTCACGGCCGGCATGTGCAGCCTCGTCGCGCTCGCCTTCCTGATCCCGCTCGGGCTGAGCCTGCGCGAGCAGACCCGGGACGAGGCGATCGCCGACGCGGCCCGGCGCAGCGCGCTGGTGACCGGGGCGCTGGCGGTGAGCACCGATCCGGCGGTGGTCGAGCGGGCCGTGGTGGCCAGCGCCGAGGGCGCACCCACCCGGCCGGTCGTGCACGGGCTGGGGCTCGACGAGTCCGCCGGCCGTGCCAGCGACGCCGACCTGGACCGGGCGCGTACCGACCGACGCTCGCTGGACGTCGACGTCGACGGCGGGGTGGTCCGACTGGACCCGGTGGTCCTCGGCGACCGGACCGCCGTGGTCGAGGTGTTCGTGCCCGACTCGGAGCTGGGCGAGGGCGCCCGCGGCACCTGGCTGCTGCTGCTCGCGGTCGGCGCGGCGATGGCCGTTGCGGCGGTGCTGGTGGTCGACCGGGTCGCCGCCCGCGCGGTGGACTCGACCCGGGGTCTGGTGAAGGCCGCACTCTCGATCGGTGACGGCGACCTGGGGGTACGCGTGGAGCCGACCGGCCCCCGCGAGCTGGCTGAGGCCGGGTACGCCTTCAACCGGATGGCCGACCGGCTGGACGCTGCCCGCACCGACGAGCGGGAGCTGGTGGCCGACCTGTCGCACCGGCTGCGCACCCCGCTGACCGTGCTGCGGCTGGACGCGGAGGCATTGGAGTCCGACGACACCAGCGTGGGTTCGTTCTCCGAGGCGGAGCTGGACCGGCGGCGCGGCATCCGGCGGATCCGCCAGGCGATCGTCACCCTGGAGGGTGAGATCGACGTGCTGATCAAGACCACCCGCAAGTCGGTGGCGCACGAGGCCGGGCCGGCGATGTGTGACGTCAGCGAGGTCGTCCGGGACCGGATGGTGTTCTGGGCGGCGTTGGCCGGCGACCAGAACCGGCCGCAACGGGTGAACGGCGCGCAGCTGCGCATCCCGGCGCCGGTGCCCCGCGCCGAGTTGGCCGCCGCGCTGGACGCGGTGATCGGCAACGTCTTCCGCTACACCCCGCAAGGCACGGCGTTCGAGGTGGCGGTGTCCCGCCGGGACGGCTATGTGGCGATCCGGATCGACGACGCCGGCCCCGGCATCGCCGACCCGGACCGGGCGCTGCGCCGGGGGACCAGCGACCAGGGCTCGACCGGGCTCGGCCTGGACATCGCCAAGCGGGTGGCGTTGCAGGCCAACGGGTCGGTGAGCATCGACCGGGCCCGGCTGGGCGGAGCCAGCGTGGTGATGCTGCTCGCCGACCCGGAGGCCACACCCCGGCAGGTCAGCCGGTTCGGCCTGGTCGGCCGGATGGCTCGGGACGCCCGGGACCAGAAGACCGGCCGTCGCTGGCCCCGGCAGCGCCCCACCGACAGCTGACCGGGCCGCCGGCCGGCCGGCGCGAACCGGCTGTCCGGGGCCGACTGTGCGCCGGCGCAAGTCTTCCTTAGATCGCGGTTAACGACCGTGGTCCAACGGCTGCGGGCTGTCAGGATCGAGGCACGAACCCACCAGTTCCACCGGCCGGCGCACCGTGTGCACCCACCGGCCGGTGGAGCCGCGCGCGCGGCGGGAGTCAGGTCCCCCCACACCCAAGCTCCCGCCGCGCGCCCTGCTCACCGACCGGCTCAGCCGGCGGCGGTGGCGAGGTGGGCGTCGATCTCGGCGATGATCCGCTGCTTCCCGGCCGGGTCCAGGAAGGACGCGGTCACCGCGTTGCGGGCCAGCCCTGCCAGCCCCTGCGGGCCCGCCCCGAGCAGTCGGGCCGCCACCGCGTACTCGTCGTTGAGGGTGGTGCCGAACATCGGCGGGTCGTCGGAGTTGATGGTGACCAGCAGCCCGGCTTCGACCAGCTGCGGCAGCGGGTGCTCGTCGAGGTTGGCCACCGCCCGGGTCCGCACGTTGGACGTCGGGCAGATCTCCAGCCCGATCTGCCGCTCGGCCAGGTACGCGAGCAGCTCCGGGTCCTGCGCGGCGGAGATGCCGTGCCCGATCCGCTCGGCGCCCAGCTCGTTCAGCGCGTCCCAGATCGTCTGCGGGCCGGTGGTCTCCCCGGCGTGTGGCACCGAGCGCAACCCGGCCGCCCGGGCCCGGTCGAAGTAGGGCCGGAACTGCGGCCGGGGTACGCCGATCTCCGGGCCGCCCAGGCCGAAGCTGATCAGCCCCTCCGGGCGCTCCTCCAGCGCGATGCGCAGCGTCTCCTCGGCCGCCGGCAGGCCGGCTTCACCCGGGATGTCGAAGCACCAGCGCAGGTCGAGGCCGAAGTCGACCGAGGCGCGCTTGCGGGCGTCCTCGATCGCCTCGCAGAACGCCGGCGCGGGGATGCCCCGGCGCACGTGCGAGTACGGGGTGATGGTCAGCTCCGCGTACCGGACCTGCTGGCGGGCCAGCTCCCGGGCCACCTCGTGGGTGAGGATCCAGACGTCCTCCGGGTCGCGGATGAGGTCCACGACGCTCAGGTAGACCTCGATGAAGTGCGCGAAGTCGCGGAACTCGAAGTAGTCGGCGAGCGCCGCCGGGTCGGCCGGGACCGGGGTGCGTCCCTCGTGCCGGGCGGCCAGCTCGGCGACGATCCGGGGGGAGGCGGAGCCGACGTGGTGTACGTGCAGCTCCACCTTGGGCAGGCCGGCGATGAAGGTGGACAGGTCGGTCACGGATTCTCCTCGGCAGGGTCGCCGGTACGGGCAACGACGAAGACGCGGCGGAACGGGAAGTACACCTGACCCTGCCGCGGCGGGTAGACGGCGGCGAGGCGTACCCCCAGCTCGGCCCGGAAGGCGGACCAGCCGGCGGCGTCGAGGGCCGCCCGGACCGGGCGCAGCGCGGTGCCCTCCATCCAGGCCAGCACCGGGTGGTCGGCGTCGGGCCGGGCCGGTAGCAGGTGCACGTAGGTAGTCTCCCAGGCGTCCACCGCGCAGCCGGCACCGGTCAGCAGCGCCGCGTAGTCGGCCGGGTCGTCGACCGGGTCGGCGCGCAGCAGCGGGGCCAGCTCGGCGCGCCAGGCCGGCCGGTCGGCGACCTCGCGCAGCGCCCGGTGTGATCCGGCGGCGAAGTTGCCCGGGACCTGCATGGCGAGCCAGGCGCCGGCGGGTAGCTCGGTGGCCCAGCGCCGCAGCAGCTCCTGGTGGCCGGGGACCCACTGGAGCACGGCGTTGGTCACCACCACGTCCTCGTCGCCGGCCGGCCGCCAGTCCCGCACGTCGGCGACGGCGAAGTCGACCGGGGCGTCCAGGGCGGCGGCGCGGTCGATCATCTCCGGCGAGGAGTCGAGACCGATCACCCGGCTTGCCGGCCAGCGCTCGGCGAGGGTGGCGGTGAGGTGGCCGGGGCCGCAGCCGAGGTCGACCACCGTCCGGGGCCGCTCGGCCGGGATCCGGGCGACCAGGTCGTGGAACGGCCGGGACCGCTCGTCGCCGTAGCGCAGGTACGTCGCCGGATCCCACATCGTCGCCTCCCAAACCGTACGTCCGTCTTATTTACCGTACGGCTCGCCTGGCAGCTCGGCAACCCGATCACTAGGCTCGGGGAATGGAACAGCGCAGCTTCAACCGGCTCGGCCGGACCGTCGGGGTGGTCGGCCTGGGTGCCTGGCAGCTCGGCGCCGACTGGGGCACCGTCAGCGAGGACGACGCGATGGCGGTGCTGGCCGCCGCCGTGGACGCCGGGGTCACCTTCCTCGACACCGCCGACGTGTACGGCGACGGCCGCAGCGAGCAGCTGATCGGTCGCTTCCTGCGCTCCCGTCCCGACGCCGGGCTGACCGTGGCCACCAAGATGGGCCGCCGGGTCGAGCAGCGTCCGGAGGCGTACACCCTGGCCAACTTCCGGCAGTGGACCGACCGGTCCCGGGCCAACCTGGGGATGGACACCCTGGACCTGGTCCAGCTGCACTGCCCGCCCACCGCCGTCTTCGCCGACGACGCGGTCTTCGACGCCCTGGACACCCTCGTCGCCGAAAAGGCCATCGCCGGGTACGGGGTCAGCGTGGAGACCTGCGACCAGGCGCTCACCGCGATCGCCCGGCCCGGGGTGGCCAGCGTCCAGATCATCCTCAACGCGGTGCGGCACAAGCCGCTGGAGCGGGTGCTGCCGGCCGCCGCGGCGGCCGGGGTCGGCATCATCGCCCGGGTGCCACTGGCCAGCGGCCTGCTCTCCGGCCGGTACGACGAGCAGACCAAGTTCCCGGCCGACGACCACCGCAACTTCAACCGGCACGGCGCGGCGTTCGACGTCGGCGAGACGTTCTCCGGGGTCGACTTCGAGCGCGGGTTGGCCACCGTACGCCGAATGGCGCCGCTGGTCGACGCGGACCGCACGATGGCGCAGTTCGCGCTGCGCTGGGTGCTGGACCAGGCCGGCGTCACCGTGGTCATCCCCGGCGCACGCGACGCCGATCAGGCCCGGCGCAACGCGGCCGCGGCCGACCTGTCGCCGCTCTCGGCCGACCAACTGGCCGGGGTGCGCGAGGTCTACGACGAGCTGATCCGCCCACAGGTGCACGACCGGTGGTGACCCGCGCACCCGGGGTGCTCGCGCCGCACCGCCCGGCGGGTAATGCTGGGAGCCCGGGGCGGCCCGCCGCCCGGCCCTGCGGAGAGGGGACGCGATGAGGGGTTGGCTTGCGCTCACCCTCGGCCTGCTGGCGATCGTGGTCGGTGCGGTGTGGACGGTGCAGGGCCTCGGCTACGTCAACGGCAGCGTGATGACCGACGAGCGGATCTGGGTGGTGATCGGCCCGCTCGTGGCGCTGGCCGGGCTGGTGGTGCTCTGGCTCGGCCTGCGGTCCCGCCGCCGACGCTGACCAGCGACGCCCCCGGTCCACAGTGGCGCCGGGAGCGGGCCGACCGGTCCGGGGCACGTGGAAAGCCCCGCATTCCGAAAGGAATACGGGGCTACACAACGACCCCTGGCCGGATCGTCCCCACTGGCCGGCGGGGGCCGGCCACACTACTCAGAGGGGACGGACCTGCTCAGCCTGCGGGCCCTTCTGACCCTGAGCGATCTCGAACTCCACCCGCTGGTTCTCCTCCAGCGAACGGTAGCCGCTGGTCTGGATGGCCGAGAAGTGGACGAACACGTCAGCACCCCCGCCGTCGACGGTGATGAAGCCGAAGCCCTTGTCAGCGTTGAACCACTTCACGGTTCCCTGCGCCATGTGTATCTCCTTCTAAAAACTGGTGGCCGTGCACGCCGTACGGCCGATTGGCCGTTTCGAGCAGCGGCGCCTGAGGCGGCCCCCACGAAGGAGACTTCTCTCAACCCACGCCATCTCGCAGCAGCGTGGACCAGCAAATCACGGACCCAAAAAGTCTGTCACGACCTCTCCGACGAATTTCTCCGACATGTGACCTGACGGATGCCTGAGATCGCTGGGCGGCGTGCGATGCCGTGCGAAAGGCCCCCTACCCGTCGATGCAGGTAGGGGGCCGAAGTCGCTGCGCTGGTCAGTCCGGCCAGCGGCCGGTCATCCGGCGGACGCCGACCGCTCCGCCCCGGTCCACGGCGGCCCGGACCACCGCGAAGATGGCCCCCTGCAACGCCGCGGCGGCCAGGATCTCGCCCCAGCCGCGATCCTCGTCGGTCGCGACGGGCGCCTCACCGTCGCCCGCGGTGACCTTCCAGACCTGCCGGAAGATCGCGCCCGCCGCCGCACCGGCGGCGATACCCAACACCACGCCGACCGGCCGGTACGCGGCCCTGCCGATGCCCTTGCTCACCTACGCCTCCCCCGCACGATCATCAGCACCACCACGGTGGCCACCGCACCGGCGGCGATGGCCGCCCACGGCACCGGGTTGCGTCGTACCAACTCGCCCTTTTCGTGCGCCTGAGCGCGCACCCGCTCGCCCTTTTCGTGTGCCTGCGCCCGCGCGTCCTCGGCGCGGCGCACGGCCTGCCCGCGGACCCGGGCCACGGTCTGCGCCGCCTGCTCGCGGAGCCGCTCCCGCGCCTGCTCGGCGGACTCCTTCAGGCGCGCCTTGACGTCGGCCTTGGCGGCCAACGCCTCCATCGTCTCGCCCAACTCCACCCGGGTGCGACGGATCTCCTCGCGGAGCGCCTCTGTGTCGCCGGTCCCGTTGCCCGTCATGACCGTCCCCTGTCCTTCACCGCGGCGGTGACGGTGTCCATGTCGGCCCGGAGGCTGCGGACCGTGGCCGCGGGAACCGGCGGGACCGCACGGCTCACCTGCTTCTTGCCCACCAGGGCAAGGATGCCGGCCAGCAGGAAGGCAGCCACCGCCACGATCAGCGCGGCCGCCCAGGCGGGCAGCACCAGGTCGAGCAGCAGGATCGCCGTGGCGACCAGCGCGCCCAGGCCGAAGAACGCCAGCGCTCCGCCGCCGCCGAACAGGCCGATCCCGATGCCGGCGTGCTTGCCCTTCTGGGTCAACTCCGCCCGGGCCAGCGCCAGTTCGTCCCGCACCAGACGGGAGACCTGCTCGGTGGCCCGCTGCACCAATTCGGCGGTGGAGGGCTCGCTCCCGTTGTGGGATGTGCGGGCTTTCGCCACGTCAGCCATGCTGTCCTCCTTTCCTCATCACCGCGCTGTATGCCCGGAGTCGCCGCCCGTCAATCCTAAAGCGCGCCGACCCGGTCGCCGTTCCTGTTGTCCGGTTGCCACGCCGCCGACCTGGCGTCCGGCCGGCCCCGATCGCAGCAGAGACGTCCGGCAGCAGGTCCCCCACCTAAGCCCGACCAAACCTCCCGGACCAGACCACCCCCACCCCCACCTCTCCCCCACCCAGCCCCCGGCCCTCCGGCCCTCTGGCTCTCCGGCCGGTGATCATGAAGTTAGCGACGCGACACGCCGTCACGGCCGTCGACAACCTCATGATCACCGCGGACAAGGGGTTAGGGGCGGGGGGCGGGGGTTTCTTCGGGGCCGACGAAGGCTTCGCTGCGGGCGGCGCCGTCGTCGCTGCCGCCGAAGACGCGGGCGTCGTCGGGTACGTCGGTGTCGCCGGCCCGGCGCGCCGGGCGCCGTGGCTGCACCCACTGCCAGGGCAGGTTGCTGCTGGCGTCGCCCAACTCGGTGCGCATCCGGGGCATCGCGGTAGGGCGGTTGTCCCGGATCCAGGCCACCAGGTGTTCACGAACCAGGCAGCGCAGATCCCACAGGCTGCCCGCGTCGGCGGCGCTGACCAGCGCGCGCACCCGGACCGTCCCACCGGTGGCGTCGGTCACCTGCAACACGCAGACCCGCCCGTCCCACAGGTCGGTGCCCTCCACCAGCCGGCGCAGTTCCTCGCGCATGGCCTGCACCGGCACCGCCCAGTCCACGTCGAACTCGGCAGTGCCGAGCACTGCGGCCTCGGTCCGGGTCCAGTTCTGGAAGGGCTTGCTGGTGAAGTACGAGGTGGGCAGGATCAGTCGCCGGTCGTCCCAGATCTGCACCACCACGTAGCTGAGGGTCAGCTCCTCGATCCGGCCCCACTCCCCCTCGACGACCACCACGTCGTCCAGCCGGACCGCGTCGCTGAAGGCGAGTTGCAGGCCGGCGAAGACGTTGCCGAGCAGGCTCTGGGCGGCCAGCGCTGCCACCACACCGACCACACCGGCGGAGGTCAGCACGCCGGCGCCGATGCCGCGCACGCTCGGGAACGTCATCAGCATCACGCCGATGGCCAGGACGACGATCACCGCGATGGTCAACCGGCGCAGCATCACCACCTGGGTCCGTACCCGCCGGGCGTGCCGATTGTCCGGTACGTCGACCCGGAACCGGGCCAGCGCGGTGTCCTCCACGACCACCAGCAGCGAGGCGACCAGCCAGGCCGTGGCGGCGATGACGCCGAGGATGAGCAGGTGCAGCAGCAGTTGACGCCAGCCCTCACCGACCGCGTACCCGGTGCTGAGGTGGACGGCGAACTGCACGGCGAGCACCGTGGCCGCGACCTGGAAGGGGCGGTGGGAATGGTCGGTCAGTTCGGTCATCAGCAGCGACCGGCGGCCGAACCGCCGGATGGCCCGATGGACGACCTCGACCAGCAGCAGGGCGGCCGCCGCTGCGGCGAGCGCGGCGACGGCCGTTCCGAGGTAACTCTGCACGGGTGTGGTGCTCCCCTCCGGGCGCGCGACGGCGCTTCAGGCAAAAGCCCAATAGTGCCTGCGGTCTCCCGAATCGGCCAGTTCAGACCTTGCGGTACCGGGACTGGAGGAAGCAGTAGACGCCGAAGGCGGCGATGCCGAGGGCGACCAGGCTGAGCAGGAAGGTGCCGTAGGACTGCTCGCGCAGCGTGTGCAGCGCGGCGTCCAGGCCACGGGCCTTCTCCGGGTCGTAGTTCACCGCGGCCACGATCACCAGCAGGCCGGCGATGCCGTACGCGGTGCCCTTGGCGACGTACCCGGCGATGCCCAGCCGGCGGGCCAGCTTGCGGGTCCTCGGGCTCATCTCGCCGGTCTTCAGGTGCTTCTCGAACCGCTTGACGACTCCGTAGATCACCAGGCCGACACCGATCGCGGCGAGCACCAGCCCGGCCAGGCCGACCAGCCAGCGACCGCCACTGGAGGTCATCAGCTTGCCGGTCAACGCCTCCTGCTGGTCGGCGCTGTTCGACTCGGCGTCCTTGAAGACCTTGAACGCGGTCCAGGCGAAGTAGAGGTAGACGATGGCCCGACCGGTCGAGGCGAGCCGCTCAACGACGCGTTCCCTGCCCCGCTCGGCGCGGTGCCCGACCGCCGCCTCCAGCGCCTGCCAGATCGCCATCGCGAGCAGGCCCACCGCGGTGGCGATGACCAGGACCTTGCCCAGCGGCTGTGCGGAGAGCGTGCGCAGCGCGCCGGACTGGTCGCCGTCGTCGCTCGACGTGCCGAACGCGATCTGCAACGCCAGCCAGGCGAAGAGCAGGTGCACGATGCCGTAGCCGATGAAACCGGCCCGGGCGAGGAGTTCCAGCCACCGGCTGTCCGCCGTACGGGAGGCGGTGGCTTCGGCGCTACGGGTAAGTGACATGGCGCCACAATCTCCGATTCCGGAGATCCCCAAACGTCGGCCACCGCCGCCCGGCCGGATCAGTTGCCCGGGTTGCGCGAAACGCGAATCTTGACCTGCTGGTCGGTGACGCTGTCCAGGGTGACCGCGAAGCCCCCGGCCTCGGTGGCCTGCTGTCCGGTGGTCAGGGTGAGCTGCTCGCCGGCGACCTCGACGGTCACCTGGTCGTTCTCTGCGCCGACCAGCTTGGCCTCGACGCCCAGGATGTTGGCGCTCGCGTCGACACCCCGCTCGAAGGTGACCGTGCAGGCGTCCAGCCCGCAGTCTGTGGAGGCGCCCTGCGAGCTGCAGCCGGCGAGCACGGCGAGGCCGAGCGCGAGTCCGGCGAACAGGCCGGCGGCGCGGCGGGTGGGGGTCAACGGGATGGTGGCGGGTGGGTTCGTCACCCGGTCAAGGGTACGAGACGCCCGCGAGGCGGGTCTCCGACGTCGAGCCCGGACGTGCGGGCCTGGTCGGGGCACCGGCTAGTGCGGTGGCCGCTAACGTTCGCTGGGTTGGTGAGTGGTTGGGAAGTTGTCGTACCGGTGGTGTTGGGTTCGGTTTGTGCCTCGCCGTCGGGATTCCGCTGCGCCGCGGGTCGTGTATCGCACGGCTCGGGTTGGGTTGCGGGTGACGTCAGGGCAGCGGCGGCGGTGTTTCGGCTTGCT
>NZ_JBEXIK010000078.1:0-18579 GCF_040608515.1 Micromonospora sp. NPDC005173
GCGAGCAGCACTTGTGCTCGCTTGCTGGCTTCAACGTCATCACGCGGTACGGGCAACTCTTGTCGGTCAGCAGCGTGTACGCCCTGATGGCGCGTTCAGCGTAGTCCCGGGCCTGCTCGGCCGGGGTCATACCCCTGCCCACGTCACGAAACAGCGCACCGTAGAACGTGGAGCAGAAGACCCGCTCTCGTGCCAACCAATGAGCGCAGAGGTGCCGATGTAGGTCACTTTACCCTGTAGGCAGTCCTGCACCGCCTTCTGCCACACGCCGGTGCCCGTCTTGCAGCCGTCCGCGATGATGGCGCCCGCTAGAGATGCCCCAGCTCTGGCCTGCCGCAGCTTCGCCCAGATGCTCAAGCGAGATGCTGACCGTGCCGTCCGAGCCGATCAACATCGGAGTGACAGCGTGGTCGCCATGAGCCATCACATGCAGGACGTCGCAGGATGCAGCGAAGCCGGTAAGCACCGTCTCGGGGTCTCGCGACCGCACGAAGCCGATGTCCAGAACGCGTTCTTCGGACCCCCCGTTGATGTTTTGCAGGGTCACGCCCTGCACACGTGGCAGTCCGACCGGGCACGGCAGGGGCCACCGTCGTGCCCGTGACGTCAGGATTTCAGGCCGGCGGCCGTGGCGGCGAGGTCCACACCGAGCAGCTGGCCCAGCTCGCTTACCTGCGGAGGTGGGGTGCGCAGCGGACGACGGGTGCGGGCCCCGGAGGGGGGCCCGCCCACCGCACCGGCGACGAGGGAGAGCGGCGTACGCACGGAGGACAGCTCGTACACCGACCACATCGCCGTGCGCGAGTCGACCAGCAGCATGATCCGGTCGTCGCAGGCGACCAGCACCGCACGGTTTCCGGTGCAGGCCACCGCCACCGCCGCTCGGCCGCTAACCCGCCCCACCGTGGTCACCACGTCGGCGGCGGCCCGCTGCGGGTTGCCGGTGACACCGTCGAGTCGCCAGACACCCTCCTCGAGGCGTACGGCCAGCCCGGCATCGGCGAACGCCGACCGGGCCTCGGCGTACGGGTCGTCCTTGGCGCCGCGCGCGAGCTCGACGGTCTCCCGCAGCGCGGACGCACTCGCCACCACGGCGAACAGGTGCCCGGCCGGCAGCAGCAGAGCCTCGGCCAGCGCGAGGTCGGTCTCGGCCACCCACTCGGCGGCGTCCCGCCAGGCCGCGGTCACCAGCGCGTCCGCGTCCTGGCTGCCGTGCAGTCGCGCGCCTTCCCGCAGGGTCGCCACTACCAGGGCGAGCCACGCGTACAGGTGCGCGAAGGCTTCGGCCGGCAGCTCGTCCAGGGCGTTGTCGTCGGGCACCAGCGCCCACGCCAGCCACCGCAGATCGGTACGCCAGCCGTCGTCGCGCCACATGCCTTCGGCGAGCAGCGTGAGGTACATCGACGCGGCGAGCATCCGCAGGTGCATCGGTGGCAGCGACCCACGGTCGCTGTCCACCGTCGGCGTGCTGACCGCCTCCGCCCACCGGGTGGCGAAGTCCCGGTAGCGGGCCCGCTCGCTCGCGGTCAGCCGGTCGAGGAGGTTGCCGTCCGCCGCAGGGTCGTCGCCCGTCGGCGCGTCGGGCGCGATGTCGGCCTCCTTCTCGGTCGGCTCGTCCTCGCGTACGTCGTCGACGACAAAGCTCGACCGACGGTCGCCCACCGTCGGTGGGCGGCGCGGGAAGACGAGGCGGGACAAATCCGGTCCCAGCACGCGGTCGGAGTCCTCCAGGTAGTCCCGCCAGCGGTCGCTGTCGGTGCGGACGTCGACCCCCTGCCGGTCCGAGGGGGCCGACGGGGTGCGGGGCCGGGGCGGCACGAGCGTGGTCAGCCGTTCCAGGTCGGCGGTAAACCGCGCGGCGAGCGCCGGATCGGTGAACACCTCGATCGCCTCGTAGGGCGTTCCCCGGCCGAGGCGCGGCGCGTCGTCCGCGTCCCGTACCGGTCGGCACCGGGACGGATCGGTGACGAAGACGGCCGCCGACTCCACCCGTACGCTGCCGACGTCGACGACCGTGCGCACCGCGCCACCGGTCACCTCCGTCAGCACGAAGCGGGCCGTGGCCTGGCCGACCGGAATGACGCCCATAGCCTGCCAGGTGCCGGGCTCACCGGAGGGCGAGGTCTCCACCACCACCCGTCCGGTGACTGGGGCGGCCAGCTCCACCAGCAGCGTCCCGTCGACGACGGCGCAGCCCAGCAGGACCGGTGCCGGGCTCCCCGCCACGCTCGTGCTCCGGCCCGCCCGCAGCTGGGCCATCGCCGCCTCACTCGGCTCCTCACCCTCGGGAAGGAGTGACACTGGGTGGGGTGCCAGCACGGCCAGCTCACAGTTGCCGCCGTGCTCGGTGCTGCGCAGCAGCGCCGCGGCGGTGATGTTGGCGCTCCCGGTCAGGCCGTGGGTCACCCCGGCGGGCGTCGTCCACTCGACCACCTTGCCGTGCAGCGCCGGGCCGGCCGCCAGCACCCGGAACTCGCGCTCCACCGCCGGCTCGGTCGCCCGCAGCAGTGCGCCGCCCTCGAACCGGCCGAAGGCGGGCTGCACCGCGACGCGTACCGCGTGGGGTTTCATCCGGTTGACGAGCGCGCGCACGGCCGCAGCCTGCGGGTCGTAGAACGGCGCGGCGAGGCGCAGCTCCGCCACCGCGTCGGTGGGCAGGCGACCGAGCAGCGAACCGCGCAGGTTGCCGACCACCCGGACCTGCGACCAGCCCTCATCGACCTCCACCGGGCGCATCCGCCCGGCGACTTCCCGGAGGGTCAGGGCGATCCAGCTCGGTACGGCCACAACCGTAGGCAGGTCCACCAGCCAATCCGCCACATCGTGCAGCAGCCGTGGGCCACGGCCGAGGCGGCTGCGGGCGGTGAGCCACACCTCGCGGTTGTGGCCCCAACCCGAGGCCGTCGGGTTGCCGGAGCCGACTGCCACCCACACGTCGTCGTCGCCGAGCAGGACGGCCAGCTTCGGATGGAACGCGCCCCGGGAGACCGCGTGGCCGTGCTGGTACGCCAGACCCGCGCGCCGCACGTCCACCGGGTCGTGCACCGCCTGCCCAGCGTCGGCCAGCACGGTTATCCGCGCGCCGAGCGCCCGGGCGGTGGGCACCGCGAACCGCTCCAGGAACCCCAGGTCGAGGGTGTACCCGGTGACCAGGAGCTCCCGCAGCCGGGCCCCGTCGAACCGGTCCCGCCACCGTTCGAGCAGGCTGAGCGGCGACCGGAACGACCACTGCACCTCGTCGGTCACCGTGCCACGTCCAGCAGGGCCAGTCCGAGCGGGGTAACGGGCTGGTGCACCTCCGGGGTGAGCAGCCCCAGCTGGACGGCGAGCCCGGCGAGCTGATTGATCCGCAGCCCGATGTTGTCCCGGCTCTCCCGAGTGGCCGCCACGTACGCTCCACCGCGTTCGTGCAACCGGCTGGGCATCGACATCGTGCCGCCACGGTGGACCTTCGCCTTGCGCAGCGCCACCCGCCGGGACTGGGCGAGCATGTCGTCGACCAGCTGGCGACCCAGGTCGCGCAGCGGCCAGTCGACGTACTCGGTGCGGCGCTGCGCCACCCACGACGGGTCCAGGTAGGCCCGCCGACGACCGAGGAAGTAGCGCCGGGCGGTCCCGGTGAGCAGGTCCGCCCGCCGTGCGCCGAGCAGCAGCAGCGCCACCTTGGCGGTAAGCGTCTCGTCCTCCCGCAGGGCCAGTTCCGCGGGGAGCGGATCACCGCGGCCGTCCACGAGGTCGGGCAGCCCCGCCTCCAAGCCGGCGACCGTGCCGGCGGGGAGCTGGTCGGCGAACCAGTCGCGCAGGTGCTCCCGGGTGACCGGCCCGTTGCGGTGCACCTCGCCGACCAGGGCGGCCCAGAGGTGACGCCACGCACCCACGGAGTGGTGGCGCAGCAGGACACCCCGCCACGCCTGGGTCCGGTCGTCACCGGCGAGCACCGAGTCCTCACGCGCCGCCGCCCCGTACGCGACGGCCTTTCGGAACGCCCCCACCCAGGTCGGCATGGCCGGGTGCAGCTGGCAGGCGCGGGCGAGGATCCGCAGGGTCGCCCGGCGGGTCTGGTCGTCGCCGGTCCAGTCGTCCGGGTCGTGCCGGCCGGCGACGGTCGCGGTCATCAGCGCGGTCAGCGCGCTGAGGTCCTCGGGCCGGCCGGCCAGCGCCGCCGGCTCCTGCACCCCGGCGTCGCGTTCGGCGATCTCGAACAGCGGGGCGAACATGTCGACGATCGACGGCGGGCAGGGGTGCCGGCCGCTGCGCAGCGCGCCTCGATCCACCGTCACGGTGCCCAACTTGATGCTCGACCCGCCGTACTGGGACCAGAAACCCCAGGCCCGGGGCGAGTAGGACCGCTGGCCCTCACGGTCGGCGACGCTGAACTCGCGGCCCGGCTCCGAGGCGAGCCGGACCAGGGCGTCCACGCCGTGCGCCGGCGCCGGATCCGGACCGTCCGTGCCGGCGGCCCGGGAGATCACCGCGAGCGCCACCTCGGTCCGCCGGATTAGCCACCGGCACCGCTGTTCGTCCAGGCCGGTGGCCTCCGCGTGGGCGGCCAGCGCCCAGTAGAGGGCGTAGTAGCGGGCGTAGTGGCTCAGCGTGGAGACGCCGGGGACCAGGATGTCGACGCCCGCCATGACCGGCGCCTCCACGGCCAACGGGTATCGGCCGGCACGCGCCGTCAGCCCCGGCTCGCCCCAGGCCGGGCCCTCTACGGCGATCGACGGTGCGATCACGGTCAGTGTCCCCTCGCTGACATCTCGCCAGTGTCGCCCGTCCGGACCGCGTATCACATCCGCCGAGCGGGCAACCACTATGGATGGGGGACGGAGCGGCTGCCAGCGGCATCGCCGAGCTGCATGTCCGCGGATGGAGAAAGCCACCGCGAGCATTCGCCGGTCGTCCTGTTGAGGCCGACTGCGGGCAAGGCTTAACTTCGGAACCTACCCTTGAGATGCCAGCGAAGAAGATCCAGATCAGACGCTTTCGGCCGAAGTCAACGGGTTCCTGCTGAACTACCTCGGTGAGCTCCTCGAGGAAGTCGTCGCACCAGCCGCGGGGCAGATACAACTCCCGGTCGAGACCGGTTTCTGCCCCGGCCTTGACAACCGTGCGGTCGCTCCAGTTGATGTCCACGGTGTCGCTAGATTTGCGTGAGCTCGAGAGTCGTGCCGAGCGTAATCGGCGGTGGGGCAATGGGTCGTCTCGCCCCTCGGACACCGGTTTTCGTGGAGATTCGCGAGAGATCAACCGATCCTCGCGTCTCGCCTGACGAAGTCACGAAGCACCCATGCTCATAGCGAACATCGGGGGCGCTTCCCCCTGCGCTGAGACCGGCGAGACCCCGCTGCTGGCGGCGACCATGAACCGCCGACGCCCCCCTCAACGCCGGGACCTCGAGCAGCTCGTCGAGGCGCTCATCCCCAGCCCGCTACCGGTCAGACCGCCGGAGCCAGCGCCCCTGCCGACATTGCCCCCACCTGCGGTTCAGGCATCCAACGACGTGCTGTTCGATGTGGCCCGCCCTGATGCCGCCGGTCGAGTGACCGCCCGCCCGTTGCTGCGCGCCCTGGGCTGGACTCCCGGCCTCGCCCTGCACGTCGACGTCGTGCACGCCGCCGTGCTCATCACCCCGGCGCCCGACGGTGCGCACGTGGTGGGCACCCGTCAGGAACTGCCCCTGCCGGCCGCGGCCCGCCACTTCTGTGGCATCGCTCCCGGTGATCCGGTGCTCCTGGCCGCTCTCCCCGGCCGGGATCTGTTCGTCGTGCACCCCTCACACACCATCGCGGCGGTCCTGGCGGACCTACACGCCCGCATCCTCGAAGAGTCCCGATGACCGCTGACACCGACCGCGTCGCCACCGCCCGGGCGCTGCTCCAGCACCTCGGGCTCAATCTCATCTGCACGCCCGGCGTCACCCACGGCCAGGTCGACGCCTTCGTCGCCGACCTCACCGCCACCGCACCACCACAGTTGATCCCGCGACCCCGGGCGCGACGGGACGGTCTATCAGTCCCGAGTAGGACGTTGTGAGCCCCATCCCCACCGGCGCCCAGAGCCGTCCCGGCGATGCCATGGCCGCACCGCGTGCTGTCCTTTCGGGCGGTGTGGACACCCGCACTGCGTCTTTGTCGTCCGTCGCCGCCTCTGGCCGGTGGGCATATCGCGGGAAAGTCGGGGTGGCCATCCTCGTCACTGCCCTCATCGCCGGGCAGGTGCCCCCGCCGCCCAGTCAAGAGTCGCCGCTTCTACTCGCCCCGTCTGACGGTTGCGACGTGCCGTCGCCGAACGATGATCTCGCCGGCACCGCGCCACCCCGATGGCGACGATGCTGCGGCCTGGCCAACCGGCGCGCCCGATCCTGCTCCACCTAGCGCGCCAGACAGCAGCGGACCCCTGCGATTCGGCGGTCGGCCGATTCAATCTGGTCCACCACCGCGCCTGGTACGACAACGAAGGCGAGCAGACCACGCGGGACATCGTGCGCTGGTACGCCGACGACGACTCCGGTGCCGCGCTGATGACCCAGCACCCGAACTTTGGGGTTGCCGTCACGCACGACTTCTGGCCGCCAGGGTGGCTACACAACAGAAATCTGTTCCACACCTACCGCAGCACCGATTGGCTCCGCGCCCAGTCGAGCCTGCAGGACGCGCAGATCAACAGGACCATAGGACTCGTGGCCGGTCTCGCCGCGCTCGCCACCTGGCACAGCCCCGGCCCGCCGCAACGCGCCCTCGCCGCACAGGCCCTCGCAGACACCACCGGGATGACCACACACCCCAGCACGCTCGGCCACGTCGGCCGCACCGGCATCGCCGTAGCCGCCACCAGCGACATCGGCCGTGAGCGGCTGCTGATCCTGCACGCAAGCACCGGGGGCGTCTTGGCCTACGAACGCGCCATCCTCACGCCGACCGGCTGGCGCACACGCGTCTACCTGCTCCTGCTCACCCACACCCACGCGCCCCACCGCTATTGAGAGCCACCCGCCACCAACACGCCGCCCGTGGCCTCCCCGGACCAACGGGAGACGCCCCGCCGTTCCCGTTTGTGGCTTGCCCACCTGCACGCCCGAACTCGAACCAGGAAAGGAATCACCGCGATGACCACTACTCATAGCGGCCAACTGCGCCCTGCCCGACTGCGTGTACTGCTCGACCCGATCATCCGGCAGGAACTGGACCGACTCGACATTCAACCCGGCCAGCGCGTCCTGGAAATCGGCGCGGGCGGCGGCGAGGTCACCGCCTACCTGGCCCGCCTCGTCGGCCCCCACGGCAGGGTCACCGCGGTCGACAAGGACACCAGCTACCTCAACCCAACGCGCATCATCGACGTCTATCAGCGGGACCTGAACGGTGACGACCTTCCCGGCGAGTCCGACAACTTCGATGTCGTCGTTGCCCGATGGCTGCACGGCGCACTGCCGCACCCGGCCGAGGCACTGGAGCAAATGATCGCCCGACTGCGCCCCGGCGGCTGGCTCGTCCTGGCCGACGTCACCGACACCCCGCCACGAATCTTCCGGGCAACCGAAGACGACACCCGGCTGATCCACACCGTCATGCGACGCGTCTACCGCTACTTCACCAGCCTCGACGACATGGTCCGCCACCTCACCGCCGCCGACGCCATCGGACGCCTGGCCCGCAAGCTGCACACCTACCTACGCCCAACGTCCTCGTGATCGACGAGGTCGGCTACCAGCCCCTCGAACGCGCCCAAGCCAACCTCGTCTTCCAAGTGATCTCGAAGCGATACGAGAAAGGCTCCACCCTGCTCACCTCGAACAAGAGCTTTGGCGAATGGGCCCAAGTTTTCGGCGACGAAGTCCTCGCCACCGCCATCCTCGACCGCCTCCTGCACCACTGTGACGTCGTCGCGATCAACGGACCCAGCTACCGGCTGAAGAACCGCCTCATCGCCATCGACGGCCAATCCAACGTCGCCTGACCTGGGCACGTTTGTTCGTACCTACCTGGGCACGTCAGTTGGTACGCCGACACGAGCAGCTCGGGCCGGACCTCGACCGGGATTTCAGAGCCGCGCTGCGCCATGGCGTGGCCAGCCTCCCGGCGGCCGGCCACGACGCCGAGGGCTGAGGCGGCGGGGACGGCACCCGGAAGCCAGGCCTACCGGAGGCGAGCCTTCGACCTCGTCCCTGGGCCCGTGGTCGCAAGTTCCAGGTGCTGATCGGCCGGTTACCGTTGCCGGTGTGCGGGCGGAGGCGGGCGAGACGATCGGTTTCTCGGTGCTCGGCTCGATCAGGGTCGTCCGCGCCGGCACCGAGCTGCATCTGGGCGCCCGCCAGCAGCGCCTGGTACTCGCGTTGCTACTGGCCCGGGCCGGTTCACCGGTCTCCCTGGCCGAGCTGGTCGACCTGCTCTGGGACGAGGAGGCCCCGGTCAGCGCCGCGAACGTCGTGCACCGGCACGTCGGGGTGCTCCGGCGGCTGCTCGAGCCCGGCCTGCCCAACCGGTCGGCGGGCCGGCACATCCTTCGGGAGCTCTCGGGCTATCGGCTGCGCGCCGACGAGGAGTCCCTTGACCTGCTGAAGTTCCGGTCGCTGAGCCGGCTGGCCGGCCGGAGCTTGCAGGACGGCGACCCGGAGTCGGCGCTGCGGTATTCCCTCGACGGACTGCGGCTGTGGCGCGGCCGCTGCGCCGCGGGCCTGGAGCCGGCCTCCCGTCTGCATCCCGCGTTCCTCGCTGTGGAAGACGAACGCGCCCAGGCCGTGCGCGAGGCCGCCGACGCCGCCGAGCGCTGCGGCCGGCTGAGCGCGGTGCTGGCGCCGTTGCGGCAGGCCGCCGAGCAGCACCCGCTCGACGAGTCGCTGCAGAGCCGGTTGCTGCTCGCGCTCGCCGCCGACGGCCGCCAGGCGGAGGCCGTCGAGATGTACCAGGTGGTGCGCCGCCGGCTCGCCGACGACCTGGGCATCGATCCGGGCGAGGAGCTGCGGGAGGCGTACGACCGGCTGCTGCACCAGCGCACCGGGCCGGCGCGCACCGGGTCACCGTCGCCACTGCCCCGGCCCGCGCAGCTGCCGCCGGACCTACCCTTCTTCAGCGGCCGGGACGACCTCATCGCCGAGGCCCGCGCGGCGGTCGCGCGCCCGGGCGGGTCGGCGGTGCTCGCGATCGACGGCATGCCCGGGATCGGCAAGACCGCCCTCGCCGTCCACCTCGCCCACGAGTTCGCCGCCGGCTACCCGGACGGGCAGCTCTATGTCGACCTGCGCGGGTACGACGGGCGGGACCAGGCGATGAGCCCGACCGAGGCGCTGCGCGGCTTCCTCGGCTCGCTCGGGGTGCCCCAGCAGGGCATTCCCGCCGAGTTGCACGCCCTGGCAGGCATGTACCGCAGCAGCCTTGCTGGCCGGCGCCTGCTAATCGTGCTCGACAACTGCCGCGACGCCGAACAGATCCGGCACCTGCTGCCCGGCAGCCCCGACTGTCTGGTGATCGTCACCAGCCGCAGCCGGCTCAGCACTCTGTTGACCACGACCGGCGCTCACCCGTTGCCGGTCGGTCTGCCGAGCCTCGACGAGGCCCGCGCGGCGCTCCTCGGGCCGCTCGCTGCCGGCCCCGTCGCGGCGGACCCGGCCGCGATCGACGCCATCATCGCCAGCTGCGGGCGGCTGCCGCTCGCGCTGGCCGTGGTGGCCGCCCGCGCGGCGAGCCTGCCGCGGACGCCACCGGCGCAGATCGCCGCCGAGCTGGCCCACGCACCCGGCAGCCTGGACGGATTCGGCGGCGACGACCCGCAGACCGGCCTGCGTGGCGCCTTCTCCTGGTCCTACCAGGCACTCTCCGCCCCGGCCGCCCGGCTGTTCCGGCTGCTGCCGATCCATCCTGGCCCCGACATCTCGATCGCCGGGGCGGCGGGCCTGGCCGGCGTCTCGGTGCGCAGTGGGCGGGCGCTGATCGGCGAGCTGAGCCGAGCGCACCTGATCAGCGAGGAACTGCCGGGCCGCTACCGCACCCACGACCTGCTGCTGGCCTACGCCAGGGAGCTCGGCGAGGAGATCGACAGCCCGGCCGAGCGCGCCGCCGCGGAGCTGCGTTGCCTGCAGTTCTACCGGGCCACCTGCTATCAGGCGGACCGACGGCTGCTGACCTCCGAGTACCATCCGCTGATCGAGCCGGGGCCGGGCGATACCCCGTTGCGCTTCGCCGGCCACGGCGACGCCATGCGCTGGTTCGCCGCCGAGCGGCAGGTCCTGATCGCGCTGGTCGGTCGGGCCGCCCGGCAGGGGCGGCACACCGAGGCCTGGCAGCTCGCCCTGGGCATGCAGCATTTCTTCGACCGCAGCGGCCGGTGGGCCGAATGGACGACGACCGGCCAGGTGGCCCTCGATGCCGCCCGGACCGGCGGCGACCTCGTCGGGCAGGCCCGGATGCACCGCAGCCTGGCCGGGGCGGCCTACTTCCGGGGCGAGCACGAGACCGCGGTCGGGCATCTCGATCGGGCGGTCGAGCTGCTCGCCCGGCTCGGCCTGCCCGACGAGCCCCGGGCCAGGATCAACCGGGCGATGATCCTGGGCGCCCAGGGGCGACACGAGGAGGTCCTCCGGACGCTTGCCGTGGCGCTGGGGCCGGCCCGGGCGGTCGGCGACGACAAACTGCTCGCAGACACTCTGGTGATCATGGCCGGAAGCAACGCCGAGCTGGGCCGGGCGGAAGAGGCCGTGCGCTGCGCCGAGCAGGCGATGGCGCTGTCGCGCGGAGCGCAGTACAGGCTGGGCATCGCCGAGGCGTGGGAGGTGCTCGGCCAGGCGCATTTCGCTCGCCGGGAGCTCGGCACGGCGGTCGACTGCTGGCGCGAGGCGGCCGTCGCCTACCAGGAGGCCTCGGCGCCAGCGCCGGCCGCGGAGGTGTTGGCGCTGCTCGGCGACGCCCTCGCCGCCACCGGCGAGCAGGACGCCGCGGTGCAGGCGTGGCGGGAGGCGCTGGCCCTGATCCCGTACGCACAGACCCGGACCGGCCGGCGGCTGGCCGGCCTGCTCGCGGCGGTCACGTCGCGTCCGTGACCGATTGCGATCGGCGACGGCACTCGATCCGCACTTACGCGTCAGTCCATTCGCATCGATCGTCCCTAGGCTCCTGCCTCAATCACCGTTGCTCCTGCGTGTGAGGGAGATACCGTGCTGCAGGCACCCGACGAATCACCGGCCAGCCGGGCCGAGCGCATGACCGCGCTGCACGCGCAGCACGCCCGTGCCGTGCTGCGACTCCTGCTCGTGCTGACCCACGGCCAGCGGCAGACCGCCGAGGATCTGCTCCAGGAGACGATGTTGCGGGCCTGGCGCCACCTCGACTCGGTGCCGGCCGAGCCCGATGCCGCCCGCCGGTGGCTCTTCACCGTCGGCCGGCGGCTCGTCATCGACGGCGTCCGGCTGCGGCGGGGCCGCCCGGCCGAGGTCCATCTCGTCGACATGAGCTGGATCCCCGCCAGGGACGACACCACCGGAACGGCGCTGGCCTCGCATGCCATGCAACATGCGCTCGGCCGACTGAGCCCGGCGCAGCGCAGTCTGCTCTCCGAGGTCTACCTGGTCGGGCGGTCACCGGAAGAGGTCGCGGGCCGGCTGGGAGTCCCGATCGGCACGGTGAAGTCCCGGACCCACTATGCGCTACGCGCCCTGCGCACCGGCCTCAAGGCGGCCTGAGCAGGGAAGACTTCGCCGGCCGGCGATTCGTCCGCTGAGTCGAAGATCACATTGCCGCAACGCGCGCCCCGTCTCGCGGCGCGGGCCCTGCCATGCTGCGGCGATCGTGGCAACCAGCCCTAAACGGATCGCATCAAGATGACCAGCCCGCTCTCTTTCGCAGTTCTCGGCCCGGTACGGGCTTGGCGCGGCCAGTCCGAGATCGACCTGGGCACCCGGCAGCAGCGGCTGATCCTGGCGTTACTGCTCGCCCGGGCCGGCGGCGCAGTCAGCGTCGCCGAACTCGTCGACCTGCTCTGGGAGTCCGATCCCCCACCCAGCGCGGTCAACGTGGTGCACCGGCATGTCGGGATGCTCCGGCGGCGCTTCGAGCCGGGCCTGCCGACGCGGGCAGCCGGCTCGGTGCTGATTCGCGACGGCGCCGAATACCAGCTGCGGATCGACGGGGAGTCGCTCGACCTGCTGCGTTTCCGGCGCCTGGTCGCCCAGGCCGCTGACAGCTCCGGCGAACCGGCCGTCGAGCTCTACCAGGAGGCGCTGGCGCTCTGGCGCGACCGGTGCGCCTCGGGCCTGCAGACCGGAGGCCGGACCCATCCGGAGTTCGTCGCTGTCGACGGCGAGCGCTTCGCGGCCGTCCGGGCGGCGACCGACGCCGCCTTGCGGGCCGGGTACGTCCACACGGTGCTGCCCGCGATTCGACTGGCCGCCGAGTACGAGCCGCTGGACGAGGCACTGCAGGCGCGGCTGCTGCTCGCGCTCGCCGCGGACGGCCGGCGGGCCGAGGCCCTCGCGGCTTATGCCGACATCGAGCACCGGCTCGCCGACGAGCTCGGCATCCAGCCGGGCGGCGACCTGCGCGCGGCCCGGGACAGCCTGCTCGACCACGACGCCCCGGCGTCGACCCGGGCCGAGCTGCCGGCGCAGCTGCCGGCCGACCACCCCTACTTCACCGGCCGCCGCGACGTCGTGGCCGCAGCGGAGGGGCTGCTGGCCGAAGACCGGCGGACCACCGCGCTGGTCATCGACGGAATGCCCGGCGTCGGAAAGACCACCCTCGCGGTGCACCTGGCCCAGCAGTTGGCCGCCAGGTATCCCGATGGGCAGTTGCACGCGGACCTGCGCGGTTTCGACTCCGGCGACTCGGTGATGACACCGGCGGAGGCGCTGCGCGGCTTCCTGTGGTCCCTCGGGGTCGCGCCGGCCGCCATCCCGTCCGAGCTGCACGCCCAGGCCGGCCTCTACCGCAGCATCCTGGCCGAGCGCCGGATGCTGATCCTGCTCGACAACTGCCGCGACTGGGACCAGATCCGGCACCTGCTGCCCGGCACCGGCGGCAGTCTCGTCATCGCCACCAGCCGCCGCCGGATCACCGACGTGACCGGCCCGGCGGGCGCCCACCCGCTGCACCTCGACCTGCTGACCGACGGCGAGGCCCGCGAGCTGCTCGCCCGCCGGCTCGGCCACGCGGCGGTCGCCGACCCGGCCGCCGTCGACGAGATCATCGCGCGCTGCGGCCGGCTGCCGCTGGCCCTGGCGCTGGTCGCCACCCGCAGCGTCGGCCGGCCCGGGCTCAGCCTGCCCGCGGTCGCCGGTGAGCTGGCCGAGGCCGACGGCCGGCTGGCCGGCTTCGGGGACGCGCACGCCGATCTGGAAGCGATCTTCTCTTGGTCCTACCGGGCCCTGACTCCCGAGGCGGCCCGGCTCTTCCGGCTGCTGCCCCTGCACCCTGCCGGAGGGCTGAGCACGGAAGCGGCGGCCGCCCTAGGCGGCGTGTCCCTGCGCTCCGCCCGCGGCCTGCTCGCCGAACTCGGGGCGCAGCTGCTGGTCCAGCCAGGAGACGGCCGCTGGCGGATGCATGATCTGTTGCGCGCCTATGCCGTGGAACTCGGCGAGGAGCACGACGACGCGGCAGATCGGGACGCTGCCATCGAGCGGGTCTACGACTACTACCAGCTCAGTGCGTACGCGGCTCAGCTGCCCCTGCAGCCGCAGGTGCCGCTGCCGGCGCCGGAGCCGGCGGAGCTCGGGGTCACCGGCCGCGGCTTCACCGGACGGGCCGACGCGATGGCCTGGTTCGCCGCCGAGCAGCGGGTGCTGACCGACATCGTCGCGCGGGCCAAGGAGCGCGGCCGGCCTCGCACGGCCTGGCTGATCGCGTTGGCCCTGCAGAACTTCTTCCAGGACACCGCGCAGTTCAAGCAGTGGGCGGCGGTGGCGAGCAACGGCCTCGCCGCGACCGATGACGACCCCGCCGCCCAGGCCCAGCTGCACCGCAGCCTCGCCGGCGCCTACTATTTCCTGGCCGATCTGGACCGTGGTCTGTCGCACCTGCAGCACGCTCGGGCGCTCTTCGACCGGCTCGGCCGGCGCACCGAGCAGGGTCACGTGGAGAACAACATCGCCGAGATCCGGCTGGAGCAGCGGCGCTACCACGAGGCGATCGAGCATGCCGAGGCTGCGCGGGCGCTCTTTCGCGCCGAAGGCAACGCGCGGGGCGCGACCAACGCCCTGCTGGCCATCGCGCGGGCACAGGGCTGGCTGGGCCGGCACGCCGAGGCGCTGGGCATGTTCATCGAGGCGCGGCGGCAGTTCGAGGCCCTCGACGATCTGCACGGGGTGGGCACCGCCCAGGCCTGGTTGGCGCACACGTACTCGATGATCGACAACCTGCCGCACGCGATGGCGACCTGGCAGCAGGCGATCGACACCTTCCGCAACGCCTGGGCCGCCCACCACGCCGCGGAAGTGCTCGTCTCCATCGGTGACTTCCACTCCGCCAACGGCGACCCGGCGCTGGCCGGGCAGGCGTGGAGCGAGGCCCTCGCCGAGCTCGACGGGACGGACTCGCCGATGGCCCGGCGGATCCGCGACCGGCTGCTCTGGCACCGGTGACCCGGACGCGGCGCCGACGGGCGCCGCGTCCGGGGCCGACCCTCAGTACCGGTAGCCGCGGATGACGGTCTGCTTGACCGTGTTACCGCTGGTGTCCGTCGCAGCGGCCCGCAGCGAGACGAAGCCGGTGCCGGCCGGGTTGTTCACCCAGGCGACCGCCTTCTCGCCGGAGCGCTGCACGGACAGCTTCCGCCAGGTCTTGCCGTCGTCGAAGGACGCCTCGACGGTCAAGGTCTTGGTCCGACCCGGCCCCGCCCCGATCTGACGGTCGAGCGAGACCGGGATCGCGAACAGCCGGCCGGCCGGTGCCCGGTTGTCGATGTCGAGCTCCGGGGTATACCGGATCGCCGTCATCGGCAGCTTCACCAGCTTGCCGTCGCTCACGTGCGCGGACTTGAAGGTCCACTCCGCGTCGACCACCGTCGACAGGGTGAACGCCGGGTCGCTGCGGAAGGTCGCGGCCAGCCGGTAGTCACCTGCCTCCGCCGGCACGTCCCACACCCAGGGCGCCTCGTTCGCGTCGCCGATCTTGACCCCGTTGCGGTAGAGGTCCACCTGCACGCTGCCGCCGACGACGTGCCGGAAGCCCATGTGCCCAGCGCCGTCACCGTGCAGCGGCCCCGGCCCGCCGATCGTGTCGCCCCAGTAGCGGGTGGCGTACTGCTGGCCGAAGTTCGGCTCCGGGAAGACCGGCCCGGCGACCGCGTTGGCCCACTTCACCGAGTACGTGCGCCCGGGCTTGAAGCTGGTCCACGGCGACTGGTAATAGGTGTACCCCAGCTGCGCCGAGGTCGACTGCCACACCGCCTTCTTGTCCTGGTTGTAGTACTCGGTGACGGTGCTCGGCACGTCGTAGGTGAAGCTCGGCGGGGCGACGCGCTCGTCGCGGTAGACCGGCGAGTTGCCGGGCGCGTGCGCGACCGCGGTCCGCGCAACCGGCACGCCGGCCACGTCCGCGCTGATCTGGGAGCGGACCGTGGCGAAGTCGTCCGCGCGCAGCTTGCGGGTCAGCCCGGTCATCATCTTCTCGGGTTCGTAGAGGTAGACCCGGTAGACGTAAGGGCTGTTGTGCAGGCTGCCGTCCTGGGCCACCTGGCCCCACATCCCGTGGACGTAGGAGGCGAAGCCCTGGGTCTTACCGGCCCCGATCTGCGCGGTCCGCACGTATTCGAAGGGGACGTTCATCAGCACGCCGTACGGGTCGTTGCTGCCCCAGATCTGCGGCTGCTCGGTCCGGATCGTCCAGCCGGACTCCTGGAAGACCGCGGTGGCCTTCGGGTTCGGCACCGACACTGCGATCGGCTTCGCCAGGCGGGTGTCCACGGTGAGCGCCTGGTCCCTGGTCAGGTCGAGGCTCGGACGCACCATCGAGGTGATCTGGGGGGAGTTCGCGTCGCCGTTCTCCATGTACGTCTGGGCCAGGTAGCGGCCCGCGCGGATCCGGTACGTGGTGGTCGAGGGGTCGCCGAGCACCAGGATGCTCTGCCGGTCCAGGTCGGTCAGGACGGTCACCCAGCCCTGCTCGGGCGTGGGCGCTCCGCCGTCCGGCCCGATGAGCTTGAGGCTCAGCTGGTGGCGGGCGACGTCGAGCGCGACCGGGGTCTGCACCTGCGCGCCGCCGCCGGTGGCGGTCACCTCACCGCCGAAGTAGCGGTCGGGCAGGCCGGCGCTGGCCTGCACGTTGACGGTCACGGTGGCCGTGCCGCCGGCCGGGACGGTCACCGAGGAGGCGCTGAGGCTGAACAGGCCGGCCGGGGCCGGGGCGCCGTCGGCGTCCTTCGCGTCCAGGGAGACGGCCAGGGTGAGGGCGGCAGAGCCGCTGTTCGCGTAGGTGACCGTGCTCTTCTGCGCGGCGGTGCTCCGCTCGAAGGCGACGCTGACCGGGCTCGCCGTGACGCTCTGCTGGGTCGCCCGGGCGACGTTGAGGAAGCCGGCGCCCTGCTCGTAGACACCGATGGCGGTGTTCGGCTGGGCGGCCGCCATCAGCGTGGACTTGATCCGCTCGGGCGTCCAGTCCGGGTGCTGCTGGGTCAGGATCGCCGCCGCGCCGGCCACGTGCGGAGTCGCCATCGAGGTGCCGTTGAGGCTGGTGTACTGCGGGTTCTCGTCGGCCGGCGGCATGTCGGAGGTCGAGCTGCGCGCGGCGACGATGCCGACGCCGGGCGCAGTGATGTCTGGCTTGATGCCGGCGTCGCCCGCGCGCGGGCCCCGGCTCGAGAAAGAGGCCAGTTCGCCCGTCTTGGTCACGGCGCCCACGGTCAGCGCCTCGGCCACGCTGCCGGGCGAGTTCACGGTGGACTCGCCGGCCTCGCCGCTGTTGCCCGCGGCGACGACGAAGAGCACGCCGTAGCGGTGGGTGAGGTCGGCCACGGCCGCCTCGATCGGGTCGGTCTCTGGGCTGTCCGGGCCGCCGAGGCTCATGTTGGCGACCTTGACGCCCTGCTGCGCCGCCCAGGTCATGCCGGCCAGGATCGCCGACTCCGGGCAGCCCTCTTCGACACAGACCTTGGCGCTGTAGAGGGTCGCGCCGGGCGCCATGCCCTTGTAACGGCCCTGCGACGCGGCCGCGTTGCCGGCGATGGTGGAGGCGACGTGGGTGCCGTGGCCGACCCGGTCGAGGGTGTCCGGGTCGGCGGTGAAGTTCTCGGCGGCGGCGACGCGGCCGGCCAGGTCGGGGTGGGTCTGGTCGACGCCGGTGTCGATCACGCCGACCTTCACCCCTGTACCCGTCCAGCCGGCCTTCCAGGCCTCCGGGGCGCCGGTCAGCGGGACGCTGACGTCGAGGGTGGGGTGGCGCAGCCCGTCGAGCCAGATCTTGTCGAACCCGGCCCGCAGCTGCCGCTCGGTGCCGTTCGCGGCGGACGTGACGTTGTTCCAGAAGGACACCGCGTTCGCGCGGGTCTGGGCGACGGCGCTCGCCCCGGAGAGTTCCCGGGTGGTCCGGGCGCCGGCGAGGCCGGCGGGGGCGGCGCTGCTGTGCTGGACGATGAGCGGCAGGGTGGCCCGGGTGTCGTCGTAGCCGAAGTCGACCAGCATCGAGATGTCGAAGAGCCGGGAGTCGAGCTTGCCCCTGTTGAGCAGGCCGACGGCGTCGGCGGGGATGACCCGCACGTCCTCCCCGGCGCTGTGGGTGATGAACGGGATCCGTTCCCGTCCCTTGCCCGGCACGACGTTGACAGCCGTCTGGCCGTTCACGGTGCTGACGTGGACGGTGTCGCCGGTGAGCAGAGTGACCGTCCGGGGCTTGGACGCGACCGCGGGTGTGGTCGCCGGCTTGGCGGCCCGGGGCTGCGCCGACGCCGGCGACCCTCCCGGAACCGCCGCCGAGACGCCCAGCACCACCAGTGCCAGCGCCGATAACGTACGAACTGACCGCATCATTCTCCCTAGATGAACGCGAGAGGTATCCGGGTGCTCCGGACGTGACCGGCGGGTGAAAGTTCATCCAGAGTGACCTGCGTCACAGCCGCTGCTCCGGCGCGGCCGGCGCATCTGCCTCATACGTAGGGCGGCGGGGCCGTGGGCGGCCGGATCACCAGCGGGTACGGATGTGCCAGCGGGTGCGGTACACCGGTTGCCCCAGTGCGGGATGAAGGCGATCGCCATCATGCCAAAGGTCATGGCCCCGGCGATCGCGAGCGGCGGCAGGCCCCGCGCCATCGGCGCCCCCACCGACAGGACGACCACGCCGATCGGCAGCCGCCACAGCATCGCCCGGAACACCACCAGCGCGTACACGGTGCGGCCGACGAGGAACACCAGCGGACCGGCGACCACGATGGCCAGCTCCGTGGTGTCGGTGTGGCCGAGGGGGTCTCGTCACCCTGGCCACCGCCGCGCACCTGTTCATCACCGAACTGCGCCTGGACCCAAAAGCGGCTGCGCCGGCCTGACCCTCTACACCGTCATCCGCGAGCTGCAACGACTACTCGCGACCTGGACCGGCGCCTGCATCACCTGCCATCAACCCCTGAAACCGTTACACCGCAACAAACGCCACAGAACCTAACAAAGCACTA
>NZ_JBEXIK010000079.1:0-18347 GCF_040608515.1 Micromonospora sp. NPDC005173
CCGGCGCCTGGCCCGTGACTACGAAGCCCTACCCGGCAACTCCGCCAGCATGATCCGCATCGCGATGATCGACAACCTCACCAAACGCGTCACCGCCGAAACCACCCCAACCTGGCGAGACATCTGAAGATCACATCACTCGCAAAATACCTGAATCAGACGCCCTCTGAGTGAGGAGGCTGGTCGATCATGGGTGGTGCCAATACCGGCGGAGCGCCGGTCGGTTCCCGCTACGCCGACCAGCGGCCCTACGTCGTCGCAGACCGACTCGACGATCTGCGCGGACCGACAAGCGGCGTGGTAAGCCTGGATCGCCGACTCGACTGGTCCGGGCGGGCACGCTACGACCTGGGCAACCCGCGTCGACTGGCAAGCATGTACGAGACCGTGCTGCGCGAGGCCATCGCCCCCGACGACCTCACCCAATGGCTGGACGGCGCGAGGCTGCTGCGCCTGTGGCCGAGCCTGGTGTTGCCCCCACAGGTTCGCCATCTGTGGGAAGCACGGTTTCCCGAACTGGCCAGCGCGCGCCGACACGACGCATAGTGGCCGACCAGACCCCGCCGATCCATCGCCAGCTGGCGCAGATCGCCCTACAGGTTGGCGGCCAGTACGGGTTCGCGTTGGCCGGCGGGCATGCGATCGCCGCACACGGAATCCTCGACCGCCCCAGCGAAGCCGTCGATCTGTTCGCCGACTGGCAACGCCGCGCCGACTTCCCCACCGCCGTGGACGAGGTGATCGCCGCCTACGGCGCCAAAGGCTACCGCGTCCACATCGACCTTCGACTCGACACATTCGCTCGGCTACACGTCACCGACCCAGCCCACCCAGACCAGCAGCACCGCGTGGAACTGGTCGCGAACTGGCGCGCCCAACCACCCGTTCAGATGGACATCGGTCCGGTCCTGCACCCCGATGACGTCATGGCCGGCAAGATGGATGCCCTCTACAACCGGGCAGCCGCGCGCGACTTCCTCGACATCGATGCCGCCATCACTGGCGGCCGGTACACCCTCGACCAGCTCTGCGAACTCGCCCACGCAGCCGACGACGGATTCGACCGAGGCAGGTTCGCCGCGATGCTTCGCCATGTCGACCGCTTCGATGACGAAGACTTCACCGACTACGGTCTGACGCCGGATGAGATCGCCGGAATGCGGACTCGCGTCTCCGCATGGCAGACCGCCCTACTTCGAGAAGTCGAGTAGGGCCTCCCTGCCCTGGCGCCTCCGTCTACCGGGCCCGTTCGTCTCACGGCCCGTCCGGGTCGGGGTACTCGGTCCGACAACTGCTCGCGGCGGCGTCATCGATGAGGGAGTTGTCGAGGAGCCAGTCGATGGCTCGGCGGGTTGCCCGGGCATGGTGGAAGGCGTGCCAGGCCGTCAGCAGGTGCGGATACTCCTCGTGCAGTTCGTCCCTGAACCGGCGGAACGCGCCCCTGCCCTGGATCGCCCGCAGGAGCCTGCGTCCCGCCTGCTCGTCGCTGAGCCGCTCGGCGAAGTCGGCCATGTCGCGGTGCCAGACGGAGGACGGTAACGCCTCGATCGGGACCAGATCGAGTTCGTCGAGGTCCACGGGTGTGTTCCCGTCGATGCCTCCGTCAGCCGTCCACATCATGATTTCGCCGCTGGCCGGATCGATGAGCCAGCGGTAGTCGTACGCGCTCTGGTCCTGCAGCGCCGTGGCGATTTCTTCGAGATCGAGGTGGCGTACGTCGAGCATGTGTCCACTTCCGGATGCCGTGGTGGTCGGCGACCACCGTACTTCCGCGCCCCACCCGGCCGCGAGACTGCCGGCCCGTTCGTTCAGCGACCGGGGGACCGACGCCGTGCTGCGGCTTCATGCTCCACCAGCCCGGGATCGGGAGGCTGATCAGCTACAGCCCAGCGGCGTCGAGGGTCTTGAGGAACGTCGGCCGGCGCTTGTGCTCGACCCGCAGCTCCGCGAGGTACCGCCCGAACGCCGCGGGTTTTCCGGCCGCCTGGTACACCGCGCGCAGCGCGGTCAGCAGCGCGACGGCCTGCCGGTAGCGCCGCTTGTCGGCCGAGTTGAGGATCGCCTGCTCGACGAGATCCCGGTACGGCTGGATGACCTCCTCCGGATGCGTCGCGGCCCGCCTATGCAGCAGGGTCTGCCACTGCGGTCCGCCGAGCCACCGCCGGTGGTGCAGGGCAACCCGCCATGCCTCGTCGTCACGGCCCACCTCCAGCAGCACGTCGATCAGCTCCGAGGCGTACGCCGGCTGCTGGTCGACCCGGTCGCGCAGCACCTCCATTGCCCGCGCCGTCGGATCGTCGCCGCCGGCCGTCCCCACCGTGTCTATCAAGGAGCGGTACCCCGCGGTGGTGGGATGCCGTGCGAACTCCTCCCACCGGACCCGCACGGCACCCGACGTGTCGCCAGCGGCGACGAGCATATCGACCAAAAGGTCACGGAGCCGGTCGGTGTACGGGGAGCCGGCGTTGGCGGCCACGCCCCGCCGGGCCCAGTCGATCGCCTCGTCCCAGCGCCCGGCGGCACGTAGCGCCTCGGCGATCCGCTGGTACTGCACGGCGTTGGTCAGGTGCTCGGCCAGCACCGCGACGTACCGGTCGACGTCGCCCGACACCTCAGCGAGCTGCTCGCGCAGGTCACGGACAGCGAACGCGGCGGTCCACGACTCCGGGTCGGCGGTACATGCCCGCTCGGTGACCAGCCGCTCCACCTCGGCGATACCCCGCTCCCCCAGCGCGGGAGCGAAGCCGGCCAACCGGATGCGGGGCCAGCCGGGACCGTCGCACTCCAGCTTCACCAGCCAGCCGGCCAGGCTGACCGGGTTCGGCAGTGCCGCCGCGCACGCCTTCGCGTACAGGTCCATGAGCTCCTGCAAGTCGTCGCCGATGATCCCGGAGGAGTCGTCCAGGTACATCAGGGCTCGGGTGATCCGGTCGACAGCCTTCCGCAGCACCGGCACCGTGAGATCCGCCCGGGCCTCGGCGACCAACCGATCACACTCGTCGGCCACCTGGCGGGCGGTTTGCGAGAACTCACGCCGGCCCCGGTAGGGATCCTGCCGGCGATCCCAGCGCAGCCGGTCCACCAACACCGTCAGCTCGTCACCGGTCATCTGTCCATCTCAGCAGACCGCGACCCGGACCTCGGGAACGCGCCGCCCTATCGTGTGGGGGGTGCCGAGTGACCGGGATCTGGACAATGTGATCGAGACGATCATCGTCGACGCCTACGACGCCGACGAGCAGCACAGCGCGTTCCTCACCGTGATCGAGGACGAGACTCCCCTGCCAGTCGCGGCGACCCTGCTGGGCACCCCGGTCACCCTCACCTCCATCGACTACACGAACGAGGCACGCGGCATCGTCGCCACCTGCCATGGCCCGCACGGCGCGGGCGACGTCACCTTCGCCGACCTGACGTTCCCGCCGGACACGGTCACCGCCTGGATCCACGCCGCCTACCGGCGCCACCTCGGCCTCACGCCGTTTCCGGCCCGGCCGAGGCCCGAATGGACCTGGCCCAGCACCTGACGATGCCTCAGCGTCGGCGCGCGTAGGCGGCCAACCGCTCGCTGAACGGGCTGACCCGCGGTCGCGGCGTCCATCGGAAGTGCTCCGGCTTGTACGCGCGCAGGAGTTCCTCGCCGTCGCGGGTCCAGTCGAAACGCGGCTTCTTCAACAGCCGCCGGAACACCACACTGGCCCGCTCCGGATCACGCGCAGCCAGTCGCCGCAGCACCAGCGGGCCAACACTGTCATCCTGCAGATACGCCAACGTGTGCTCCCGGTAGCGGCGACGCCGCAGCAGGTCCGGATCGCCGAACGCCGCCTCCGCCAGCCCGAACTCGGCGAAGAAACCCAACCCGTCGACCTCGTCGTAGATCATCGCCACCGTCTCCGCGTCCACGACATCCGGCGGGGTGCCGTTGCGTTGTGGGATCGACGGACGCGTTGAACCCGTGTCGGTCCGAGGTCAGATCGTCAGGGCGAGGTCGGCGAACGCCGCAGGCACCCGCGTTGCCGGCGGGACGTCGACGGCGAGTTCGTAGTGTCCGCGGCGCAGATTCTGCATGAACGCGTGGCCGGCGATGATCACCTGTGCTGTCTTGATTGTTCGTAATCCGCGCATCGGTCTCAACCGGTGTTTGAGCCGGCTGTGATCGGCTTCTATCGGGTTGTTCGCGTACTGCTCGACGTGGTGCCACGCGGACGGGATCAGCGCGTCGAGCACGCCGGGGTAGACCGGCGCTGCGTCGGTGACCACCTCGTTGGGTGTCACCTTCAACGTCGACAGCGCCCGTCGGAAGAACTGCCGGGCCGCGCCAGCGTCGCGGCGGGCCGAGACCAGCACGTCGATGACCTGCCCGTGCTGGTCGACCGCCCGGTAGACGTAGTGCCAGATTCCGTTGACCTTGACGTAGGTCTCATCGACGTGCCACCTGTCGCCTGGTGAGTGCCGGCTGAATCGGGCGGCGTCGGCCAGCAGCGGGGTGAACCGCTGCACCCACCGGTAGACGGAGACGTGGTCGACCTCGACGCCGCGTTCGACCAGCAGTTCTTCAATGTCCCGGTAGGACAGGTTGTAGCGAAGGTACCAGCGCACCGCGACCACGATCACCTCCGGCGGGAACCGGAACCCGGCGAACGCCGACTTCGGAGGCAGCCACGGGCGGAAGCGGGTCAACGACTTCACTGCTCAACCCTGCCTCGATCATGCCAACTCTCAACGCAACGGAGCCGATCAACGAATACACGCAGGCCGCGTAGCCAAAACCCGATTTACGAGCCCCACACCCCGCCGCAGGCGCCCCGGGCGAACGCATTCGCCGAACGATGGGTAGGCACCGTACGCCGGGAGTGCACCGACCGGATGCTCATCGTCGGCGAGCGCCACCTCGCGGCCGTCCTCGCCGAGTACACGGCCCACTACAACAGCCACCGCCCACATCGATCGCTGGATCAGCAGCCGCCGAATCCTGCGCCGCACGTTGTCGACCTGAACTGTGCGGATCCAACGGCGACCGATCCTAGGCGGATTGATCAACGAATATTCGCAGGCAGCGTAGCCGGACCGACTTTACGAGCCCCACAGGGTTCGGCGAGCGGCCTGGAGAGACGGATCAGCGGCAACTGAGACCGCTCTCCAGGCCGATTCAGCTAGGACGGAACCAGACGCTCGAGGCGGCGGCGCGCCTCCCCGGCTGCGGGGTCGCCCACGTCCTCGTAGATCCGCACGGCCTGGCGCCAGGCGACAGCGGCAGCGGTCCGGTCGCCCATCCCTTCCCGGGTGTCCCCCAGTCGGAGGAGGGTCTCCGCCTCGTGATACCGGTCGGCGGAGTCGCGAAAGAGTTGGATCGCGTGCTCGTAGCAGTCGGCCGCGCGGTCGCGTTCGCCGAGGCGGTCGTAGGCGAAGCCGAGGCTGTCCAGCGTCGCGGCCTGGCCGTTGCGGTCGTCGTTCCGTCGTTGCTGGGCGAGTGCCTCGGTGCAGCTTACGATGGCCTGGACGAAGTCGCCCGTGGTGGCGAGCAGCCAACCGATCGCGTTGAGCGTCCGGGCCTCCCCCGCGGGGTTGCCGACCAGCCGGTAGAGCCGCAGCGCCTCGCGACCGTGTGCGAGCGCCTCGTCGAGCCGGCCGTCCAGGTAGCAGAGTTCGCAGTAGTTGTGCAGCGTCTGGGCCTGACCAGTCGGATCGCCGAGGCGTTCGTGTAGCTCGAGCGCGCGCTTCAGCCGGTACTCGGCCGCGGCGTGGTCGCCGAGTCGGGTCAGTGCGCGGGAGAGCAGCCGGTTAGCGGCGGCCTGACCGGCGAGGTCGTCGATCTTCTCTGCGGCGGCCAGCGCGACCCGTTGGATGGCGAGCTGGTCCTGCCACAGGCCGCGCGGTGCCACGAAGGTGTTCAACGCCCAGGCGATCTGCCAGGCGTACGCTTCAAAGCCGTTTTCGGCGGCCTGGCGGACCACCCGGAGCAGCACCCGATGCTCCGCCGTGAACCAGGCGAGCGCGCCGTCGTGATCGGTCACCGGCCGCCTGGCGGGTACGGGCAGCGGGGGCACCGGCTCGATCGGGGGCCACTGCGGCTGGAGCAGCAGCGCGGCCGGATAGGCGGCGTGCAGGTAGTGGTCGTACAGGCGCTGTCGGGCTGCCACGCGTTCGTCGCCGCGCTCCGACGACTGTGCAAGCTCGGCCGCATAGGCACGCAGAAGATCGTGGAAGGCGTACCTGCCGGGCGCGTGCTCGGCCAGCAGATGGAGCCGGGTCAACTCCCGCAGTCGCGGCGTAACGGCCGAGGGCGACACGCCGGCGAGCGCCGCGGCCGCGGCGGCGGTCAGGTCCGGGCCCGAATGCAGCCCCAGCAGGGTGAACAGCCGGGCTGCGTCCTGCCCCAGGGCCAGGTACGACCAAGAGAAGACGCGCCGGACGTCACCGTCGGCCAACGCGTCCAGCCTCGCCTCGGCTGAGTGCAGTTCGGCGGCGATGGCGCCCAGCGGAAACGTGGGATGGGTCGCGACGCGCGCCGCCACTATCGACAGTGCCAACGGGAGCCGGCCAGCGGCCTCGATGATGTCGGCCACCGCGGCCGGCTCGGAGGCGAGCCGGCTGGCCCCGAGCCGCCTGGCGAGCAGGCTCATCGACTCCTCGGCTGTGAGCACGCCCAGTGTCAACGGCGTGGCACACTCGGCGGCGATCAGGCCGCCGAGCCGGTCACGACTGGTGACCACGACCATGCAGCCGCCCGCACCGGGCAGCAAGGCGCGCACCTGGGCGGAGTCGCGAGCGTTGTCGAGTACCAGGAGCATCCGGCGGGAGGCCAGCAGGCTGCGGTAGAGACCAGTCCGGGCCTCCATGCCGGAGGGTATCCGGGCGTGGGGCACGCCGAGCGCTTCGAGGAAGCCGGACAGGGCGTCGGGCGGGGACACCGCGCCGGCTTCGTCGTAGCCGCGAAGGTTCACATAGAGCTGGCCGTCTGGGAAGCGGTCGGCCACCCGGTGCGCCCAGTGCAACGCCAGGGCGGTCTTGCCGACTCCGGCCATGCCGGACACCGCAGAGATGACCACGCTCGTCGGCCCCTCCGCCCCGCCGTGCAGGAGCGCGTCGAGGCTCGCCAGCTCGACGCTGCGGCCGACGAACTCGGGCACCGCACGTGGCAGCTGCTCGGGGCGCTGAATGAGCGGCCCCGGTGCCGCGCCCGGCGCTGGCCTGTCCGGCCCCGTTGGCGGTTGCGCTGCCAGTCCCGGGCGGTGATGCAGGATGTCGTCGTACAACCTGGTGAGTTCTGGTGCCGGATCGAGGCCGATCTCCTCCGCCAGCGTCTGTCGAGCTTGCCGGAAGGCATCCAGGGCGCCGGCGACGTCTCCGATGCGGTACAGGCCCACCATCAGCTGGCCCCACGCCCGCTGCCGCAGCGGATGCCGGTCGAGCAGGCCGCGCAACCGGTGCACCACGTCGGCCGACGCGCCGAGCGCCAGCACCGCCTCGGCGTAGTCCTCCTCGACGAGCAGCCGGCGCTCCTCCAACTGCGCCACCCGCCGAGCTAGCGCCGGGCGCAGCGGCAGGTCGGACAGCGGGGCCCCGCGCCACACGCCCACCGCGGCGGAGAGCTCGGCCTCGGCTCGGTCCACATCCGAAGCGGCGAGCGCTTCGCGGCCCCGCGCCGCCGCGGCGTCGAACAGGTCCAGGTCCCGCTCGCCTGGGCCCACCCGCAGCAGGTAGCCGCCGGCCGCAGCGGTTATCCCATCCCAGGGCGCCCCGCCGCCCAGCGACCGCCGCAACCCGCGCACATAGGTGCGCAGGTTCGCGACCGCCGACGCCGGCTCTTCGTCGCCCCACAGCATCGCGGTCAACTCGTTGGTGCCGACGACCTCATTCGGGCGCAGCAGCAGGGTGGCCAACAGGAGACGCTGCTTCACCGAGCCCAGCGGCACCGGCCGGCCTTCGTGGTACACCCGGAACGGGCCAAGTAGTTCGAAACGCAACCAGGCACCTCACATGTGGGCGCTGCCATCTGTCACCAGGCGCACAACACCCGGATGCCGCGGGCGAGTAGATGATCTATACGCCGGTTGTGCGGCGAATGTACGGGCCCCACCGTACCGTTTCACCGTCCTCACCGCCCCATCCGAGAGCACCTCCCATGCCCTGGCGGCCCAACGACGGCGCGCAGCCAAACGGGACCGATTGTCCACACCCTGCTCCGAGAGCATCACATTCAATGAATTCCAGGACTGGTGCGCTACTGACGGCTGTCGCAGTGGCGTTCGCAGCGATGGTCGTGACAGCAGGTCCGGCAACTGCGTCAAGGCCATCCAGGAGATCGCGAGCGTCATCTCGATCACCAACCCGGCGCCACCCGCCGGGCCACCACCCTTGGCCCCGGATTGATCCTCAACCAAAGGAGATGCATGTCCTCGCTCCACTCCATCCGTCGCGTGCTGACTAAGGCTGCTGTCCCCGCCGTCGGCGCCGTGTTGGCCATCGGCATTAACGTCACCATCGCCACGCCGGCTGCGGCCAGCGGCTCCTACACCGGCAGGGCGTACATCTACGGCAGCGGCGCCGTATCTGACGACTTCGATGACGAGGGCGTCGTCAACGTCACTACGCACCGCAACTCGAACGTCGCCTGTCTGTGGCAAACCATTCTTTGGGCAAATGGTTACCTGCCCTCGTCCGGGATCGACGGCGTCTTCGGCGACCAGACCGATGCCGCGACGAAGAATTTCCAGCGCGACAAGAGCCTCGTCGCGGACGGCTCCGCAGGCCGGAACAGCTGGACAAAGGCTGGCGACAAGCTGGTGCAGCACGACAACCAGAACGGGTGGCTGTATGTGGTGTACCGCGGGGCAACGGGTTCCAGGAGCCAGTACAGCTCGCACGAATTCGTCTTGCAGCGTTCGCCCGACGGCAACTACAGGTTCTACCCGCCTCAGGGCGGCGGCCCTTATTGGGCCGCCTACAACTCTCGCACCTGCTGACCTCGCCTAGCTAAGCCACGGCAATCCGGACGTCGCGGGGTCGGCGGGCCCGCTGGCCCCGCGACGTCCGGATTCCGACGCAACCACCCGTCTGCCCCGGGGTGGCTCGCGTGGACGTTGGCGGGGTGATCGGCCGTGCCGAGATCCGCATCGGGGACTCGGTCGCGACGAGCCGTAGAACGCGGTGCGGCCGTTGTCACTGAGCCGACCGAGCTGTTCTGGGTCGATCGGGTCAGCGGGAGGTTGGTTGTGGAGTGGAGCTGTCTAAGGGACGTCTCGTAACCCCGGTGTCTGTCTGTTGAGGATGGTCGGTCAGGATGCCTGGGTGCAGGTGATCACCGTTACGGAGTGGATCGTCCCGTTCACCGGGGTGCAGCCCGCCCAGTTCCGCAAGCTGGTCCGCCTGGTCGCCGAGCGTGGCGGTGACGGCATCGCCGATGGGCGGCCGGGCCGGCAGTGGGCCCTGGACCTGCCTGATCGGGTGTTGCTGGTCGCCGCGTACTGGCGCACGAACCTGACGATGCGCCAAATCGGACCGCTGTTCGGGGTGTCGCACTCCGCTGCGCACCGGGTCATCGACACCCTCGGCCCGCTGCTCGCCCTCGCACCCCTACGCCGGCGACCCGTCGACCAGATCGCCATCGTCGACGGCACCCTGATCCCCACCCGTGACCACCGCCTGGCCGCCAAGAGCAAGAACTACCGCTACTCGACGAACCTGCAGGTCGCCATCGACGCCAGCACCCGCCTGGTCATCGCCGTCGGCGATCCGCAGCCCGGCAACCGCAACGACACGATCGTCTACCGCACCTCGGGCATCGCTGAGAAGTTGGACGGGCGGCCGGTGATGGCCGACGGCGGCTACCGCGGCAACCCCGAGGTGATCATCCCGTACCGCAAGCCCACCAACGGCAACGACCTACCGGACTGGAAGGAAGCCCTCAACGTCCAACACCGGACCGTCCGAGCCGGGATTGAACACGCCCTGGCCAGGATGAAGTGCTTCAAGATCCTGCGCGACTACCGCCGCGCCGCCCACACATTGGCCGACGCCGCTTCCGGCATCGCCAACCTCCACAACATCATCCTCGCCGGCTGACCGCCGAGCCGGAACCGGGCAACGCCTTCACCCAGTTACGAGACGTCCCTTAGCTCAACTGGCTAGAGCATTCGACTGAGTAGCGGGTCCGCTCTCCGCTTGTGCGGTGATGGGTGCGCTTCCTTCTCCTAGTTGGATCGAAGGGTTCGGGGTTCGAGTCCCCGGCGACCCACCCGAAACGGATACCCAAACGGAGGGGGCCAAGGGGGCGACCGCGCGCAGCCACAAGCCGGATAGCGCTGATGATCCACACCGTGCGACACGGTCCCCGCATAGCGGGACCGTGTCGCCTCCTGCCAGAGTGGGCGTCGTAGGTTGGCATGGTGCATTCCCTAGCCGCCCACCTTCGTACCTCGACCCAGGAGCAGCTCACCAGTCTGGTCGCGAATCGTCGCGACGCGACCATCGAGCCTGCGCCGGAGACCGCCGACCAGCTCGCCGTACGACTGCTTCACCCGTCGTCGATGGCGGCTGCCTGTGCGTTGCTGACCCTGCCGCAGATCCAGGTGGGCGAGGCCGCTGCGGCGCTGGGCGATGGGTGCACCACCGCGCGGCTAGCGACGCTGCTGGGCGTGCCGGAGGGCGACACGGACCTGGCCGCGGCGCTGCGCCGACTTACCGAACTCGCCCTGATCTGGCCGTACGCTGACGGCTTCGCGGCGGCACATCTGAGCCCGATATGGCCGCACCCGCTGAACCTTGGACCCGGCGCCGTTGAGCTGCTCGTCGCCCGGAACATGAACGAGCTGCGCAGGCTGGCGAAGGTGTACGGCATCCCCGTGACGGGCCGGGGCAAGGACGAGTTGATCGTCGCGCTGGCCGGCTGGCTGGCGCGGCCGGAGAACGTCCGCCGGCTCGTGGCGCAGGCCCCCACCGACGTTCGCGCCCGGCTCGCCGCGCTCGCCTTGCGGCCGGCGCAACCCTTCGAGGTGCGAGGGATCATGTTCGGTTCGGCCGGGGTTGCGCTGCCATGGGCCGCTGAGCGTGGTCTCGTCGTCGGCTCTGCGTGGAGCGTCGAGGAGATGCCTCGCGAGGTCGCCCTCGCGCTGCGGAAGGGCTACGTCGCTGGGTTCGATCCGCAGCCGCCGGCCGTGCCTACCACCCCGGTCGAGCCAAAGGACGCCGAACGGGAGGCCGCAGCCGCCGCCGCGGAGACCCTCGCCGCGATCACCGCGATCGTCGGAACCATGAGCGGCGGCCCGGTGCCCCTGCTCAAGACGGGCGGTCTCGGCGTACGCGAGCTTCGTCGGATCGCCAAGTCGTCCGGCCAGAACGAGGATCGCACACGCCTGACCATCGAACTGCTCGCCGCGGGGGGCCTCACCGAGGCCTCGGACGCCGGTCTGGCCCTCTCGCTGGTCTATGACGAGTTCGCCGCCGCCGAACCCGCAGACCAGTTGCTGGACATCATCGGCAACTGGCTGACGATGCCCGCGTGCCCGCTCGCCCCGGCCGACTCCACCGCAGTCTTCTCCCGTGTCCTCTACTGGGACGAGGGCGAGGAGATGACCTTGACGGGTCTGCGCGCCCTGACCCTGCGTACTATCGCCGACGTCTTACCCGAGGGTCACGCCACCGACCCAGGCGCGCTCGCCGATCGGCTGGCCTGGCAGAACCCTGTCCTGACCGACCAGGCCGACGAGGATCTGCAACGATACGTCACCGGTATTTGGCGGGAAGCCCACCGGCTCGGTCTGCTCGCTCACGGAACACTGACCATGCTCTGCCGTACCCTGCTGACCGGTGACGCCGACGCGACCCATCGGCACGCTCAGGCGATGCTGCCCCGGTCCCGCGACACGGTCCTGTTGCAGAACGACCTCACCGCGGTGGTGACCGGCACCCCGTCGGCCAACCTGCTGGCTCTGCTGGACGGCGCGGCCACGCCAGATTCCCGCAGCGGCGCCTGGACCTGGCGTTTCTCGCCGGCCAGCATCCGCGGCACGCTTGACGCGGGAAGCACCCCGGCGGATCTGCTGGCCCGGATCACCGAGGTGGCCGAAGGCGGCGCCGTGCCGCAGACACTCACCTACCTGATCAACGACGTGGCCCGCCGATACGGCCGCGTTCAGGTACGCCCAGTCGGCTGCTGCCTGTGCAGCGACGACGAAACCCTGCTCACCGAAATCCTCAACACCCGCTCGCTACAGACCCTGCACCTGGTCCGGCTCGCTCCGACCGTGCTCGCCAGCGCAAAATCGCAGGCCGAAACCCTGGCCGCACTGCGCGCCGCCGGCCATGCCCCGGCCGGTCTCCGACTCGACGGCAACCCAGCGATTGAGATCCCGCAACGACGCCGCGCCGATCCGTTACCCACCGAGCCGGACAGCGGTGACATGTTCCCTCTGCCGCGCCTGGGCGACCCGGCCGACGTC
The DNA here is from genome assembly GCF_040608515.1 of Micromonospora sp. NPDC005173. Lineage (NCBI taxonomy): Bacteria > Bacillati > Actinomycetota > Actinomycetes > Micromonosporales > Micromonosporaceae > Micromonospora > Micromonospora sp. NPDC005173. Next base: position 12,441 of record NZ_JBEXIK010000079.1, read on the forward strand.
GCACGGACTCTGTTCGGCAACCGCTGACCCGGCCACCGGACCACCTCGATCAGTCTGAACGGGGGCGACCGCGGCCCGACGGGGGCGCGGATGCGCTCGGACGCACACCTGGCCGGCTGGAGTTGGGCGTTGCGCGGCACACCGGCTCGCTCAGGCGATCAACTCAGCCTGCCTCTGGGAAGATTCCCTTCCGGTGCCCGTCGTCGGGAGTCGCGGGTCAGTTCTGGCCGGGACTTGCTACGGGTAATCCTGCGTCCTTGGCGCATTCGAGCAGTCGCCGGTCGTAGGTGACGAAGGCGATGAGTGCCGTTCCGGACTCGTTGGTCAGAACCTGGGCGGTGGCGAGGTGGATGGCGTCGAGGCTGCGTAGCGTCGGCTCAGCGAACGCGGCTGCAGTCGCGCGGATCGTGCTGTCGATCTCCAGTCGGAAGAGCCGTCCGACGGCCGCCGGCACTCCGATCAAGGCTTGCGGAGCTGATCGGCGCAACGCTCTGGGCACTTCCACCTCGACGAGAGCGGAGGAGACCAGCGGCGTATCGTCATGGGTGTTGAGCCAGGAAACAAGGTCAGCACTGCATGCCTCCTGCCGAACCAGCTTGACGACGGCGGCGGAATCGAGGTAGATCACCAGCGCTCCTCGTCTCGCATTGCGGCGAGCGTGGCGGCCACGTTTACATCCTCGTCACCGAGCTTCGGCGGAAGCGGAACAGGACCGCCGCTGGTCGGGGCGACGGCTCGCCCCGCACCTACCAGCTTGGCCAGCATTGACCGGTCGTCACCTACCGGAACAAGTCGGGCGATCGGGTGCCCGCGATCAGTGATCTCGACGGTTTCGCCGCCGCTCACCCGAGCCAACACCTGGCTCGTGTTCTGGTTCAGCTCCCGGACACCGATGCGCTCCATGGACAAGAGTGTAGAACTAAATGTTCTACCTTGCCAGTTGCTCGCGTGACCAGGGCTGCCCCTCGCCAGAACCAGCGCCAGGCGGTCGGAAGCCAGCGTGGGGCCGCGCGGGCGCTTCGTGTTCCTCGAGCCCGCGCGAAGCAACGCGCGTGGACGCACGTTACGAGCGACACGCTGATCAGTGAACGGCCCGCCGAGGTCGCGGACCGTGCCGTTCCCGGGCACTGGGAAGGGGATCTGATCATCGGGTTGCAGCGCTCCGCGATCGGGACACTGGTCGAGCGGACGACGAGGTTCACGATGCTGATCCACCTGCCTCGCGAGTCCGGCTGGGGTGTGATCCCGCGGACGAAGAACGGCCCGGCTCTCGCCGGGTATGGGGCGATCACGATGAGCAAAGCTCTCGCCGAGACGATCACCCAACTGCCCGAGCAGCTCCGCAGATCGCTGACGTGGGACCGCGGCAAGGAGTTGTCGGCGCACGCACGCTTCACGGTCGAGACCGGCGTCCCGGTGTTCTTCGCTGACCCCCACAGCCCCTGACAACGCGGCACCAACGAGCGTCCAACGGCCTGCTGCGGCAGTACTTCCCGAAAGGCACCGACCTTTCTAGATGGAGCACCGCAGAGATCAACGCCGTCGCCCACGCCCTCAACAGCCGACCACGGAAAACCCTCGGCTGGAAGACCCCAGCCGAAGCCCTCGACGAACACCTACAATCGCTCCAACAACCCGGTGTTGCGACCACCGGTTGAATCCGCCAACTACACGTCTTTCCGCTTCGCGGAACGCTTACAGGACAACGGGATCCTGCCCTCGATGGGCTCCGTCGGCGACTCGTACGACAACGCGCTCATGGAGAACTTCTGGTCGACGTTGAAGATCGAACTTCGTCTACCGCACGAGCTGGCGCACCCGCGACGAGGCCGAGAACGCGATCTTCGCCTACATCGACGGCTGGTACAACACCCGCCGCATCCAGAAGGAACTGGGCTACCTCAGCCCGAACGAGTACGAGGCCGCCTGGCACAGCCGCCAGACGCAACCAGCCGAACCACCTATCGCCACCCCTGCGCCAGCCGGCAGCAGGTAACCACCGCTCCATCAAAGCGGGGGGAACTCATGTGACCGGTTGCCCACCGAACCGGGTCACGATCGCACAACTGAATGTGTTCACGATTCCCCGGGAGTGCACCGACCGGATGCTCATCGTCGGCGAGCGCCACCTCGCGGCCGTCCTCGCCGAGTACACGGCCCACTACAACAGCCACCGCCCACATCGATCGCTGGATCAGCGGCCGCCGAATCCTGCGCCGCACGTTGTCGACCTGAACGGTGTGCGGATCCAACGGCGACCGATCCTAGGCGGATTGATCAACGAATATTCGCAGGCAGCGTGGCCGGACCGACTTTACGAGCCCCACAGGTTGATGGCCGGCCAGGGTTGGCAGGGCGCCTTCCTCGCGGAACACTTGTCAGACAACGGAATCTTGCCCTCGATGGGCTCGGTCGGCGACTCATACGGGCTCCACGAAGTTAGCGGGGGTCAAGGTGTCTCTGATGCGTAGCTGATCCGCGGCTCGCGTGGGTTGAAGACGTTGAAGAGCACCTCGACTGTGCCCGGGCCGCGCAGATGCAAGATGGACACGCAGGTCCGGTATGGGTTCGCCAGATAGCCAAGCGGCCGGCACGCTTTCGCCTCGTGTTCGACGCCACGCCAGCCGCGATCTTCGAGATGACGGGTTAGCCGACGTGCTACCTCCTGCGGATCCGCGCCGTCGTCGGCGGTCAGCTGGAAGCTACGCTCACACGAGCCGCGGGATTCGCAGCCGGCGTCCTCGGCCACGATGACCACTCCCTTCAGCAGCGGCAGCAGCGCATCCCGCCCCGGGATCGAGGCGTTACATACGGCGGGCAGCACCACGACCGCGGCGCATGCGACGCCCACCAGCGCCAAGCCGAGCCAGGGCCGCCGGATGATCGGGTGTCGGTGCCGGTCGAGCCACAGGGCCGTCACCACGATCGCGCACCCGACAGCCAGGTATCCGCGCAGTGCGTCATCCACGGTGGGCGGTGTGGCCCAGCTCGCCCATAGCCGGGTCGCGAGCGACCATCCGGCAGCGGACGCGACGAGCAGGGCACCGACAATCCGACCAGGATCAGGGGCCACCACGACCCAGGCGATCGGCACTAGCAGCACGATCGCCACCAGCAGGACGAGCTCACCGGCCTCGAAATTGGGGCTGGTCCGAAACGCACCGTCCGGGGGCCGGCCGCCAGGTAGCGGGGGTGGTCCGGAACACACCGTCCAGGGCCGGCCAGGTGGGGATCGTCGCCAAGAATGCGCCGCACATGGCCAAGGGTCGCCATCGGGCAGCCATCGCGAGTGATCGCGTGCGTCGCAGCAACTCCCACACGCGCCGGGACGGCACGACTTCGACCCCGACACGGCCAAATCCGGGAAGACGGACAAGCCGGCGAGCTGACCTCACCGACTCGCCCCCGATACCACCCTCCAGACCGGAATCCGGTTCCTGGTCTTCAACCTCGCCATCGCCCATTGCTGTTGGACGTGGTGCGACGGGCGCCGGTTTCCGTCCAACATCAAGCGGCTCAACGGAGTTGGCGAGCTTGGGCGACCTCGGTTGTCCAGAGTGGACCTGACTTGAGGCTGCCCGAGGCTCTGCGTGATCATGTTTGTTCTCGACGCAAGCCGGTCACAACAGAAGAGCTACGGGCATGGTAAACGATACGACCCGGCCGCTGGGCCTTGCAGGCCTGTCCGTAGCCGGGTTCGCCGACGGGCCGGACGGACCGGTCGTGCATCTGGTCACCGCGGATGAGCAGGCACGGCGATGTCCGGAGTGCGGAACACGAGCGCGAAGGTCGAAGGGCCGGCGGGTGACCCGGCCGCGTGACCTGCCTGTCGGCGGGCGGCGCCCGCGGCTGTATTGGCGCAAGCGCCGCTGGTGTTGTGATGAGCCGGGTGCCGGCGCAGGTCGTTCACCGAGGCGGTGGCGGCTGTCCCGGCCCGTAAACGCTTGACCGCCCGGTTGCGGTCCGCGGCCGGTGCAGCGGTTGCTGACGGTGGGCGAACGGTTGTGCAGTCCGCGCGGGATCATGACGTGTCCTGGCCGGTGGTGTCCGCTGCGTTCACCGCCCACGCCGCCGGGGCACTGCCCGACCAGCCTGAAACAGTCGAGGTCCTCGGTATCGATGAGATCCGCCGGGGCCGCCCGAAGTGGGTGCTCGACGAGGCCACCGGCACGTGGCAGACCACCGTCGACCGGTGGCATGTCGGGTTCTGCGACCTGTCCGGTGGGCAGGGCTTGCTCGGTCAGGTCGAGGGCCGCACCGCCCAGGTCGTCATCGACTGGTTGCACGGGCGCGCTGAGCAGTGGCGTGACGCGGTGCGCTACGTCGCGATCGATATGTGCACGATCTTCAAGTCGGCGGTCCGGCAGGTCCTGCCCCATGCCCAACTCGTCGTTGATCATTTCCATCTCGTGCAGGGCAGGTCATCGACGTGCTCGTCTCGGCCCGCCGTGCTCGACGAGTTGATCCCGCAGGCGTGGCACCACGTCGAGCAGTACGCGAACAACCCGATCGAGGCTGATCACAGCCAGCTCAAACAGCGGTTGAGACCGATGCGTGGGCTACGAACGGACAAGACAGCACAGGTGATCGTCGCCGGACACGCATTCATGCAGAACCTCCGACGCGGCCACTACGAACTCGCCGTCGACGCCCCGCCCGCTACGCGGGTGGCCGCTGCGTTCACCGAACTCGCCCAAGCGATCTGACCGAGGACCCCGGCACGGGTTCAGCACGTCCGCCGATCCGATAACGCAACTGCCCCCGGACAAGACCCCTGGCTGGCAGCCGGGGCCTGTTCTGGTGCCGGGCCTCCCGCCTTCGGTCTTCCCAGGGAGGGGAATGGCGGCGCTGTGGCCGGCGGGTTCCTGGCCCCCGGCTCGCGGGTGCCGGCACCCGTCGGCTGAGCCGGCCGGCACGACGCCCCGCCCCTCGCTGGACCGCAGGACCGGTCCGGCGGGCCAACCCAGGTGCGCTGTCACGCTTGGACTGCCGTTCAGGGCGGGACGTTGCGGTGTCACTCCGTTCCGCGCGGGTAGTCCGGTCCATGAGGTGCGGACGGATCGCGGACCACGGATTCCTGGCCGATGGTCGCAGCGCTGTGCTGGTGGACCGCGCCGGCTCGGTGAACTGGTGGTGCCCTGCGCGGTTCGACGCTCCGTCGGTGTTCGCCCGGCTGCTGGATGATGACGCCGGGCATTGGGTGATCTGTCCCGAGGGTAGGTTCAGCACGGAACGTGCCTACCTGACCGATACGCTCGTGCTTCGTACCGTCTTCACCACCGCGACCGGCAGCGTCGCGGTGATCGACGCGCTGGCCCTGGAACCGGGGGCGCGGGGCCATGAGGTCGGTCTGCGTTCGCCGGGGATGCTGGCCCGGGTGGTGCGGGGGCTCTCCGGCGAGGTCCCGCTGCGGTTGCACTACCGGCCACGTTTCGAGTACGGCCGGATGATCGCCCAGCTGGTGCGGCAGGACGATGCGTTGGTCGCCAGTGCCGCGTCGGCCCGGCTGGATCTGCGCGCGACCATCCCACTGGTCTGCGAGGTCGGAGAGGCGTTCGGGTCATTCACGGTACGGGCTGGCGAGACGCGTGGCTTCACCCTGGGGTACGCGCCGGCTTACGGTGCCGGCCCGCCGGCGGTGCTCGACGCCGAGCAGGTAATCGACAACGCCGTCGCAGGGTGTGCCGCTGCTGGTTGATTTGCTAAGCGATCCTATGTGCTACTATCTCGGTCATGTCGTTGCTGCGTCTGGGTCCGGCTGCGGAGTACATCGGTGTGCATCCTGTGACTTTGCGTCGGTGGGCGGATGAGAGACGTGTGGCGGTGACGTGGGTGGGTCGGGAACGTCGGTTCGACTCTGCGTTGCTGGACGTGTTCGTGGGTCGTGGTGAGGCGGAACGGCCGCGG
>NZ_JBEXIK010000080.1:0-17875 GCF_040608515.1 Micromonospora sp. NPDC005173
CTCCCCGGTCTGGCCGACAGCCAGACACCACCAGCACCAACGGCCCGCAGATCACGAAGTGTCACTGCCGTCCGACTCTTGCTGAGATCACTTCACTCCATCCGCTTAAACCGGAAGCGCCGGGCGTCGGTTGGTCAAGCTCCCGCCGTCGGGCTATTGCCCAGGTGACCGGCTGATCCTCCAAAGCCGTGATGAGGTGCCCTTTCCGTGGCCCGCCGGGCGTCTGCCGGGGGACTCGCGAAAACGGAGCCCTCGGTTTCCGGCTGCCGACGGCGACGGCGGCAGTGGCGCCGTGGAAAGGGGGAGCCAGGGGTCAGGCTGGCGGTGGACGTCGGGATGGCGCGGCAGCCCCCAGGTGCTCCTGCACCGTGTCGTCCACGACCGCCTGGTAGAGCGCCTTGGCCTTGGCGGTGTCCGACAGGACGACGCTCTGGCCGCTCTTCACCGCGGTGCCCGCGCTGGGGCTGCCCAGGAAGGTCAGGTCGTCGCTGCGCAGGTCCCGCAGTTCCAGCGCCACGTTGACCAGGTTGAAGTCCTCGTCCACGGTCACCGACTTCGTGACGGCCTGGAGGAACGAGTTGAGCTTGACCGGGTTCGAGAGCGTGCCGACGCTGGCCGCCCGATCGAGCAGCGCCTGCAGGAACTCCCGCTGGTGCCGTTCCCGGCTGAAGTCGCCGTCGCTGAACTGGTAGCGCTGGCGCACGTAGTCCAGCGCCGCCGCGCCGTCCAGATGCCGGACGCCCTTCTGGAACGTCCGGTGCGGCTCGTGGATCGAGGTGATGGTCTTCTCGATCGTCAGGTCGACCCCGCCCAGGGCGTTGACCACCTGCGCGAAGCCGGCGAAGTCGACCAGCGCCACGTGGTCGATGTGCACGCCGGTGAAGGACTCCACGGTCTGCACGGTCAGCGGGGTGCCGCCCCAGGCGTACGCGGAATTGATCTTCGCCATCGTGTTGCCGTGCCGCCCGTCGGCCGACTTCGGTACGAAGACCCAGGTGTCCCGGGGGATCGAGATGACCTCCGCCTTCTGGTGGTCGGCATCGAGGTGCAGCACCATGATCGTGTCGGTCCGGGAATCCGCGGTCTTGTCCGGGTCGCGGGAGTCGCTGCCGAGCAGCAGCACGTTCATCGCGCCGGTGACCGCCTGGGCGGGGCGGGCGCTCTCCGGAAGCCCGGCGAAGGCGTCGGTGCGCGCCAGGTTGCCGTCGAGCGAACGCCCGTACGCCCCGATGGCGATCGTCGCACCACCACCGAGCACCAGCAGTGCCGCCAGCACAGCGATCAGAATCCGTCGTAATCGTCGTTGCACTCGCTCCAACCCTTCACGCCCCAGCGGGGAACCACTCGGTGTTCGATGGTTACCCAACGTAATGGGGAAAGCTGGGAGGCGGCTTAGAGTTGTTGTAGCGCGCAGCAGATCTCAACCGAACCCCTGCTGACCGCGGACGTTGCTCAACCGAAAGCCTGGGCAAATTCGGTCAGCCCTTCCGGCCGAGCGCAGTTTGACGGCCGCCGGGCCGTCAAAGGTAGCGCCGGCGGACGACGGACGACCACAGCCTTCGACCGGGTGATCCGCAAGAAACGGTTGCACGTCGACCGGACCGAGAGAGCCCAGCGGACGGCCGGCACAACGAGCGGACCCGGAGGCGGGGCCGGGGCCAGCGACACTCGCGCTTCTGGGCTCGGAGACGGACGTGTCGCCGCCGCCTTCGTCGCGGCCCGGATCACCTCCTCACCGGGGTCGGATCGCCTGTTCAGGAGGTTCAGCGCCCGCCCATAGGTGCCGCACAGGAACGGCAGTGACTCTTGCCTGGCTGTCCGAGTGAGAGGAGCGCGATGATGAACGAGCACAAGTCGACACACTCACACGAAACCTTTTCCGCTGGCCCGGTTCCGACCGCTACATCAGGACCGTCGGCCGCTGGATGTTCAGGCGGGGGCGCTGCGCCGCCTCCTGCAGGACAGGCAGGCCGGTCGAGGGTCTGGCGGTTGCTACCGAGCAGGAAGGGTGGCTGGATTGCGGGCGCCGCACTGATGTCTGCGATGATTGGACTCTCCGCCTGTACCGCTACGTCTACCGCTACGTCCTCCCCGGCGACAGCCGCTTCCCCCACGGCGACCGCCGAGTCAGGCGCCCCCGGCAGCGGCCCCGCTGGCGGTCCCCAACCCGCTGGCGCGGGATCCAACGCCCGATCCGGACCGGCCGAAGGGGGATCGATCGGCACGGTCGACAGCGTGTCCACGCCGAGTTTCACCATTGCGACATCAGCGGGTCAGAAGGTGACCGTCAACGAGACAGCCTCCACCACGTACCAGAAGGGGACGACCTCATCCTCGGCGAGTGCCCTCACCACGGGTGAGCCTGTGCTCGTACTCGGGACGACCAGCGGAACCACGATCACGGCCACCCAGGTCGTCGTGCACCCGGCTGCCGGCGAGGGATCTGCGACGTCCTCCGCCGCAGATGTGGTCCCCTTCCAACGTGGCGCACCCAGCACGCCGAAGCAGCTCGGCCAGGTCCCAGCAAACTACACCGAGGGTTCAGGAACGGTCGTCGACGGAACGGCAGCGGACAACGCCACGAAAGCCGCGTTGGCCGCCTACCCGGGAGGCGTCGTCGACCGCGTGGTGCAGCTGAGCAGCGGCGAGTACGAGGTGCATTACATCGGTGTCAACTGGCCGCACCACATCTTCGTCGACCAGGACTTCCACGTCATGGGCGCCGAGTAGCCCTCGACCCGCACGATTGGAGCCGGCGATAGCCTCGTGCTGCGCACCGTGCACCAGACCGACGGCGGCAGCGTTGCGGTCACCGAGGCGCTCGCCGCCGAGCCGGGTGCCCGCGGCCACGAGCTGGGCTCCGCGTCACCCGCGGTGCTGTTGCGCACGGTCGAGGGGCTGAGCGGTCGGGTGCGCATGTCGACCGACTTCGTGCCCCGCCCCGAATACGGCCTGCTCACGCCGTTCCTACACAGCCAGCCGGACCGAGTGGTGGCAACCGCCGGACCGGTCAGCCTGACCTTACGGGCAGGCGTACCGCTGACCTGCGAGCGCGGCCGTGCCCACACGGACTTCGACGTCTCTGCCGGCCAAGTGGTCGGGTTCGACTTGGCGTACGCCCCGTCGTTCGGTGGCCCGCCGGCTGCAGAGTTGGATCCGGTCGCGGCGATCGCTGAAACCGCCGAAGCGTGGCAGGTTTTGCAGGACAGCCATCACTACGACGGCCGCTATCCCGATCTTGTCCGCCGCAGCTCCGTGATCCTGCAGGGCCTGACCTATCGGCCCAGCGGTGCGGTCGTGGCCGCCGCGACCACCTCGCTGCCCGAGCAGCTCGGCGGCGATCGCAACTACGACTACCGGTTCGCCTGGCTGCGCGACTTCTCGTACACCCTGCACGCGCTGTGGGTCGCCGCCTGCACCGAGGACACATCGCGGCACTTCGGCTGGGCGGTCCGCTCCGCTGGCCGACTCGGAATAGAGCCCGCGCCGATCATGTACGGCGTCGGGAGTGAACGGGACCTGTCCGAACACGTCCTCGATCATCTAGGCGGTTACGCGGGCAGCCGGCCGGTACGCACCGGAAACGACGCCTGGCGGCAGCGACAATTGGATGTGCCTGGCGAGGTTCTCGAGGCCGCCTACCTGCTCCGGGACCGGTTGGGGCAGTTCGACGAGGAGCTGCGGCAGATGCTGGTAGATCTCGCTCATCAGACGGTGGACATCTGGCACAGGCCCGACGCCGGCATGTGGGAGGTCCGAGGGGAGCAGCGGCACTACACGTCGTCGAAGGTGGGGTGTTGGGTGGCGCTGGACCGGGCGGTGCGGCTCGCGCCGCGGCTCGGGGAGGGGGCGGACCCTCGGCGGTGGGCCGCGGCCCGTGACGAGATCCACCGGACGGTGCTGGAGCGGGGCTGGAACGAGCGTATTGGGGCCTTCACGGGCGCGTTCGGGTCGGACGAGTTGGACGCCTCGGTGCTGTTGATGCCGCTGGTGAACTTCCTCCCGGCCACCGATGGGCGGATGCGGGCGACGATCGAGGCCATCGAGCGGGAACTCGCCACCGACGGCGTCGTGCGGCGCTCGGCGAACGAACCCGCCGGCTTCGTGTGGTGCTCGTTCTGGCTGGTGGGGTGCCTGGTGCTCGCCGGCGACAACCAACGAGCGACGGAGCTGTTCGAGCGCACCTGCACCAAAGCCAACGACCTCGGCATTTTCGCCGAGCAGATCGACCTGGTGACGGGCGAACACCTGGGCAACACGCCCCAGGCGCTGTCGCACATAGGCCAGATCATCGCCGCCGCCCGGCTCACTGACCCGACCATCCACTTTTGATCAACTCGGGGTGTGGCGTGCGCAGGCCGGCACCTCACCACCCTCGCCCTGGCAGCTCTCGCCGGCCGCACTCGACTCCGTGGCGCTGCTGGTAGATGGTCGGGTCGAAGGCCGGTGACCGTCTGGCATTTCGAGACCTTCTTTCGTCGGTTCGCGGCCTGGTCGACCTTGATCGGGATGGCCGCGGCGGCCTTGAGTAGATCGAGGACCTTGCGGCGGAACTCGGGCGGGTATCTCCTCGGCATGTCTCTCCTCAACGAGCGACGAGCCTGACAAGTCAACCAATCCCACTCCACCCAACCCGGGGAACATCAAGGTCTCTACCAGCCCCGCGGCGGTTCACTCACAGACGCGGCCGAAGATCACGTCACCGAGGTGACACTGACACACATGCTCGCGACCGGACACACGCCGCGGGGCGGGAGCCAGTTAGTCGCCGAATCCGCCAAGTAGACCTGGACGGCTCACGGCACGGCCCCCCGCTGGGACGCGGCAGCGAGGACAAGGCTCCACGACTCGTGCAGCGCGAACAAATGTGAGTTGACGCTCGGGTGGGAAGCGGCCAAATGTGTGGGGCGCATCGGGATACAGCTCGCGGCGCGTGGCCTACTTGGTACATTGCCAGCAGAGAAGCAGGATCAGCGCGTGGCAGCGCGGTCTACGGCGACTGGCCGGGCGTTCGGCGCGCTGGTGACCGGATCAGGTGGTTCAGCCTGCTGGTGTCGTCGGTGAGAACGGAAGCTTGACCACGGCTCAGGGCTGGAAGCTGGTTCAGCGTGAGCAATCCGATCTGCGCGAGGACCGATGCGTGGTCCCTCTCTGCGCCAGGAACGTCAACGGCAGTGGCAGGGCCGGGTTGCCCGGTAGGACAATGTCACCAGTTGGCAAGGGGGTCGCAGCGTGTACATGGATCCCGAACTGGCAGCGGCCCTGCCCACGCTGCCGGACCTGCATATCCACGACCTCGCCGGGGCCCGCGCCCGGATGCGGGAGTTCGCTGCGGGCGCGCGACGGCCCCCACGGGGCGAGGTCATCGTTGCCGACCACGAGGTGCCTGGTATGGATGGCAACTGCGTGCCAGTCAGGGTCTGCGCGCCGCCCAACGTCACTGGCCCACTTCCCGCTCTGCTCCTGCTGCACGGCGGCGGATTCGTTATGGGCGACCTGGAGACGGTCACCACACAGGCCATGGACTTGTGCACCCAAGTGCACGCAGTCGTCGTGGGGGTCGGCTACCGGCTGGCCCCTGAGCATCCGTACCCGGCTGCCCTGCATGACTGCGAGGCCGTGTTGCGCTGGATCGCCTCCGAAAACGATGGACTCGGCGTCGATGCCGCACGGATCGGCGTGTACGGCATGAGCGCCGGCGGCGGCCTCGCCGCAGCACTGACGCTGCTCACCCGCGACCGCGGTGGACCACCTCTGTGCTTCCAGGTGCTCGACGCCCCCGAGGTTGATGACCGGCTGGGCACAACCTCGATGCGTACGTTCGGCGACACCCCTCTGTGGAACCATGGTGACGCGGTGCTGAGCTGGCGGCACTACCTGGGGGGCCGTGACGGGGCCGTTCCTCCCTACGCAGCACCGGCCCGCGCCGACGATCTCTCCGGCCTCCCCCCGGCGTACGTATCGGTTTACGAGAACGACCCGCTGCGTGACGAGGGCCTGGCCTACGCATCCAGCCTGCTGAATGCCGGCGTGTCTGTCGAGCTGCACCTGTTCCCCGGCACCTTCCACCGATCGGCCACCATCACGGGCGCGGCCGTATCCCGGCGCCAGGCCGCCGAAACACTCGATGCGCTCCGACGCGGCCTCAACCCAGTCCGGTAACCGACGCAGACCTCGCCCTCGCCGATGCTGAAGTCGACGCCGTCGAGGACGACTTTCTCCCCGTACGCCTTGCGCAGGCCGCTCGCGGAAACCGCGGTGCGGGTCGCGTGCTTGGTCAATGCGTTCATGCATCACATGCTCGAACCCTGCCCCACGGTCAAGGTCAATCCCGTGTCGCGACCTTTCCTCGCGCGAGTTGCATCCGGTACCCACGTCCAGGCTCATCGTCGAGGCAACACACGACGCGACCGGGCGCCGTTGCGTCGTGGGATCGACGGACGCGTTGAACCCGTGTCGGTCCGAGGTCAGATCGCCAGGGCGAGGGCGGCGAACGCCACAGACACCCGTGTTACCGGCGGGGCGTCGGCGGCGAGTTCGTAATGTCCGCGGCGGAGGTTCTGCATGAACGCGTGGCCGGCGGTGATCACCTGCGCTGTGTTGTCCGTTCGTAGACCGCGCATCGGTCTCAACCGGTGTTTCAGCTGGCTGTGATCAGCCTCGATCGGATTATTGGCGTACTGCTCGACGTGGTGCCACGCCGACGGGACCAGCTCATCCAGCACGCCGGGGTAGACCGCCCCGGCGTCCGTGACGACTTCGCTGGGCGTCACGTTCAACGTCGACAGCGCGCGTCGGAAGAACCGCGGGGCGGCGTCGGCGTCTCGACGGGCCGACACCAGAACGTCGACGACCTGCCCGTACTGGTCGACCGCCCGGTACACGTAGCGCCATACCCCGTTGACCTTGACGTAGGTTTCGTCGACGAACCACCTGTCACCCGGTGAGTGGCGGCTGAATCGGGCGGCGTCGGCCAGCAGCGGGGTGAACCGCTGCACCCACCGGTAGACCGTGACGTGGTCGACCTCGACGCCGCGTTCGACCAGCAGTTCGTCAACGTCGCGGTAGACAGGTTGAACCGCGGACCGCGACGACGATCACCTCCGGCGGGAACCGGAACTTGGCGAACGCAGACTGCGGCGGCTGCCACGAGCGAGGACAGTTCGACATCTTCACAGCCCAAGTCTGTCTCGATCTTGCCAACGCTCAACGCAACAGGGCCCCGCGAGGTCCTCGGCGCGGCGGCCGCCGAGTTCGCCGCGCTCGGCCCCGCCTTCGCCCGTCGGGCGCACGCGGAACTGGCCCGGATCGGCGGCCGAACGCCCACGCCGACCACGCTCACCGCGACCGAGCATCGGGTGGCCCGACTGGTCGCGCAGGGCCGCACCAACCGGAACATCGCCGACGCGCTGTTCATCAGCCCGAAGACCGTCGAGGCTAACCTCGCCCGGGTCTACCGAGCTGGGCATCTCCAGCCGCGCCGAACTCGGAGCCGCCATGGCGCAGTCACCCGCGGCCGAATAAAGCCAGCTGTCAGCATCGGACCGGGAGCAATTTTGGGGTCACGGAATCGCGGTAACAGATGGTCCCGCCGGTTTGGGCGTCGGCAGCACCATTTTGAGGAGTGCATCCCTGGCTGGGCTCGACGGAGCGGCTGCGGGGACGGCGACGGACACCTGCCACCTGGGGGCGGCCGGGTCGCTGAGGGTGATGGCATGGAGCCGCTTCGCGGATGGTTTGCGGGCGACGGGGGCTGGGACCATTGCGACGCCAAGTCCCTGCTCGACGCATTCGAGCAGGGTGTGTACGTCATTCACCTCCAGAGGTACCTGCCGTTCGAGACCGACGGCGGTGAAGGCCCGGTCGGTGAGTTGGCGGGCGCCCCAGTCGGAGGAGAAGTCGACGAACAACTCGTTACGCAGCGATTCCCAGTCGACGGTGTCACGGGCCGACAGTGGGTGCTCCGGGTGGCAGAGCAGCAGCATCGGCTCGGTCGCCAGCGGCATGAGCGTCACACCGTCTGGTGGTTGCCCCGGCAAGGCGACGAAGGCGACATCGAGGCGTCCCAGGCGAACCTGATCGGCCAGGTGTGTTGATCCGCCGTGCCGCAGCCGGATCTCTACTCCTGGATAGGTGCGCCGGAAGCGGGCTAGCAACGGGGGGAGGTTGATCACACCGAGGCACTGCTCGGTGCCGACGGACACCGTGCCCCGCAGGAGCCCCTGCACAGCAGCGACGGCATCCCGCGCGGCGTCGACGCTGGCCAGGGTGCGGTGCGCCTCGATCAGCAGCGCCCGTCCCGCCTCGGTCAGCTCGACGCGGCGGGTGCTGCGGATGAACAGGTCCGCGCCGAGCTCCCGCTCCAGCGTGCGGATCGACGCGGACAGGCCCGACTGGGCGACGCGCATGCGTTCCGCGGCCCGGGTGAAGTGCCTCTCCTCGGCGACCGCGATGAAGTACTCAAGGTGTCGCAGCTCCATGATTGAGCATCATATCTGCTCAATCTCAGCGGTTTTTGCTGTTGGACGGCAGGATGTGGGTGGGTGAGTCTGGTGCCTGCCGCTTTGACGAGCAGGCCAGTGGACTGTGAAATCGGAGGTTGTCATATGCAGGCCCGCCAGATCGGCGAGGCGCAGGTAGGGCAGATCGGGTTGGGTGCCATGCCCATGTCGATCGAGGGCCGTCCCGACGAACGCCGCTCCATCGCCACGATTCACGCCGCGTTGGACGTGGGCGTCACGCTGCACAACTTTCACCGCGTTGCAGCGGGTCGCCCGGCAGCACGACGTGAGTCCACAGCAGGTCTGCCTCGCCTGGATGCTCGCCAAGTCGCCGATGGTCGTGCCGATCCCTGGAGCCAGCCGACCCCAGACGATCCGCGACTCGGCGGCTGCGGTGTAGCTGGTCCTCACCCACGAGGAAATCGCTGATCTCGACGCCGCCGGCGCAGCGGCCTGACCGTCACTACACATATCTGGGGCTTCTGATGAGTTACACCGCCGAACCCACCCGCTACGGCAGCATGAGCTACCGCCGCTGCGGACGCAGCGGGCTTCGCCTACCGGCCATGTCGCTCGGCTTGTGGCACAACTTCGGGGACGATCGGCCGCTCGAGAGCCAGCGCGCGATTCTGCGTCGCGCCTTCGACCTCGGGATTACGCATTTCGACCTCGCGAACAACTACGGCCCACCTTACGGGTCCGCTGAGCAGAACTTCGGACGCCTGCTCGCCGAAGATTTTCGGCCGTACCGCGACGAGTTGGTCATCTCGACGAAGGCCGGATACGACATGTGGCCCGGCCCGTACGGCGAAGGGGGCTCGCGAAAGTACCTGCTCGCCAGCCTTGATCAGAGCCTGCAGCGGATGGGGTTGGATTACGTCGACATCTTCTATTCGCACCGCTTCGACCCGCAGACCCCACTTGAAGAGACAATGGGAGCCTTGGACAGCGCCGTACGGCAAGGCAAGGCTCTGCACGTCGGGATCTCGTCCTACTCACCCGGCAAGACCGCCGAGGCGGCCGCAATCCTGAAGGATCTCGGCACGCCGCTGCTCATCCACCAGCCCTCGTATTCCATGCTCAACCGCTGGATCGAGCAGGATCTCCTCAGAGTGCTTGAGCAGGAGGGTGTCGGCTGCATCGGATTCTCGCCGCTGGCCCAGGGGATGCTTACCGACCGTTACCTTGGCGGCGTGCCCGAAGGTTCGCGCGCCAGCCGAGACAGCTCGCTGTCGCCGGAAGCGCTGAGCGAGGAGAACCTCGCCAAGATCCGGGCATTGAACGAGATCGCCGCACGACGTGGACAAACGCTGGCCCAGATGGCGCTCGCCTGGTCGCTACGCGATCCGCGAATGACCTCGACCCTGATCGGGGCCAGCAGCGTCGCACAACTGGAGGCCAACGTGGCTGCCCTCGACAACCTGACGTTCACCGAGGACGAACTGACCGAGATCGACAGATTCGCCACGGAGTCCGGCATCAATCTCTGGGCGCGTTCCAGCAGCGAGTAGTCCCCGCCCGGGGCGTCCTTTCAAGGTGAGGCCCACCAACGCTCCTCCAGATGCTGGTGCTCATTGCCGACGCTTGCATCGATCCACACGGCCGCATGGTGGCCATCGGCGGCGATGCGACGTACCTGAAGATGCCAGTCCTCGGGTATTCCTTACTGCACTGCATCAAAGCCGACCTGAATCCGTTCACGGCTCTGCGGCAGCTCGTACACCATGTTTTCAGTCAGCAGATCGCTGAGCCGTTGCCAGTCGCGCTGCTCGGCGCTCGCTGCGTAAGCGCGCACAGCGCCTCGGGTTCTCGATGCCTCACCCAGGGGCCGCACGCTACAGAGCAGCACCGCCAGCGGGTCAGGTTCACAGGCTCCGGCAAGATTCATCGCGCTCAACGATCGAACTGATCAGTTCGTTCTGTTGGACAGCTCAATCCGGGTCAATCAGACTCCGGGTGGATCTCGAGGGAGGCAGACCGATGGAATATCGCACCTTGGGCAACACCGGCACGGTGGTGTCCTCGCAGTGCCTGGGCACGATGACGTTCGGCAACGAGAGCAGCGAGGAGGTGTCGCACGCCCAGCTCGACCGGTTCACCGAACGCGGCGGGAACTTCATCGACACCGCCAACGTGTACTCCCGAGGCTTGTCCGAGGAGATCGTCGGCCGCTGGCTGGCGGCCCGGCGGGGGGTACGGGATCAGCTGGTCATCGCGACAAAGGGACGTTTTCCCATGGGGGACGGGCCCAATGATGCGGGCCTCACCCGCACCAACCTGTCCCGGGCGTTGGAAGCGAGCCTGCGCCGGCTCGGGGTCGAGACCATCGACCTCTACCAGGCGCACGCCTGGGACCCTCTGACCCCGATCGAGGAGACCCTCGGCTTCTTTGACGACGCGGTGCGCGCCGGCAAGATCCGATACGCGGGCGTCAGCAACTTCCTCGGCTGGCAGTTGCAGAAAGCGGCGCTGCTGACCCAGTTCCGCGGGCTCGCGCCGATCGTGACGCTGCAGCCCCAGTACAACCTGCTGGTGCGCGACATCGAGTTTGAACTGGCTGATGTGTGCCGCAACGAGAACATCGGGATCCTGCCGTGGTCCCCGCTGGCCGGTGGCTGGTTGACCGGAAAGTACACGCGTGACCATGTGCCGACCGGCGCGACCCGGCTCGGCGAGGACCCGAAGCGTGGCATGGAGGCCTATGCCCCGCGCAACGCAGAGGAACGCACGTGGCGGGTCATCGACACGGTGCGGCAGGTCGCCGAGGGGCGTGGTGCATCCATGTCACAGGTGGCGCTGGCCTGGGTCGCGGACCGCCCCGCCGTCACGTCGGTGATCCTCGGCGCACGCACGCTCGAACAGCTCGACGACAACCTCGGCGCCGCCGATCTGCATCTGTCGGAGAAGGAGACAGCTCTGCTCACCGAGGCAAGCTCGCCGAGCGTGTCCGATTATCCGTACGGCGCACCGGGCGTCCAGCAACGCTCGCGTACCCTGCCCCTCTCCATCTGAGCGACTCCAACGGCCCCCGGGCTCAGCAGCGTCACCGTGGCTGCGCCCGGTCTCCGGACCGGGACGCGTAGAGCTGCGGTACACCTCTTTGACCTGCCCACCGTGACGCCGGTGCGGCTGGTGCTCGACCACGACTACCGACACCCCAACCACTCCGCCTCGCCGATGCCGGCGCCGCCCGGCGTCGGCGTCGGCGTCGGGTGATCCCGACGATGCCCCGTTCCCGCTCAGGAGAAGTGGGTCTGCGGCCGGATGAGTCGCTCCCCGTCGATGATCAGGTCGACCTTCTCGTTGTAGAAGGCGATCAGCCCGGCGATCGGCAGGAGCGGGCCTGTGGGGAAGTCGTACGACCAGGCCAGGTCCGGGTGGACCGTGCCGTCGACACGCACAGACCAGTAGCGGCTGACCCGGCCCTTGTACGGGCAGGAGGTCGTCGTCTCCGACGGCACGAGGTGCCCGAAGTTCACCTCAGTCCGGTTGAGGTAGTAGCGAGTCGGCAGACCGGTCTCGAAGACCAGCACCGGCGACGCCGACTCGGCCAGCACGACCCCGTCGCGTTCCACCCGTACGTGGCGGGTGGACCGCAGTGCGTCCACCCGGGCATACGGATTCCGGGGGTGCACGAAGACCTCTTCGTCCTCTTCGAACCAGCTGTCCATGGCGGCCCAGTCGAACCGGACGGTGTCCGCCAACCCGGGCAGCGCGTCGTCTCCGTAGCACCGGACGGACGAAGGACGGGAAGTCTCGCCGACGCGCAGCCCGTGCACCCGCCCGGTTCCACATCGGATCCGCTCCGTGCGGTGCTCATCGACCAGGAGGCTGCGGTTCACGTCGGCGATCGGGATGTAGTACTGGGGGTAGAAGGGCCACTCCCACACGTACTGCGCCCGCCTGGTGTCCAGCACCAGTTCGCCGGCGAAGTAGGCGCGGATCCGGCGGGGCACCGGCTCAACGCGGTCGTCCGGCGCGATCGCCTTCGGATAGTCCGGCACCTTGTCCTCCAGTTCAGCAACAGCCCCGGTTCGGGGATATTGGCTCAACGATCAGGAGGGCGTGGGTGTCTCGCCGGTTCGGTGACGCGCCGACCTGTACGAGTTCGTACAGCGTCACCGTCTACCCATGGGAACGCTCGGCCGGAGGCTACTGGAGGGGCGTTCTCATGAGTGATGAGCCATTTTCATCGTGATCAGGGGTGCCTGAGCAGGCAGGTAACGGTGTCTCGCTGCTCCACCTGCGCGAGGCCCTGACCAGCCAAAAGCCAGCCAGGGCCTGGACCTTTGTCTATGCGGTTTTGAGTCGCCCCCGAGAACCCTCAGTAACCGTCTGGGGCGATCGGGTTCTGACCGGCCCGGTTGGGGTTGTCGGCTGCCGTCCCCGTGCGCCTATCCGGTCTGAGGTGGGTCGTGGTCGCGGAGGGTGGGCTCAGCCGTCGGCAGACGGGCCGCCGAGCTGTTCGAGGATGTCGGAACTGTCCGGGGCGAGGACGGGCTTGACGATGTAGTGCTTCTTCGTGACCTGCTCGGTGGCGTGCCGGAGCTGGGCTGCGGCGTCCTTGGCGTTGGCCTCCTTGTCGATGAGGGTGGCGACGGTCTTGCGGAAGGTGTGCGGGGTGACCCATTCGAGGTCCGCGTCTGCGCGGGCTTGCCGCCACTGGCGGCGAACGTTCCGCGGGACGGTCTCGCCGCGACTCGACCGGACCACGATCACGGACGACTTATCGACCCTGTCCGTCGAACCAGGTCAAGCCCAGGCATCCCCTGACCGCGGGCGGGGCGACGGCGCACGTGGTAGGCGTAGGCCAGGGCGAGCACTATCGGGCCCCATAGCGCTATCGGGGTGATGCACACCATGGCCAGCGCCTGCCACCAGCCGTTCTCGTACGCCACGCCGTCGGAGACACCGACCCAGGTGAGCGCCATCCAGACCGAGACCGTGGTCAGGAGCAGCCCACCGACCACGGCAGGGACAACCGTCGCCAGGGGCGGCACACGTCTGCCACCGATGACCGGGATCCAGATCGGGACCACCTCGCCCCAGCCGCGCACCAGACCGATGCTGAGCAGCGCCAGCAACTCAGTGAGCACACTGAGTCCGAAGACATACGGGATAGCGATCCACAACGGTGACACAGGCGCGTCGTCGAGCTGACCCATGTCGAAGTGAAAGGCAAACGGCAACCTCCACAGGCACGAGGGGAGCAGCAGCCAGGGAAGCGCGTAGGCGGCACGGAGCGCCCAGCGTGGGACGGGCTGTTCGGTGTCGCTGCTGGCCGGGGCCGCATGCAACAGGTTGATCGCCATAGCTGAATTATTTACGGGCGTCGAAGAAAGATGATCCCCTGTGAGGATGAACCGCCTCCCCCGCGCGAGCTACGGTGAGCCATTTCATCGTGATCAGGGCCGCCTGAAGCGCCACCAGTTCGCCGCGCACCTGTGGCCGGGAGACCAGCCCGACGCGACCAGCAGCCCGGCGCCGGGCACCGCGGCCACCGCTTCCGGCAGCCCGCGCGGCGGGGCTACCGCGAAGCCGAGCACCGCGGCCAACACCAGCAGACCGACGGCGGCGCTCACCGCGCCAACCCGAACCGGTCGCCGGCCCACTCGAGCACGATTAGGACGCTACCCGGCCCGTTCGGGTCAGTCGTCCCGCTGCGTTGGGATCGGACGGAACACCTCACTCGGCGGCGGGAGTTGTCTGCCGGTGCCGGAGTGATCGGAGGCCGCCGTCGGCGCGGACAGGCTCAAGCCGTACGGCCGGAGACGATCTCGGGGGGTTTCCTCCATTGCGGGACGACACGTGGTGCATGGCCTTCGTAGTCACCATTGGGGTCGAGGCTCCATAGCGCCGTTGCGAATATCCTGCGACTTTTCAAGGCGCACATGGCGGGTAACCGCGGCACAGACAACGGACACTTGAAGGGAGCAGACGATGACCGCTAGCGCCACTGCAACTCATGACGTCCACTACAACGTGATCAGCCTCTTGTACCACACCTTGCAGGAAGCCGACACTCTACAGCAATACATAGACGATGCCCAACTTAGTGGTGATCCGGCGGCCGCGCAGTTCTTCAAGGACGTGCAGTCGCATGACCGGGACCGGGCCCAGCGAGCGAAGGAGTTCCTGCGTTCCCAATTGGCAAGCTGACGCGGACACCGGGGCTGACGCCATCGGAAGGTTGAGGCGGCAGCCCCCTGCGCCGTATTTCTCGTGCCTCAGGCGTCCCGGAACGGGGAGTAACCCAGTGACTCGCCGGTCTACATCAGCGTCTTGAGGCCGATGAGTACGAACATCCCCGCGGGCAAAACGCCGATGGAGGCCATGCGCGCACTCAAGCGTCGTCTACAAGCAAATGATCAAAGACGCTAACAAGGCTGGGGCGGGCCCGGGAGGACACGTGGGGACGACTCTTCAATCCAGCGTGGCCAACCCGATCCCCATGATCGACACTTCGGAAAAGTCACTTCCCGGACCCCCGAACCCCAGCCTGAAGCACCGCTCCTCGCCGCCTCTTGACACAGAGGGTGCCAGATGCGTGCACATGATCATGAAGATGCCGATTACGGCGAGTTCGGAGGCTTGGCCTTTTGCGGGTAAATCGTCTCGTGACGGGCCAGCATGGCGACGGACTCGCCGATCTTCCGCTCGCGGGTCTGCGCCCGTTTGACGGCATTGACTCGGTGGATGAGAGCGTACCGGTTGGTTTTGGTGAGTACGTCGAACATGGCTTGGGCGGTGGGGTCGGCGGCAATGGCGGCGAGGAGGTCGGCCGGCACCTCGGCTTCGGACGGCGGGGCGTAGGCGGCCGCCCACCGCCCGTCCGCCTTCGCGGCTTCCACCGCGGCGCGGCCTGGGGGCAGCATTCGCTCCTGCACCTCCAGCCGGGCCACGTGGGAGACGTTGCGTTGTGACCAGGAACTGCGGGGCCTGCGAGGGGTGAACCGGATCCAGGAGGTTTCCTGATCCCGTTTACGGGCCTGCCCGTCGATCCAGCCGAAACACAGGGCCTCGTCGACCGCCTGCTGCCAGGTCAGCGTCGTGACTGTGCCGCCCTTCTTGGTCAGGGCGAGCCAGACACCGGGCGACGTGGCGTGGTTGGCCGACAACCACGCGCGCAGCGCCTCGGCGTCCGCGACGATCAACTCATCCAGTTCGGCACTCGCCATAACGGCAGGCTAACCGCTGCGCCGTGGCTGCAGCCTCTGCCCGTCGGCCAGCCCGACTCGCCGGGCTGACGGCGCGCAGGCAGCCCGGCGGACCGTCGGGGGCAGGACCTCGACGCTCAGGACACTCTCGATGCCGGGCCGGCATGTGTGAGACTCCACGTGCACGCGCCGCGTTTGATCGGCAACGTGCTTCGAGCCGCCTAGTCCCGGACGCTGACAAGCTTGGCGACCGCAGCACGCGGTTCAGGAAGTGCGGATACGGGCGGAGGCCGTTCGGCGGTCACCCGGCTTGACCTGGGTCGCCATGCTGGCACCCACGTCCGGGGGCTGACCGCCGGTGACCCTCGGCTTCCGCCCCATCGGGCACGCAACCGGCACGGCGACCGAGGGATTATGAGATCACATTGCCCGCCCCGTCGACCTGGCCGCACGAGTGTCTACAGCGAAGACGCCTCTCAACATCTCACACCACTCCCCTGCTACCCGTCGCCCTCTTGTGGACTAGATGCAGACCACTCGCCTGGCGCAGCGTCAGCTTGGGAATCGCACAAGACCGGGTAGCTAGGACGTTGTTTGAGATATGCCGCGTGCTGTTGTTGTTCGGGGGCGGCTGTCGTGCGCCAGGCGAGCCGGACATCAGCGACTGGAAGACTGACCTGGTTGTTAGCGCGCTATAGCTTGGAGTCCGCATGTCGTTGCAGCCGTCACACCCCGTCGTGCGCCCCGCTCTCATCGAGGACCTTGTGGCCCTTCAAGAGCTCGCCCGCCGTACGATCGACGCGAGCTACCGTTCGTTCCTGGGCAATGAGGGCGTCGACTGGTTCATCAACTCGGGCGCATCGGATGATCACATCGAGAGCCATTTCCGCCAGGGGCATGTCTACTGCCTGGAAGCGGATGGAGGGATCGTGGGCCTGATGATTCTCGACGGGCCGACCGTTGACCTGATGATGATCGACGTCCGTCACCACCGCCAGGGCCTGGGCAAGGTGCTTCTCTCACGGGCCGAGGAGGTGCTGTTTACCCAGTACAGGGTCATCCGTCTCGAAACCTTCGTCGGCAACAAGGCGGCCATCGCCTTCTATGAAGCGTGCGGCTGGCTGGTGGCACGTCAGATGGACTCGGGTTCTGAGATGCCCGCCAAGATCGAGTTTGTCAAGCACCGTCGAGAGGAAGGCGCCGCATAGCGGTCAGCCCGCCCCTGCACCGGTCGAACAAGGATTTGTGAAACGATCATGGGTTGGCCCGTCGTCCGCCCTCGTGCATGACGGCTGTTTCCTGCCTGGTCTCCGGGAGCGGCCCTGCCAGGACTTGAGCCGACCACTGTCACGTGACACGCTTGCAAAAGCCATGCACCCGCCCACCCCGACCCGTGAATCGACCACGGTTTATTGCTTCGGGCATGATGGCGAACGGCGGGCGAACGGCGGGTCCGTGGTGGAGTTCCGGATCCTTGGTGCCGTCGAGGCGTGGGCCGGCGGGAAACGGGGCGACCTCGGTTCACGCAAGCAACGCCTCGTGCTCGCGGTGCTGCTGCTGGAGTCCAACCAATTGGTGCCGCTGGACCGGCTGGTCGACCGCGTCTGGAGCGAGCGGACGCGGGCATCCGCGCGGGCTTCCGTGCAGACGCTCGTGTCCCGGCTGCGTGCGGCGTTTCGGCAGGTCGACGACGGGCCATCCTTCCCTATGAAGAACAGCGCGGCCTAGCGGCGCGAATCGGCTGCCGGGGTCTGCGCTTTCGTGGTTGCCATGACGTCGTCCTCACTCGTGGTGTTGCGTGCCGCGCGGAGCGTTCGCGCGGCGTTCTGACGATCACAAGACGCCGGCGACCCGAGCCCTGTAACAGCGCGGGTGTATGACGTGGGTCATCGTTGGTGGCTGTTACGAAGCGGTGGGCAGCGGCGTCTAGTGCGTGTGGCAGGACGAAGGTTTGGACAGGCGGGAGTCAGGCATGAGTCAGCGCAGCGACCGGACGACGGATACCGCCGAGCCGCTCGATCGTGTCGACCGCGTGGACTTCATGGATTCGGCGACCGAGGTGTTCGTTGTCCATCGCAATCTGTTGTTCACCGTCGCCTACGAGATGCTCGGCTCGGCTGCCGACGCGGAGGACGTCCTGCAGGAGACCTGGCTGCGCTGGGTGGGCGTCGATCTGGCCACCGTCCGGGAGAAGCGCGCCTACCTGGTGCGGATCGT
>NZ_JBEXIK010000081.1:0-15993 GCF_040608515.1 Micromonospora sp. NPDC005173
GGACACGATCCGTGCCGCCGACCGCGGGAGCGAACGCGGGGGACCAGCCCATCCAAGACCGTTCGGGATGGACGCAGTGTCAGTTTGATCTTCATGGTCACTTCTGACCACTGTTCAGGAACGGTTCCAGTAGTCGTCGCGGGTGTTCCACGGCCCGACGTCCCAGACCGGGGCGTACTCGCAGCGGGAGCCGGTGGTGGTGCAGATCCGCACCGTGTAGTCGCCGCTGTTGAGCGGCGACAGGCCACGCCGCGACGGTAGCGCCACGAAGTGGTCCCGCGGCTGCACGGTGCGACCGTTGGCGGTCTGCTCGCCGACCAGGCCGATCCGGGTGGCGTACACCCGGTAGGTGAGGCCGGGCGTGGCGGCGGAGACGGCGGCGGCCGCGTCGGCGGTGAGCTGGACACCGCGTACCGTCGCGGTGGCCCCGCCGGCCGGCGCGGTGAGCACCACCCGGGTCTGCACCCGGCTGACCGGCCGGTCGAAGACCGCGCCGGCGGTGGCGGCCCGCCACTCGGTCCAGCCGTTGACCCGCCAGCCCCGGACCTGCGCCTCTACGGTGGCACCGGCGGGGACCTGGGCGGTGATCTCGGCGCGAACCCGGGTTGCCGGCCGGCTGAGGGTGCGCGGGGCGGTCAGCAGCATCCCTTCGGCGACCGCGCTGCGAGGGCTGCGCCCGGCGGACCGGGCCTCGCGCAGCCGCAACCCGGCGGCGGTACGCCGGACGTTGACGTCGTCGCGGTCGACGACCGACAGGTCAGCGTTCCAGCGTTCGCCGGCCGGGGCGGCGACGAGGGTGAGCGAGTGGCCGGCGGCGGGGGTGGCCGGGACTGCGGTGATGGCGGGTATGAGCGCGACGGTGAGCCCGAGGGTGAGGGTGGCGACGAGGGCGACGGATCGGATACGACAACGCGGTCCCATCATGGGCATTCTCCTCAGAACCTCCTGACCCTCGCATGTCGGGAGATCATGAGGAACCAGAGTACAAATAGCGACACATGCGAATGCCGCTTTAAAGAGGGAGAATGGCGGGGTGCCCGAAGGCGACACTGTCTGGAACACCGCGCGCGTGCTGCACCGTGCGCTGGCTGGCACGCGGCTCACCTCCAGTGACTTCCGGGTGCCGCAGTTGGCCACCACCGATCTCACCGGATGGACCGTGCGCGAGTCCGCCAGCCGGGGCAAGCACCTGCTGCTCCGCCTCACCGCCCCCGCCCGGCCGCGCGGAGCCGCCCCCGCCGACGGGCCGCGCGGAGCCGCCGCCAGCGCGAGCGCCGGGGCCGATGAGCCGCACTGGACGTTGCACTCGCACCTGCGGATGGACGGCGCCTGGCGGGCGTACGCGCCGGGGGAACGCTGGAGTGGTCGACCGGCGCACCTGATCCGGGTGGTGCTGCGCAGCCCCGGCGCGGTCGCCGTGGGCTACCACCTGCACGAGCTGGCCCTGGTGCCGACCGTCGAGGAGGACCGCCGCCTGGTCGGCCACCTCGGCCCCGACCTGCTCGGCCCGGACTGGGATCCGGCCGAGGCGGTGCGCCGGCTCGCCGCCAACCCGGAGCAGACGATCGGCGAAGCGCTGCTCGACCAGCGCAACCTGGCCGGGGTGGGCAACCTCTACAAGTCCGAGCTGCTCTTCCTGCGCGGCGTGTCACCGTGGGCGCCGGTGGGCGCGGTGCCCGACCTGGACGGGATGGTGGCCCTCGCGCAGCGACTGCTGGCCGCCAACCGGGGCCGCTGGACGCAGAGCACCACTGGGTCGCTGCACCGCGGCCAGACCAGCTATGTGTACGGCCGCCGCGCCCAGCCCTGCCGCCGCTGCGGCACCGCGATCCACAAGCGGGAGCTGGGCGAACGGGTCACCTACTGGTGCCCGGTCTGCCAGCCGGAGCACCCGGTCGCCCCGTCGCCCGGCTGACCATCCCTCGTGAACCGAGGTCATCCCAGATACGGACGATTGGGTAATTCCTAACGGGCCGTCCGAGTCTCATGCTGCGGTTGGGTGCTCACCGACCGTCAGCAGAGTGCCGGGCTCGACCAGGTCGCCACGCCGGGGTGGCGGCCCTCGTGCCCCGACCCCGGGAGAGTCATGGCGATGTTCCGCAGACTCCGCTCCACCTTCTTCGAGCGGACAGCCCGCGACAACAACAGCCGCGCCAACGGCTGGACCGCGTCCGTGCCGGCCGCCCGGACCGCCGAGGAGGCCGCCCCGACGGCCAGCCTGGACCCGGCCGTCCTGCCCCGCTGCTTCGGCCCGGTGCCGAACTTCGCGCACAGCCCTCGCCCGGCGCGTGACCCCGACGGGCGCGTGGTGCGAGGCACCGGGCTGCGGAAGTTCGTCGACGCGCTGCCGATCCCGGGCCAGCAGGGCCGCACCGAGCTCGGCGGGTACCTGCCGGTGGCGGTACCGGACACGATCAGCTACCCGGGCTGCGACTACTACGAGATCGGTCTGCAGGAGTACGCCCAGCGGCTGCACCGGGACCTGCCGGCCACCCGGCTGCGCGGCTACCGGCAGCTCAACCTGGGCACCGACGCGTCGGGCCACAACACCGTGGCGCCGCCGGAGCGGCCCTGGCACCTCGGTCCGATGATCCTCGCCCGGCGGGGCCGACCGGTCCGGGTGAAGTTCATCAACCAGCTCCCCACCGGTCGGGCCGGCGAGTTGTTCCTGCCGGTTGACGACACGGTCCCGGGGGCCGGCATTGGCCCGCTGGATGGCCCGGCGCCGTACCCGCAGAACCGGGCGGTGCTGCACCTGGCCGGGGCGCGGACCGGCTGGACCAGCGCCGGCAACCCGGGGCAGTGGATCACCCCGGCCGGGGAGATCACCCCGTACCCGACCGGGCCGGGCCTGACCCACGTGCCGGACATGCCGCCGCCCGGGACCGGCGCCACCACGCTCTACTACCCGAACGAGCAGAGCGGCCGGCTGCTGTGGTTCCACGACAACACCCTCGGCCTGGCCCGCCTCACGGTCTACGGCGGGCAGCTCGCGCTCTACCTGCTGACCGACCCAGCCGAGGACAAACTCGTCGCGGACGGGGTGCTGCCGCCCGACCAACTGCCGCTGGTGATCGAGGACAAGACGTTCGTGCCGGACGACACCCAACTGGCCGCCGAGGACCCGACCTGGGACCGGGAACGCTGGGGCGCCCGGGGCAGCCTCTGGCATCCGCACGTCTACCAACCCCGGCAGAACCCGTACCGGTCCGGCGGGCGCAACCCCACCGGCCGGTGGGACTACGGCCCCTGGTCCCGCAACCCGGCCCCGGACAGCACCCGTACCGACGGCTGGCCGACGGCGGACGGTGCTGGACCGCCGCTGACCGGGCCCGGCCCGGTCCCGAACCCGCACCACGACCCGGTCGGCGCACCCGACGAGCCGCCGCTCAGCCCCGGGGTGCCGCACCCGTCCGCGGTGCCCGAGGCGTACGGCGACACCCCGCTGGTCAACGGCGCCGCCTACCCGTACCTGGAGGTGCGGCCGCGCGCGTACCGGTTCCGGATCCTCAACGCCTGCCTGGACCGCAGCCTCAACCTCCAGCTCTACCGTGCCTGCTCGGACAGCCCCATGTGGACCGACGACGGCGACCTGGTCGACGCCGACGCCGGCGAGGTGCCGATGGTGCCCGCCGTCCGGGCGGCGGACCGGCCGACGAGCTGGCCGACCGACGGGCGGGACGGCGGGGTGCCGGACCCGCGCGCCGCCGGACCGGAGTTCATCCAGATCGGCAACGAGGCCGGGCTGCTGCCCGCCCCGGTGGTGCTGCCGAACCAGCCGATCGGCTACCGCTACGACCGCCTCGACCCGACCGTGCTGAACGTCGACGGGCACGCGCTGCTGCTCGCCCCAGGCGAGCGGGCCGACGTGCTGGTCGACTTCTCCGCCGTGCCACCGGGCAGCACGCTGATCCTGTACAACGACGCCCCGGCCCCGCTGCCCGGCTTCGACCCGCGCTACGACCAGCACACCGACGCGCCGGACCGGACCGCCGAGGGCGGCCCGCCCGCCACCGAGCCGGGGTACGGCCCGAACACCCGCACCCTGCTCCAGTTCCGGGTGACCGGGGCGCCGGCGCCGCCGTACAACCTGGCCCGGCTGCGCGACCGGCTGCCCCTGGCGTACGTGGCCAGCCAGCGCCCGCCGATCGTGCCGCAGCCGGCGTACGACCCGGCGTTCGGCACCCGGACCGCGCGGGAGACGACCGTGCCGGTGCATGCCAGCACGGTGACCTTCACTCCGGCGGGCAGCTCCGGCGCGGTCACCCTGCCGGTCGCGGTCAAGGCCGCGCAACAGGTCTTCGAGCCCGACCACGGCCGGCTGGCCGGCCGGCTCGGCGTCGGGCACCCGCACGCCGGGCCGCTCACCGCGGCGACCCTGCCTCTCGGTCCGACCGACCCGGTCACCGAGGTGCTCTTCGCCGCCGACCCGGCCGTGCCGGTCGGCGCGCCCACGGACGGGACCCAGCTCTGGCGGATCAGCGGCAACGTCCGGCAGACCGAGCCGCTGCGCTTCGGAGGCTGCGACGTGCAGCTGGTCAACCGGGTCGGTTGGGACGGCACGCTGCGACCCCCGCACGGTGCGGAGCTGGGCTGGAAGGAGATCGTCCGGGTCAACCCCCGGGAGGACGTGGTGGTGGCGCTGCGCCCGGTCGCCCCGACGCTGCCGTTCAAGCTGGGCGACAGTGTCCGGCTGCTCGACCCGGGTCGCCCGGCCGGGGCACGGACCGGGTCGACCCCGGTCAGCCCGGCCGACGGGCGACCCGCGGTGGTGGTGAACCAGCTGGTCAACCTGGGCTGGGAGTACCGCTTGCACAGCCAGCTCGCCGGCCACCGCGACCTGGGGATGAATCGGCCGTTGGTGCTGCGGGTGGCACCGAAGGCACCGACCGGGCTGACCGCCACGCCGGCGCCCGGCTCGGCCACCGCCCTGCCCGCGATCGCGCTGGCCTGGACCGGCAACGGCGGCCGCCCGCCGGCCACCAGTCACCTGCTGCAGCGGGCCACCGACGCGACCTTCGGCGGCGAGGTCACCACGATCACCGTCGCGGCCGCCGCCACCCGGTACACCGACGCGACGGTCACCCCCGGAGTCACCTACCACTACCGGATCCGGGCAGAGAACGCGGTCAGCTACTCGTCCTGGTCGAACAGCGTGCCCGCCTCCGTATACCTGGCCGCTCCGGGTGGGCTGATCGGGGCGATCCCGCCGGCCGCGCCGCTACGGGTGGCGCTGCGCTGGACGAACCGTTCCTTCGCCACCGGCATCGACGTGCAGCGGGCCACCAACCCGACCTTCACCAGCGGCCCGGGCACCACCGCGATCGGGGTCGGCGACAACCACCTGGACGTCACGGTCGCCCCGGACACGACGTACTACTACCGGGTGCGGACCACGTACCTGGGCGCCGCCTCGGCCTGGTCGACGGTTGCCGCGGTGAGCACCCCACCCGCGCCGGGCGCCCCGAGCGGGGTGAGCGCCACCGCCAGCGCTCCGGCACCGGACACCGCGACGGTGATCCTGGGCTGGGCGGTGACCACACCCGCCGGCCCGGGGTCCGGATTCATCGTTCAACGGGCGCTGGACCCGGCGTTCGGCCGGGAGGTGGCCACCTTCACGGTGACCGGTCGCGGATTCACCAACACCGGGCTGGCGCGGGGCGTGACCTACCACTACCGGATCCGGTCGTTCAACGTCGTGGGCAGCTCGGCGTACACCGGCCCCATCCCGGTCACCACCCCGCTGTGACCGGCCGGAGTGCGCGGCGCGGTCAGCGGTGGGTTGTGCTCAGCGGGGCGCGCGCAGCGGCGGGTTGTGCTCGGCGGAGGCGCGCAGCGGCGTGCCGACGGCGCGCAGCTCGGCCAGTGCCGAGGCCACCCCGTGCAGCAGGTCGGTCGCCTCGGTGAGTCGGGCGGCGGCCGGGTCGGCGGTCTCCGGGCGGGCGTCCTCGGCCAGGTAGCCGGCGGCGGCGACCACCAGCCGTTCGTAGGCCGCGACCCCGCTCTCCAGTTGGGCGGTCAGCGCGCCGTGCGCCTCGGCCAGCGGCGGCCGGGCGTCGGTCGGGGCCAGCCGCAGCGCCCGTTCGACGCTGGCCACCCGGCCGACCAGGTCGCGTAGCGACCGGTCGGCGGCGGTGGCCTCCAGAACCGCGGGTTCGGCCAGCCCGGTGAGGCGGGGGGCCATTCCGGCCAGGGTGAGCGCGGCCCGGTCCAGTCGGGCCCACTGCTGCCCGGCGCTGGTGCCGCGCAGTGCGACCCGGGTGCGGACCCGACGTACCTCGGCCAGCACGCCCGGACCGATCGGCAGCCGCTCGACGGCGGCGACCAGACGGGCCCGCGACCGTGCTGCGGCCTCGGCCGGGTCCAGCGCCGGGGGCGCGGGGCGGGCGGCCAGTGCGCGCAGGTCGACCCAGCGCCAGGCGGCCAGCGCCACCGCACTGCCGGCGGCGCCGGCCCAGGCCGCGTCGGGCAGACCGAGGCCGGCGTACGGAGTCAGGACCGCCGCCGCGCCGCCGAGTCCACCGGCCAGCACACTCCACCGCCGGGCGGACCGGCGCAGCCGATCCAGCCGGCGGAAGTACCGCGTCCGCTCGTCTGCCACCCTGACCTCCTCGGACCGGTCGTTCAGCCGGCGGCGGTCGGGTCGCCGGTGCCCCGTTCGCGGGCCATGCTGGCCCGGAGCTCGTCCAGCCGTGCAGCGGCAGCCGGGTCACTGGCCGGGCTGGCCGAACTGGCCGGGCTGGGCGTCCCGGCCTGCGGCACGGCCGGTCGCTGCGCCGCACCGCCGAGCTGCTCTCCGGCCATGCTCGACCGGATCTGCTCCAGCCGGGCCGAGCCTGCCGAGTCGATGGTCGCCTTCTGGATCTCCAGCATCCGGCCCTCGACCGAGTTGCCGGCCAGTTCCGCGCGGCCCATCGCGTTGGCGTACCGCCGCTCGATGCGGTCGCGGACCTCGTCCAGGGACGGGGTGGTGCCCGGCGCGGTCAGCGACGACATCGACTCCAGCGAGCGGGCCACCGTCTCCTGCATCTTGGCCTGCTCCAGCTGGCTGAGCAGCTTGGTGCGCTCGGCCAGCTTCTGCTGGAGGATCATCGAGTTGTTCTCCACGGCACGGCGGGCCTGCGCGGCGGCGCCCAGCGCCTGGTCGTGCAGGGTCTTCAGGTCCTCGGTGGCCTGCTCGGCGGAGACCAGCTGGGTGGCCAGGGTCTGCGCCGACTGCTCGAATCGCCCGGCCTCGGCCTCGTCACCCTTGGCCCGGGCCTGGTCCGCCAGCACCAGGGCCTGCCGGGCGTTGCCCTGCAACCGCTCGACCTCGGTCATCTGCCGGGACAGCTTCATCTCCAGCTGACGCTGGTTGCCGATCACCGCGGCAGCCTGCTGGACCAGCGCCTGGTGCTGGCGCTG
Organism: Micromonospora sp. NPDC005173; assembly: GCF_040608515.1. Lineage (NCBI taxonomy): Bacteria > Bacillati > Actinomycetota > Actinomycetes > Micromonosporales > Micromonosporaceae > Micromonospora > Micromonospora sp. NPDC005173. The sequence continues at coordinate 7,405 of NZ_JBEXIK010000081.1, forward strand.
GGCATCCTCGATGGCCTGCTGGATCTGCACCTTGGGGTCGGCGTGCTCGTCGATCTTGGCACCGAAGAGCGCCATCAGGTAGTTCCAGCCCTTGACGAACGGGTTCGCCATCTCCGCGGTATCCCCTCAGTAGCGTCGCTCCGTCGCGCTCGGGCCGGATGGACCGACCCGAACGTGACCCGGCCGATCTCCATCGTCCCAGCCGGACGCCAACAAGGCATCCGTACCGGACGGTCGAGAGCACCGCCAGCTCCTGAGGGCAACCCTACGCGGCTGGTGCCACCTCGCCCATGGTCCACACGAAGGACCTCAGGCGGCGCAGACCACGTCCCGGTCGCGCTCGGTGGGGCGGACCCGGGTGCTGCGCAGCGTGGCCTTGAGCGGCGAGTCCTGACGGACCGAGACGGCGACCTTGCCGTCGGAGGTGACCTGACGTACGCCCCGGTTGGGGGTGTTCCTGCGCACGGCGGACGCGGCACCGACGGGAGCGGCCTCGGTCTGCTCGTCCGGCATGGGAACCAGCACCCCGGGCATCTGCTCGGCCAGCGCCACGGTGTCGCTCACCTCGCGCAGCAGCTCAGACAGACGGGCCCCGAGCGCGTCGCAGATCGCGGCGAGCAGCTCGCTGGACGGCTCCTTGTGCCCCCGCTCGATCTCGGAGAGGTAGCCGAGGCTGACGTTGGCGGCGGTGGACACCTCGCGCAGCGTGCGCTGCTGCCCCTGCCGGCGCGCCCGCAGTGCGTCACCGATCACCCGGCGTAGCAGGACCATCGCACCTCCCCCTGAGGGATACCTCTCACCCGGTGCCGGACAACCAGTCGCGGCGAACCGCGCCAGCCCCGAGCGCCGAAGTCTTCCCGCAACCGTACCCGGTGCGGGCCCGAGCGACATCCCGCCCCGCCCGTCGGTTCGCCGGATCGGCTCACCGCCGACCGGCCCCGGCCGTCCCCGCCCCGTCCCAGGCGGCCCCGGCGTCGTCGGCCGCGGCGGCGGCCCGGTCGTCGGTGTCAGCGTCGGCGGCGTGGATCCGCTCGGCGAGCAGCCGCAGCGCCTCGATCACCGCGGCCGAGCGGATGTGCTCCCGCCCACCATTCAGGTCGAGCTCGCGGACCTCACCACCGTTCGGCCCGGCGACCGCGACGTAGACCAGGCCGACCGGCTTGCCGTCCTGTGGCTCGGGACCGGCGACCCCGGTGGTGGCCAGCCCCCAGTCCGCGCCGCAGCGCTGCCGGCCGCCCTCGGCGAGCGCCGCCGCGACGTCCGGGTCCACCGGCCCTCGCTCGGCGAGCAGGTCAGCCGGTACGCCGGCCAGCGCGGCCTTGAGGTCGGTGGCGTAGACCACCAGCCCACCCCGGTAGATCTTGCTGACCCCGGCGATCTCGACGATCGATGTGGCGAGCAACCCCCCGGTCAGCGACTCGACCGTGGCCAGGGTCTCGTGCCGCTGCGCCAGCCTGTGCACCACACCAGCCGCCGGGCTGCCAACCGGCCGCTCAACATCCGCATCCCGCTCCATAAAAAGGTCCTTCCCCACCCACCCCCACCTAACCTTCGCGACATTCCACGTTGACCATGAAGTCATTGCCCCGACACGCCGCGCCGGACGGCAATAACTTCATGATCGACGGGGTGGCGGGTGGGTTGGACCCGGGGTGGGTGGGTGGGTCGGTGGGGGTTAGCGGGTGCGGCGGAGGCGGAGTGCCTGGGATATGTAGTCGAAGCCGGTGGCGACCGTCACCAGGACGGCGGCGCCCATGATCCAGGGGCCGACGGCGGCGAGGGCGGCCGGCATCGGCCAGAGGTACCAGGCGATGGCCAGGATCTGGAGGGCAGTCTTGATCTTGCCGCCCCGGCTGGCGGCGATCACCCCGTGCCGGATCACCCAGAACCGCAACCCGGTGATGCCCAGCTCGCGGACGAGGATCAACGCGGTCACCCACCAGGGCAGCCGGTCGTACCAGGAGAGCAGCACCAGGGCCGCTCCGGTGAGCGCCTTGTCGGCGATCGGGTCGGCCACCTTGCCGACCGAGGTGACCAGCCCGAACCGGCGGGCGATCCAGCCGTCGACCAGGTCGGTCGCGGAGGCCACCGCGAAGATCAGGCAGGCCGCCATCCGCCAGCCGGCGTGGCTCATCTCGGACATGATCACCGAGGCACCGAAGACCGGCACCAGCACCAGCCGTAGAGCGGTCAGCGCGTTGGCCGCGTTGAGCACGGGCACCCCGGGCACCACCCGGGCGGGCGTCGACTCCGTCGCCCCCGTCACCGCCTCGCCCCGCTCCGGCCGCCGTGGCGTTCCGGGTACCGCACCACCTGGCTCCCCCGCTCCGCTCGGGCCTGGCGTCACCGTGTTGCGCCGGGCGCCGCCGAGATCATCTCATCCGGCACAGCGAGCAGGTCCACCCCTTCGGTGCCGGTCACCGTGGCGCGCACCAGGTCACCCGGGCGCAGCGCGGCCAGGTCGACCCCACCCTCGGCAGGGGCGACCAGGGTGGTGGAGCCGTCCACCTCCGGCGCCTGGTGCGCCGCCCGGCCCTCCACCACACCGTCGGCGACCGAGTCGACCAGCACCTCGACGGTCGAACCGAGCCGGTCCTCGGCCCGCTGCGAACAGAGCTCGTCGGCGAGCGCGCTGAGCCGGTCGTAACGACGCTTGATGGTCGCGGCCGAGACCTTGCCGGGCAGCCCCGCGGCCTCGGTGCCGTCCTCGTCGCTGTAGTCGAACATGCCGATCGCGTCGAGCCGGGCGTCGGTCAGGAACCGGACCAGCTCGTCGACGTCGGCGCGGGTCTCGCCGGGGAAGCCGACGATGAAGTTGCTCCGCGCGCCCGCGTCCGGGGCCAGCGCGCGGGCACTTGCCAGCAGCTCCAGGAACCGGTCAGTGGAGCCGAAACGCCGCATCCGGCGCAGCACAGGCTCGCTGGAGTGCTGGAACGACAGGTCGAAGTACGGGGCCACCCCGGGCGTGCCGGCGATCGCCTCGACCAGCCCGGGCCGGGTCTCGGCCGGCTGGAGGTAGCTCACCCGGACCCGGACGATGCCGGTCACCGCGGCAAGCTGCGGCAGCAGCTTCTCCAGCGCGCGGGGGTCACCCAGATCCTTGCCGTACGAGGTGGAATTCTCGCTGACCAGCACCAACTCCCGTACGCCGGTCTTGGCCAGCCACTCCGCCTCGGCGAGCAGCTCGTCCGGGGTACGCGAGACGAACGCCCCACGGAAGGCGGGGATGGCGCAGAACGCGCAGCGGCGGTCGCAGCCGCTGGCCAGCTTCAGCGAGGCGACCGGGCCGGTGTCCAGCCGGCGGCGCAGCACCTGACGCAGGTGCGCCGGCGTGTGCTCGTCGGTCTCGACGGCCGAGCGGGTCGGGGTGCCGTGCCCGGGCAGCGACACCGCGGCCTCGCGCCGCTTCACCGGGGTGAGCGGCAGCAGCTCCCGGCGGTCGCGGGGGGTGTGCGCGGTGACCTGCTCGCCGGCGACGACCGCGTTCAGCCGGGCGGCGATCTCCGGGTAGTCGTCGAAGCTCAGCACCGCCTGCGCCTCGGGCAGGCTGTCGGCCAGCTCCCGGCCGTACCGCTCGGCCATACAGCCGGCGGCCACCACCTTGGCGCCGGTCTCGGCGGCCGCCAGCAGGGTCTGGATGGAGTCCTGCTTGGCCTTCTCCACGAAGCCGCAGGTGTTCACGACCACCACGTCGGCGCCCTCGCCGTCGGTGGTCACCTGCCAGCCGTCGGCGTGCAGCCGGGCGGCCAACTCCTCCGAGTCGACCTCGTTACGGGCACAGCCCAGGGTGAGCAGGGCCACGCGACGGCCCTCGGCGGCGGGCGACAGCTCCAGGTCGCGGCGCGGCGTCAGAGACGCCGAGCTGGAGCTGTCGGAAGGGGCGGTGGCAGAGGCAGACACCATCCGAGGGTACCGGGCCGATCGGGGGAGCCCACGCACGCGGGCGGGCTGGCGGCCCCGGCACGCCCGCACTCGTGCCCGGGGCCCGCTTCTGAACGGAGGCTCAGCCCGCCCCGCTGTGCTGCGGTGCGGGCTCGCTCGGCAGCCGGGACAGGGCGGTGGCGAGCAGTCCAGCGAGCTGGGCGACCTCGATCCCGCCAGCGCCCGACCCGCGGACCAGCAGCAGCACGAGATCCCCCCGCCGGCCGACGACCCGGTCCGGCCCTGCGTACGCCTCGTCACCCACCCCGGGCAGCGGGACACCCGTGCTCCGGCCGACGGTCAGATTGAACCGGGCCATCGTCCCCCGGGTGACCTGGAGCGCGAGGACGGTCGCCCCGCTGCCGTCGACGAACGAGGCCAGTCCCCGTACCTGGCCGGTGCTCCCGGCCGGCCGCGCCAACGACACCCGTCGACCGGTCGCGGCGCCCACCTCCGCCGCGCTGAGCAGGCGGTCCGGCTGGACGGCGCCGCGGGTCGCGGTGGCGGGCAGGGCGCTGCCGGACGGCGGCTCGTCGTCGTCGTACGGATCGGGGTCGGGCGCGGCGCGCTGGACGGTCACCCCGAGCACCCGGCGGCTCCACGGCCGGACCCGTGCGGTGACCACGTCGCCGAGCCGGCACTCCCCCGCCACCTTCTCCGGAATGATCCAGGCGCGGAGCCGCTCGGCGTGACCGTCGTCGATGACGAGATGGTGGTTGATCGGTCGGCCCGGCCCGTCGTCCGAACTCTGTCGCTGCCAGACCTGGTGCCAGAGCACCTCGCCGGTGACCGTGGCCGGGGCCACCAGGTCCAGGAGCGCCCGAAGGAGGAGGTACCCGGCGAGGCCGAGCAGCGCGAACCCGAGCAGGACGATGCCGAGCGTCACCGGGCCGAGGTCCGTGAGCCGCGTCCCGCCGGTCGACGAGCCGCCGGTCGAGCCGAGGAACGCCCCGCCGACCACCCGCGCGAACGTCCAGCCCAGCAGTCCGGCGATGAGCGCCCGGAAAACGACCCAACCCAGCGCCTGGCCGTACCGGGGCAGCCCGCCGGGATAGCTGACGCTGACCCGGCGCCACCTGCCCCCGTACGACGACCAGAGCCGCCTCCGGTCGGCCATGCCCAGGTCGATCACCTGCGAGGCCGTCCGGGTCACCCCGAGCGCGGCGCCGTAGGGCAGGTAGCGGTCCCAGACCGTGACGGATGCGGGCGGCAGGTCGGCGAAGCTCTCGTGCCCGGCCAGCCAGGCGCGCAGCCCGAGCCAGTGTGCGGCGGCGGCCCGGCCGGCGGGGGTGTCCCGCTCCCCGAGGTCCCGGCCCGCGAGGCTGGCGAGCGCGGCGGTGGTGACGACGAACACGGCGACGGCGCCGAACGAGTCCCCGTCGGTGCGGGCCACGTAGTGCCAGGCGCCGGCCGCGGCGCCGGCGGCGGCCACCCCGCCGAGCAGGCCCAGCAGGACGACCAGGGGACGGGAGAACCGTGGGCGGGAGAGCCCGAGCCGATTGGCGTCGGCCACGACCGCCCGGCGCAGTCGCTTGGACCAGGCGGCGGCCTGGCCGCCGTCGGAGAAACTCAGCGCGGTCAGCGGCACCACCCCGTCCACTGCCCGCGCGGCCACCCGGTCGTAGACCTGCCGCTCGTACCGGTTGAGGTCGTCGGCGGCGCGGCCCGTCACGTGCACGGTGGTGTGACGGGGATCCGGACCGGCCTGGCGCAGCTCCAGGTAGTGGCGCGCGGCGAGGTCGAGCAGGGTGGACTCGGCGGCGTCCACGGTGATCTGCCACCGGTTTGCCAGCAGGCTGACGATCGCCGGGGGCTCCTGGCCGGGGAGGTCCATGGCGGCGGGCGCCGGGGTGACGGCGGCGGGTCGCCTGGCCAGCCGGATGATCCCGTAGACCAGTGCCCAGAGGGCGAGACTCGCGACCGGCAGGCCGATCTCGACGATCGGGTCGGAGAATTCCATCGCGGCGGCTAGAACCGGACGGAGACGTCGGTGCGCTCCGGGCCGGTGGCCTCGAAGTACGACTCCGTCCGGAAGCCGCCCATACCGGCGATGACGTTGGTGGGCAGGGTCTGCACGGCGGTGTTGAGCGACTGGACGGCGCTGTTGTAGAACTGCCGCGCGTAGGCGATCTTGTCTTCGGTGGCGGTCAGCTCACGCTGCAGCTCGGCGAAGTTCTCACTCGCCCGCAGTTGCGGGTACGCCTCCGATACGGCGAACAGCCGGCCGAGCGCCTCGGTCAACGCGCCCTCGGCGTCGACCCGGGCCTGGCCACCGCCCGCCACCGTCGTGGCCGCGACCCGGGCGGTGGTCACCGCCTCCAGAGTCGCCCGCTCGTGCCCGGCGTAGCCCTGCACCGTCGACACCAGGTTGGGGATCAGCGAGTGCCGTCGTTTGAGCTGGACGTCCACCTGCGCCCAGGACGCCTGGACCTGTGCCCGCAACCGGACGAGCCGGTTGTAGCCGCCGACCGCGACGACCAGCAGCACGACGACGAGCACCACCAGGACAGCTACCAGCACCAGTCCGAGGTTCATGGCACCTCACGTTCGGGTTGCTCCGCCGGCCCCGTCGCGACGGACGCTCCCATGATGATCGGTTCCTGGAGCCGGCAACTCCGCTCGGTCGCCGATGCGACCGTCCACTGTTCGGTCAGTCCCGACCGCGGCGGCCCGTGAACTGAAGCGGTCAGCGCATCGCGGCGGCCACCCGGGTCAGCCGGTCGAGCAGGAAGACCTCGGTGCCGGCCAGGCCGGTGGAGCAGAAGACGGAGAGCTGGTCCGCGGTGGTGCGGCCGGGGACCGCGCCGGCGAGGATGCCACCCAGGTCGCGCAGCCGCCCAGCGTACGGGGGCGAGGCGGCGAGCATCGGCGGTTGGTAGTCCGCCGCCTGGGCCGGCGAGTCGGTGACCAGCAGGTCGGCGGCGTCCAGCAAGTCGGTGCCGAACTCGCTGCGGTCGCGTTGCTTGAAGCCGACCGCGTTGACGTGCGTGCCGGGGCTCAGGTCTGCGGCACAGAGCACCGGCGTCGGGCTGGTGGTGGCGAGCACCACCATGTCCCGCCCGGTCACCGCCGCACCGGGGTCGCCCACCGCACGAGCCGGGACGCCCAGCTCGGCGCGGACCCGGGCGGCGAAGGCGTCCCGCCGGGCGGCGGAGCGGCTGTGCACCACCACCTCGCGCAGCGGGCGGACCGCGGCTGCGGCCCAGACCTGGGTCCACGCCTGGCGGCCGGAGCCGATCACGCCGAGGGTGGCCGCGTCCGGCCGGGCCAGCGCGTCGACCGCGACGCCACCCAGCCCGCCGGTACGCCGGGAGCCCAGCTCCTCGCCGACCGCGACCGCTCGGATCGCCCCGGTCCGGGCGTCGTGCAACACCACCAGCTGCTCGCCCTGCGGGTGGCCGAAGGTGTCGTACGAGCGGAAGCCGTACCACTCGTCGACCAGGTGACCGGCGGTGAGCACCATCCGGCCACCACCCAGCGGGGCGGTGGCCCGGGGCGGGGCGACGAGCCGCCCGTCGTACGCGGCCAGCAGGGCAGCACGCATGGCGTCGACCGTGGTGGCGGCGTCCAGTGCGGCGGCGACCTCGGGGTCGGCGTAGAGCAGGGTCATGACGGCCATACTGCAAGTTGAAGTGAGGTACAGGTCAACGTGGGGTGGCGGGGGTCACCAAGCCATCGGCAGACGCGCCAACCACATCGCCTCCGGCGGCGTCCGGTGCTAGCGTCGGTGCTGGTGGCCCGGTTCGTCCGTGGCCACTCCGGACGAGTGGTGGGCGTACCCGGTAAGGCCAAGACGCCCCGCGTGACGTGCAGACTCCACTCGTCCCGGCGCGACAGCCCGGGCGCTCCCCGTGAGGTGAATGATGGCCTGGCTGGTATTGATGATCTCGGGACTGCTGGAGACGGCCTGGGCGATCGCCCTGGACCGCAGTGCCGGCTTCAGCCGACTGGTTCCGTCGCTGGTGTTCGTGGTGACCCTGGTGCTGAGCATGGGCGGACTGGCGTACGCGCTGCGCGACATCCCGGTCGGCACCGGGTACGCGGTCTGGGTCGGCATCGGCGCGGTCGGCACCACCCTGGTCGGGATGCTGGCGCTCGGCGAGTCGGCGAGCCTGCCTCGGATCCTCTGCCTGCTGCTGGTGGTCGCCGGCGTGATCGGACTGAAGATCTTCCACTGACCTGCTGCGGCACGCGTGGCCCGCACCCACAGTGGGTAGTGATCGATCCGTCACGACAGGCTCTCAACCGGAGGCAGACATGGCCGACATGCCCAGCACCGCCCGCCCGCGCAGCAACGCCGCCCGGATCCTCACCATCGTGGGCTTCGTCTTCGCGGTGCTCGCCCTGTTACTCAACCCGATCATCTTCGGCGTGCTCGGCGTGATCGCGGGCATCGTCGGCGCCGTGCTCGGCGACAAGCCACTCGGCTGGTACGCCGCCGCCGCCAGCGTCGTCGCGGCGGTGATCAGCCTGGTGATCATCTCCGCGCTGATCAACAACTGACCACTGCTCCGTCACGGGCCCGCCGGTCACCGGCGGGCCCGTCGCGTTTCCCCAGACCGGTCGTGCCGTCGAGCTAGTGCGGTGTCCACTAACGTTCACCGGGTGTTTCGGTGGGATGTTGTGGATCCTCGCCTTGGAGGGCGAGCGACTCCCCACTGGGTGGTG
>NZ_JBEXIK010000082.1:0-15446 GCF_040608515.1 Micromonospora sp. NPDC005173
CTCCCCGGTCTGGCCGACAGCCAGACACCACCAGCACCAACGGCCCGCAGATCACGAAGTGTCACTGCCGTCCGACTCTTGCTGAGATCACTTCATTAACTCGTTCGAGATGGATCTCCTGCCCGGTGTGTTCGATGAACTGGACCCCGCCCAGCCGGAGCCGTCGTTGTCCGAGCTGGCCTCCGTCCTGCTGAAGTTGGTGGACAACGGCTGGATGGAAATGCGCCGCTACGTGCGGCGGGTTGCCGATGACGGTCGGGAGGGCTTGGCGCACGGCGATCGTGTGCCAAGGGACCAGCTGCCGGTGCTGCTGGCAGACCCCGCCAGTTGGGAGTACCTGGATGATCCGAGTTGGATCGGTGCGCTGACGCTGGTGGAGACCGAAGCCGCCAGGACGATCAGCCGGATGTCCGCCGACGAGAGTGCCACACGCGACAACGTATAGGCGAGCGGCTCGGAGTCCTGTAACGGCATCCGCATCTGCCGCCGACCGCGCCCGCCGGTCGTTGAAGGGCCCGTCACTGGCTGTAGCCGAAGGTTGCCGGCTTGGGCGTCCCATCATGCCGATGAGCGGATATCTGATCTTGATCCCGGTGTCGGTGTGCGATGACTAAAGTGTCGTGCCCTTGCGCGGAGCCGAGACCCGCGCGGGCTGGTACTGCTGCGGGCTGATTGTGCGGCAGCCGTCGAAGCTAGTACTAGCGGAAACAGGTTTGCTATGGAAACCTGTTGGCATGACCACTGACTCGGTACCCGCCGGCGGTGACCCCCGCCGGCTGCTGTCTGATGCGCGCGACCTCGCGCGCCGGGTTCGTCTTGACCAGCGGGTGACGTGGCTGCCGCTGCTGGTGCTGGCCCTGGTGATCTTCGGGGCGATCCCGGCGTACCGGTACGGTCGCGTCGTCAGCGACTGCCAGGCGGTGAACGGCGGCCAGGTGTGCAAGGTCTGGTTCCAGACCGTGACGTTCTACTGGTTGGCGGCGCTGGTCCTGGCGTACGTGGTGATCGCCGGCGGGTATCTGCGGGTGGCCCGGGCCCGGGGCGTGGACGCCCGGGTGCTGCCGTACGCGGTCACCGGCGTCGCGCTCGTCGGGCTGGGCTTCGCCTTCGCGGCGGTGTGGATCCGCCTCAACCCGCTGACCTACCCGGAGGAGCCGTCCGCCTTCGCCCAGTTCCTGTCCCGGCTGCTCGACCCGCCCGGCGCGATCGGGTTGGCCCTGCTGGTGCTGGCCTGGCTGGAGCGGTACGTCGCGCTGCTGCTGTTCACCATCGGGTACCTGACGGTGGTGCTGGTGCCGATCAACTTCGGATGGGGCGCGCACTGGGGTCCGCACACCTGGTTCATACCCCAGCTGGTCATCAACGGCGGCGTGCTGCTGCTGGGCAGCGTCGGCTTCGCGCTGGCGCAACGGCTGCGGCGGCCCCGGTGACCGACCCCGCCGACACCCCGGAGCCGGACGAGACCGAATCCCCGCATCCGGTCACCGGCCTGGACGACGTGGTGCACCAGCGGGTCCGGCTCGGCATCCTCACCATCGCGCACGAGGCCCGCCGGGTCGAGTTCGGCTACCTACGCACCCAACTAGAACTGACCGCCGGCAACCTCTCCCAGCACATAGGCGTGCTGGAGACCGCCGGGCTGGTCCAGGTCGAGAAGGGCTACGCCGGACGGCGCGGCCGTACCTGGATCACCCTCACCGCCGCCGGCAACACCGCGCTCGCCGAAGAGATCGGGCGCCTGAAGCTGCTCATCGCGCGAGTCGAGACCACCGACACCCAGGAGGACCGATGACCACCGCACTGACCCGCCGACACCTGCTCGCAGCCGCGCTCGCAACCGGGGTCGCCGTGCCGCTCGGCGACGCCGGCCGCGGCTGCGACCACGACAGCCACCGCCGCTTCGTCCGCGCCCGCGGCATCACCCCCGTCATCGCCCGCCGCGGCACCGCCCACGGCTCCAACCTCGGCACACTGCGCTGGGTCAACGCGCGTCCAACCCAGAGCCTCCGCAGACGCCGAGACGAGTCGACTAGGCAGACGACACCATTTGATCGGGTACACGGATCTGGCCGCCGACCGCGCGGCAGCGCTGATCAGGAGGATGCGTGACTACGGAAGATGCGTTCGGCCCAGTACTCCGGCGTCTCGTGGTAGACGATGTCGAGTCCGACGATCCAGACACGCGGCATGCGACCTGCCGGCTCGGCATCCGACCATTGCCGGTTGATCGCCACCACGGCCTCGTCGCGCGTCATCCCGAACAGGGAGACCATCTCGTCCGCTGTGTCCCTGCAGAACTGGAGAGCCTCTTCGTCGCCGGCGCATCGGAACTCGCCGTGCGAGCGCAGCAGGCACTCGTGCACCAGATACTCAACATCAAAGGTCTCGTCGCCGATCCGGAACGACGCCCTACGGCGTCGGGTCTTGTTGTGGAGTTCGACACCGGTCAGCCGGTACTCGATCATGAAGCGGTCGAGGTAGGGCTTGGGTCCTAGCGGCACATACCCGCGAAACTGATTCGCTGGTGCTTCTCCCATAGGAAGCATCTTTCGGGAGTACGGCACATCCTGGCTACTCACGCAGGCCGCCGTCGCCGCCCTCATCTTGGCCGCGAAGCGCGCGGTCATGCCGCCGACCGCGCGCCATGTAGCGTCACGACAACCGGGTCAAGCCGGCGCACGGTCGTGCCGATGAGCCGTTGCCTGCCTCTCCGTCGCGGGTCGGCTTTGGCGAGAACCACTGCTCGTCAGCGGCGCAGCCAAAAGACATCCCTACGCCGACAGTTGGCCTGCCGCGACGCGAGGCAAAAGGGGTTCGAGCCGTCGGCGATGCCGACAGGCAGGAGGACTCCCGGATGGAGTGGCAAGGGCCGTTGGGCTGCCGACCTACTCCCTCGGGTTGTCGAGGTCGTACCGCGTGCCCTGAGATTCCAACCGGGCCCGCACCTCGGCAGCATGCTGCTCGGCGACGTGCATGTCGGCACCGGCCGCCTTCAGGAGCTCTACGGTCGGGCTGCTGATCCCGACCGGGTCGGCCATCGCCACTCCCGCTTGGATGCCCAGCAGCGTCGAATCCGTAGTCACTGCCAGCACTGCGGCGAGAGCCTCGGCGCGCGGCTTGTCCCGGTCCGTGCCACTGCCATACCGGCCGGGTGTCGACGCAGGCCGGGTCACCCGCCGATCGGGGCGTCCCGCGACTCCGCGGACGGCCGACCGGGCGCGGAGCGGCGCAATCCGTGAATGGGCCGCGCAGAACGGCTACGAGGTCTCCGAACGGGGACGCATCCCGAGTTCTGTGGTGGAGGCATACAACAATCGCTGACCGGCTGCCGTCGAGACCGCGCTCATGTAGCAACGTGGCGTGCCCGGAACTCCTGGTTGCCTGGCGACGAGGACTCGGATCGGTGGCGGGTGCAGGCCGACGCGGGGTGAGTCTTTTGTCGAGGCTGAAGCGAGTAACTCCTTCGTCGACCGCACCTGGTGGCGGAGGTTGCTCTGGCAGCGGTCCACCGCCTATCCGCAGGTCCGCCGCCGGCGAATCTCGTCCGCCGGTCGGACATAGGTGATCAGCGCGGCCATGTCCAGATCGACGAAATGCCGGCGGGGGTGGACCAGCGATCGGTCGGATGGACGGTGAGCCCTCAGAAAACGGTCAGGTGGTCCTGCCTGATTCGCGCAGGGGTTCGGACGCGGAGGTTACCGTCACCGCGTTCCGCGCCGTAACCCCGTTGGGGAGGCGACCGCATGCAGGTCGGAAGGCACTGGCCGGATTCATCGGTTGCGTAGGGGTCGGCCTACCGGCGCGAGCAGCTCGTCCAGCAACTCCAGCTCCGCCCATCCGTTGACCGCGATCTGGCCGGAGGCGTCGACGCTTATTTCCACGCGGTCGGGCGTGCGTTGCAGATGGTCGAGCAGATGTGGGAAGCGGTCGCTCAGCACGACAAATTCCTGGTTCGTTGAGCCTACCCAGGGCCGAACGGTGTCGATCCGGTCGCGGAGGAACGGTCCAGCAACGAGCAGGTCCGTCTCGCCGAGCAGCGCGGCAACATCCTCACGGCCCGCCTCAATGGCCCGCCGCAACTGCGCCTCGGTGTATCCGGTGAAGGTCATGACCGATCGGCCAGCCCGCCGTACCGCGCGAGTGACCCTAGACAATGCGGCGGCTTGATCGAAGGGTTCGCCGCCGAGCAGCGTCAGCCCGGTGGTGCCCGAGTCGAGGATGCGGGTCACCAGGGCGTCCGTTGCTAGCTGCTCACCGCCTCGGAAGGTCCACATGTGGGGGTTGAAGCAGCCGGGGCATCGGATAGCGCAGCCCTGCACCCAGACCGCAGTGCGTTCACCTGGTCCTTCGGCGCGAGTTGACGGGAGGAACCTCGCTATTGACACCAGCGCCGGGTCGGTGGTGTGTCGGGGAGCGAGATTGTGATTAGACATCGAGCACACGGCCGTGCGGTGGTGGCGGCGCCTGGCCGGGCTGCCACCGCTGCGGAGGTGCGCACGTCAGCAGGTTTCTGAGGTGGGCGAACTCGTGCGGTGCAAGGTTCGCTACCGCGGCGAACTCGGCTACGCTGCCGAACCCGCGGCGCGCCTGTCGCTCGGCGATCACCCGGTGCACGCGGTCTGGGTGGAAGTGCGGGAGTCCAGCGAGCTGCTCGAACGTGGCCGTGTTGACATTGACGGCCGTCGGGGCCACGGCCGTGGCCGGCGGGATCGTGGAGGGGTGCGGGCGCGCGACGTGGGTCTGCTGCGCAGGTACCGGTACTGCTGCTGGCCCTGCCCTATAGTAGGTGGCCGGGTTCGGCATGATGTTGGCGACCGATGGCGGCGCGGATGTCGGCGTGTAGAGCGTTGGCCCAGCCGGCGCCGGTGGGTAGGGGCTGCCGGTCCAAGTCGGTGGTGGTGCAGTGGGCTGTGCGTACCAGGGAATATGGGTTGCCCGCCAGCGCAGCCACGCCGAGTTGATGAGAACGGCGTGCAGGATACTTGCCGCCCAGACGGCCACGAGTGTGCCGGTAGCCCAGCCGCCCACGGTGGTCGTTTTGCCTGGGTCGTCGGAGAAGGAGATGCTTCCGGCGCCAATGACGGTGTAGGCGATGCCGGGGATCCACCAGTCTGGTCGTCGGGCGCGAAGCCCGACGTAGAGGAAGCCTGCTCCGGCGAGGCAGCCCATGCCGAAGATTGGGAGCAGGAGCCACCAGCTGTGCTGGATCCGCCATTGCAGGCTCGCGCCCGGGTTCGCGGGGGGCGGTGGGGTTGCCCATGGCCCGTTAGGCACGTTCGACATTGCGCTCTTCCTGCAGGTTCTGCACGTTCACGTTGGTTCTGGTGTAGTCGGCGGTGTAGGCGCTCTCAATGGTGCGTGCGTCGAGCAGATCTTCCAGGATCGCGACGTAGTCGAGGCAGCCGCTTCCCACCATGCCCTTGGTCTCGGCGCTCACGACGCCCTCGCTCGTCACGGTCAGCACGATTTGTGGTTTCTCCGTCATGACGACCGCCCCTCGACGGCGAACACCATCCGTACGCTCGCATCCTCGGCGACGGTCTCCGACTCGAGCCGAAGTCCGGCGGCCGGGGCGCGTTCCCGCAGCCGCTCGAGCACCGCACGCTGCACTTGCCGCCCATACTCGACGTCGATGGCGCGAACGATGTCGACGGCTCCTTGCTCGTCAACGTCACCCGTGAGGTGCGCAGACCACATTGCGTCCGGCCCGCGCTGGAAAGTCGCCTGTACACGGTCCCAGGACGCCACAATCTCCCGATCGTCGGCGCTGACCAGGGCGTTGGTCTCGCGCAGCGCGGCGGAGAGCAAACTCTCATCCCGCATCCGCGTCTGCACCTGGCAGATGACGCGGCCACGCTCGTCGCGGCCGGCGGTGGCGCCGCGCACGGCGGCGACCGCGGCCACGGCCAGCGGCACCAGTATCAGTGAGACGCTCAACGGGGCACTCCCCTCGGTCCTGTCGTCGACATCAAAACTCGACCGATCTTCCACCACTGCGAGGGGGTGGTGCATCGCCGGGTTGGGTAGGAGCCGTGGACGCAATGGGGGTCCCGGAACGGCCAGGAAGGTCCCAGTCTTCCGCGGCCGTGGCCGCGACCGCACGCATATTTGCCCAGGCGCGTATGGCGCTGATCCGCTCCGCCTGGGTCACGCTGAGCGGCACCATGTTGACCACACCGTGGACCAGATCGTCCTTGCGCAACGGGCGTCTTTCAGAGAAGGCGTCAAAAAGACCGGCGATGACTGCCTGCTCGAGCTCGGCTCCCGAATAGCCCTCACTCAGCCCCGAGAGCTCCTTTAGCAGCGCGTCGTCGACGGTGAGGTCTCTGGCCACAACAGGGTGCGTCAGCCGCTTTGCGATGTGCACGGCCCAGATCGAGGCGCGCTCCGCAATGGTCGGAAGATCGACGAAGAAGATCTCATCGAAGCGCCCCTTGCGCAGCATCTCAGGCGGGAGGCTCTCAATGTTGTTCGCGGTCGCAATGACGAAGACGGGCTCGGTCTTCTCCTGCAGCCAGGTAAGGAAGGTGCCGAACACGCGAGATGACGTGCCCGAGTCACCACCGGCGCCGCCGCTGGCGAAGCCCTTCTCGACCTCGTCGATCCAGAGAACGCACGGTGAGGTGGCCTCGGCGGTGCGGATAGCGTTGCGCACGTTCTGCTCGCTGGATCCGACCAGCCCGGAGAAGACCCGACCGATGTCGAACCGCAGCAGCGGCAAGCCCCAGCTGGCGGCGACGGCCTTTGCGGTGAGCGACTTGCCGCAGCCGGGCACGCCAGTGATCAGCACACCGCGCGGTGCGGGAAGCCCATACTCCGCCGCCTCCGCCAACCAGGAACTATCCCTCTTGGCCAGCCACCGCTTCAGATTTTCCAGACCACCGACGTCGGCCAGGTCAACGTCGACATCGACGAACTCCAGCAGCCCCGACTTGCGTACCGTCTGCCGCTTCTCCTCGTGCACCACTGCGATGTCGTCCAGGTCAAGCACACCGTCGTTGACCATCGCGCGAGCGAATGCGTTTTCCGCCTCCTGCAGCGTGAGACCGAGAGCCGCCTTCGCCAACCGCTCCCTCCCCACCGCATCCAGGCCGATGCGGATCCGGCCGCTGGCGGAGTTGGCCGCGATCATCCCTTCAAGCACCATTCGGATCTCGTGCTCACTGGGCAGCGGGAAGTCGACGATCGTGACGTCCTTCTCCAGCTCCACCGGGATCCGCAGCACGGGAGAGATAAGCACCAGAGACCGCGCGACCGGGCCGGACTTGAAGGCCGCCGCCACATCCCGCAAGAGCCGAACCACCCCCGGGCTCCCAGGCCGGTCACCACCCCCGTGCGCCACGTGCAGGTCCCTGAACATGAGCACGCTGGGCGCGTCGATCCGAAGCGCAGCCTTGAGCGCATCCTCCGGGTCCGTCGTGCCCTTCCTCGGGGTACCGTCCGGCTGAACCAGTCCTTCTGTCGCGGACCAGGTCCAGACAGTCCTGGGAGTACGAACCATGGCCGCATCGCGGGCCACGGCCGTCACCTCCGCGACCACCCGATGCTCTTCGTACGACTCTACGTAGAGGATCGGAAAGCGCGCCTTGAGCAATTGCGACAGTGCCTCGCGGAAAGGCCTCGCCATCGCCGTCTCCCCCCGCCGACCGCCACCCGGGCCGGCCGACTGTAGCAGGCCACAGGCAGGACCGGATCCAAGGAAATAGGCACTAATCTTCACATGCGAAATAGCGGCTACCAGCGCCAGTAGCCGCGTCCGGCAAACACGAACGCCCCCCACCACCTCACGGCAGCGGGGGCGTTCCGGTGAAGGTCAGGCGTCGAAGCGGACCCGACGGCGGCGCGCCACCACCAGCGCCACGCCAGCCAGCACCGCGAGAGGGCGGCGACCTTCGCCGAGAACGACCTCGGGCCCCTCACCGCGATGCCCCAGCGGTGACCGACCGCCGATCGCCCGGCCCGTCGGTGACGGGCCGGGCGTCGGGTGTCATGGCAGGGTACGGATCCGCAAGGTCACCATCTCCGGCTCGGCCAACTGGTCAGTGACCGCGTAGATCTTGTTGCCGGACACGGCCAGCCCCCCCTTGACCAGGTTGTGCGCCCACGTCTCCTGGTTCGGCAGGTGCCCGAATTCGCACGTGATGATCGGCGTGATGCCGCCCGGCTCGAAGACCCAGACGTCCTTGTCGTACGACGAGTTGGTGCCGGCGACGACGAGGCCGTCGGGCCGGATCGCCACGGCGTTCGGGTACGTCACGGTCGGGTACCGGTGCACCTCGACGAGGTCGGACGTGCGCAGGACCGGGTGGTAGTACGGCGCGCCCGAGGGGACGATCACCTCGGTGCCGTCGGGAGTGACCGCCAACTGCGCGACCGAGCCACCGTCGGTGTGGCTGATCGCCCGCTGGACCAGCCCCGTCGCGGTGGCCTCGAAGCGGACCAGCAGGGCGGGGCTGGTGCCCGTCGCGCCGGCGATCAGCATGTCGGGCTGAGCGGGCGAGGTGGCCAGCAGCATCGCCGAGCTGATCCGCTCGTCGATGGCGTCCACGGCGTTCACGGAGAACTTGCCGGTCGCGAGGTCGACCCGGCCGATGCCCGCCGTGGGCTCGTTCTCGCATCCCCAGGAGACCCAGAGTTGGCCGGCCGCGAAGGCCATGTCCTTCGGGCACGTCATGGTCCCGTCGGTCTTCCCAGCGAACTGCCCGTCCAGTTCCCACGTGTCCAGGTCCACGATCCTGAGCCAGTCCTGGTCGCCGGCGGCGATGTAGAGCTTGCTGCCGTCCGGGCTCAGCGTCATCCCGGCGGCCCCCGGCGCGATGCCCTGAAGGGTGCGAAGGACGTTGCCGTCCAGGTCGGTGACGATCAGACCGTCGGTGCCCTTGCCCCCGGTTATGTAGACCCGGCCGCGTGCCTCGTCTACCAGGATGTCGCCGAACCGGAAGCCGGTGACGTACCCCGGGATCGGGATCTGGGCGTTCACGTCGGTGCTCGGAGGCGAGGTGGTGGTGGTCGGGGTCGGCGTCGGGCTGGCGGTCGGGCTGGACGTCGGCGACGCGGTGGGACGTGGCTTCCGTCCCGGCCGCGGAGACTGGGGCGTCTTGTCGGCCTTCGACTTGGTGCTGTCAGCGACCAGGTGCGCTTCCGCCGCGCTGTCGTCGGCGGACCGGTCGCTGCCCGCCACGGCGGTGCCCGCACCGGCGGCCAGGAGGGCGAGCACGCCCACCCCCACCATCCAGACCCGGGCGCGCCGGCCCCTGTTTGCTGTTCGGCTCATCGTTCCCCGTTCTGATCCGATATGCGACGCGGGCCGGGATCGGATCCGGGCCCGCCGACCAGAAGGCGCTCCGAAGTGCGAAGACGTTACGCGAAACACCATCGGCATCGAGGAGGCCAGATGACTGGAGGTAGTGGATCTATCTCTGCCCCGGCCCCGCCGCTGGCGGGCCCGAAGCCGCGACGTGAGGAAGCCCTGCGGCCGGTAGGAATGGACAGGTGAACGCCGGGCGGGCGGGCCCTGAACCTCCTGAACAGGCCATCCGACCTCGCCGAGGAGGGGTGATCCGGGCCGCGAAGAAGGCGGCGGCGACACGTACGTCTCCGAGCCCAGAAGCGCGAGTGTCGCTGGCCCCGGCCCCGCCTCCGGGTCCGCTCGTTGTGCCGGCTGTCTGCTGGGCTCTCTCGGTCAGGTCGACGTGCAACCGTTTCTTGCGGATCACCCCGTCGAAGGCTGCGGTCGTCCGCCGGCCGGGCCCGGAGGTGGTCATCGCCGATGCAGGACCAGCTGCAACGCTAGACCACCCCGGGGTCAAGCCCGGGGGCGCCGAGAACGACAGATCGTTGACCGATTGCATGGTTGGCCGGCAACCGGCCGGGCTGCGTGGCCAGGACCCCCGGCGGCGTGTCGCACCTGCCGTGAGGTTGCCCTTGTCCTCGCCGTCGACCACGGAGTCCCACAACCGCGGCTAACAAGGTTCACCAAATGATCAACTGACCGCAAGGTTGCCCGGGGAAACGACTGAATCAGCCTGCACCGGACCTGTTTCGAGCGGCATTCCGGCCACTGGCGCTCCGAGCGGTCATCCGGCGGGTCTGTCGCTAATGGCCATTCGGCCGATGCGATCGCCACAATCGGTCGGCAGCCTCGATCAGTTCTGTTCATCTAGCCGTGATCAATCCGCTCCATACACCTGGCGGCTCTTGGGCGGACAGGAAAAGGCCTCTAATCTCCACCTGGCCAACCCCGCCATCGGAGGCGAACTTAATGGACCGGAACCGGCGCAAACGAACACGCAACGTGTTCAGCGTCCTCCTCGCAAGCGGCGCGCTCCTTCTGACCAGCGGGGCACCCGCGCTGGCGGAGCCAGCGGCATCGGACCCCTTTATCAGTGAGATCCACTATGACAACGCTGGTACCGACACCGGCGAGGCCATCGAGATCGAGGCGCCCGCCGGCTTCGATCTGACCGGCTGGCAGATCGTTCTGTACAACGGCGCGAACGGTGCGGCCTACAACACCCGCACGCTGAGCGGCCCGATGCCGGCGGCCGGTGTGGTCGTCGCGACGTACCCGACGGACGGCATCCAGAACGGGTCGCCCGACGGCGTAGCGCTCGTCGCCCCGGGCGGTGCCGTGGCGGAGTTCCTCACCTACGAGGGGACGATGACCGCCGTCGGCGGGCCGGCCAATGGGCTGACCGGCGTCGACATCGGCGTCGCGGAGACCGCGACCACGCCGGCCGGCGAATCGCTGCAGAAGATCGACGGTACGTGGCGTGCCCCCGCGCCGAGCAGCTTCGGCGCCGTGAACACCGTCCCGGGCGGCGGTGATCCCGACCCGGATCCGGCTCCGGGCTGCACCGTCACCGTTGACCACACCATTGGCGAGGTCCAGGGCGGCGGAGACGCCACGCCGCTCGCGGGCGCCCGGGTCACCGTCGAAGGCGTGGTGACCGCCGACCATCGCAGCGGTGGCTACAACGGCGTCTACGTGCAGACCGCGGGCAGCGGCGGGGACCGTCCCGTCGCCGCGGGCACCGCCTCGGACGGCATCTTCGTCTACCTAACAACCAGCACGGCCAACCACCCGTCGGTCGCGATCGGCGACCGGGTCCGGGTCAGCGGAACCCCGAGCGAGTTCAACGGGCTCACCCAGCTCACCATCGGCGCGAAGGCCGACCTGCAGGTCTGCGAGCACAGCCAGACGCTGCCCGCGCCCGTCCCGGTCGGCCTGCCGCTCGCCGACGGCGCCCGCGAGTCGGTCGAGTCGATGCTGGTGTCGCCGGTCGGCCAGTACACCGTCTCCGAGGTCTACAACACCAACCGCTACGGCGAGGTCGTGCTCACCGCCGGTGACCGTCCGGCCGCCAACCCCACGGACGTCGCCCGTCCGGGCTCGGACGAGGCGAAGCAGGTGGCCGCCGCGAACAAGCTCGCGCGGATCCTGCTCGACGACGGCCGGACCACCAACCTGTCCACCGCCAGCCTGCTGCCGCCGTACCTGTCGAAGGCCAGCCCGCTGCGGGTCGGCGACTCGGTAGAGGCATTCGGGTCGTCGGTGCTCTCGTACGGCTTCAACGAGTGGCGCCTACAGCCCACCACCCCGGTCGACGCGGACACCGCGCCGCCCGCCCGGACCAGCTTCAAGACCACCAACCCGCGTACCCCGCAGCCGGTGGACGTCGGCGGCGACGTGCGGGTGGGCAGCTTCAATGTGCTGAACTACTTCGTGCACTTCGGCGGGGACGCCCGCGGCGCCGCTGACGAGGCCGGTCTGGCCAAGCAGGAGGAGAAGATCGTCTCGGCGATCAGCGCACTTGGTGCCGACGTGGTTGCGCTCGAGGAGATCGAGAACTCGGTCCGGTTCGACGCAGGCGACCCGCAGCAGGCGCTCAAGCGCCTGGTTGCCGCCCTGAACACCAAGGACGGCAACGGCACCTGGGACTACGTCCGCAGCCCGGCCAACCTGCCCGGCCCGACCCAGCAGGACTTCATCACCACGGCGATCATCTTCAAGCCGGCGAAGGTACAGCCCAAGGGCCCGTCGCGGTCGGTGAACGACGAGACCGTCTGGTCCAACGCCCGCGAGCCCATCGCACAGACCTTCACCGCGGGGAAGATCGCCTTCACCGTGGTCGCCAACCACCTCAAGTCCAAGAGCGGCACCGGGACCGGCGACAACGCCGACACCGGCGATGGCCAGGGCTCGTGGAACGGCGACCGGGTCCGTCAGGCGCGGGCGCTGGCCGCCTTCGTCGACCAGGTCAAGGCGGACAGCGGCACCGACGACGTGCTGCTGCTCGGCGACTTCAACGCCTACACCCACGAGGACCCGATGCAGGTCCTCTACGACAAGCAGTACCGGGACCTGAACAACACTGGCAAGGCCACCTACGTCTTCAGCGGCGAGTCCGGCTCCCTCGACCACGCCCTCGCCTCACCGTCGCTCGCGGCCCGGGTCACCGGCGTCGACGTGTGGCAGATCAACGCGGTCGAGTCGTACGCGTTCCAATACGACGGGCTGTCCGCCTTCTACGAGGCGAACCCGTACCGGGCCAGCGACCACAACCCGCTCGTGGTGGGCATCAACACCCGCGCGAACCCGGTCAACCTGCAGCTGCTCAGCATCAACGACTTCCACGGCCGGCTGGAATCCCCAGCCACCGTCGGCGGCCAGCCGGTCGGCGGCGCCGCCCAGCTCGCCGGCCTGGTCGGGCAGCTGCGCGCGCAGAACCCGAACACCGCGTTCGTGTCCGCCGGCGACAACATCGGCGCATCCACGTTCATCTCGGCGATCGACGGGGACAACCCGACGATCGACGCGCTGAACCAGGCCGGCCTCGCCGCCTCGGCGGTGGGCAACCACGAGTTCGACAAGGGCATCGCCGACCTCACCGGCCGGGTGTCCGACCGCGCCGACTTCCCGTACCTGGGCGCCAACGTGTACCGGGGCGACGCCAGGGCGCTGCCGGCGTACTCCGTCAGCACGGTGGGCGGGGTGAGGGTGGGCTTCGTCGGCGTGGTGACCGAGCAGACCAAGTCGCTGGTCAGCCCCGACGGCATCGCCGGGCTGACTTTCCGCGACCCGGTCGCCGAGGCCAACCTGGTCGCCGGCCAGCTCAAGGACGGCAACCCGGATAACGGGGAGGCCGACGTGGTGGTGCTGCTCGCGCACGAGGGCGCCGCGACGGAGAACATCACCTCCGCCGAGGCGCTGGCCAACGACCCGGTCTTCGGCAAGTTCACCCGGGTCGACGCCACCATCGACGCGATCTTCAGCGGTCACACCCACCAGCCGTACGCGTTCGAGCTCCCGGTCCCCGGATCGGACCGGCTGCGTCCGGTGGTACAGGCCGAGGACTACGGCAAGCGGCTGGGCAAGGTCGCGCTGACCTACGACCCGAACACGGGCCAGGTCACGACGGCCGACGCGCAGCTGGTCGACGTGGTCGGCGCGCCGCAGGACCAGGCGGTGGCCGACATCGTGGCCGCCGCCAAGACCAAGGCAGGCGAGCTCGGCAAGCAGCAGCTGGGCTCGATCACCGCGGACATCAAGCGGGCCTACACCAACGGCAACGAGGACCGGGGCAAGGAGTCGGCGCTCGGCAACTTCATTGCCGACGTGCAGCTCGCCGGCACGAAGGACCCGGGCCGGGGTGGGGCGCAGATCGCGTTCATGAACCCCGGTGGCCTACGCGCCGACCTGCTCTACCGTACCGACGGCATGGTGACCTACGCGGACGCCTTCGCCGTCCAGCCGTTCGCCAACGACGTGGTGACGAAGAGCTACACCGGCGCCCAGATCAAGCAGGTGCTGGAGGAGCAGTGGCAGCCCGACGGGGCGTCCCGTCCGGTGCTGTGGCTGGGTGTCTCGAAGGGGTTCAGCTACACCTACAACCCCGACGCGCCGAAGGGCTCGCGGATCACCTCGATCAAGCTCAATGGCACGCCGCTCGACCCGGCGGGCACGTACCGGGTCACGGTGAACTCGTTCCTCGCCACGGGCGGTGACAACTTCGCCACCCTCGGCGACGGCGCCGACCCGGCAACCACCGGCGACAACGACCTCACCATGCTGGTGAGCTACTTCGCCGCGAACTCGCCAGTCACCGCGGACCCCCAGCCGCGGTCGGCCGTCGGGCAGGCGGGTCCGCAGTGCACCACGACCATCACCGGCGCGTACCGCAAGCCGCTGGTGGTCACCGCGGGCCTGACCTGCCTGGAGAACGCCACGATCGGCGGCCCCGTCACGGTCAACCCAGGCGCCTCGCTGGTGGTCACCGGCGGCACCATCAGCGGCCCGGTGTACGCCACCCGCCCGGTCCTGTTCGATCTCGCCAGCGCCACCGTGTCCGGCCCGGTCACCGTCACCGGCGCGACCGGCCAGCTGAACATCACCAAGGGCAAGGTGAACGGCCCAGTGTCGGTCACCGCCAACACCGGTGGAGTCCGGATCGACACCGTTACCGTCAGCGGTCCGATCACCGTCAACAGCAACACCGGCAGCCAACCGGTAGTCATCTCCGCCAACACCATCAGCGGACCCCTCGCCTGCTCGGGCAACACCCCGGCCCCGGCAAACGAGAGCCGACCCAACAGCGTTAAGGGCCCCGCATCAGGCCAGTGCGCGCGACTGTAATCCATATGTGAGTCGCGGTCAGCGGCCGGAGCCTGACAGGCTCCGGCCGCTGACTCTGTTCCAGTCGCAGTGGTCAAGACGTTCGTCGGAGACAACCGTGCCTTCCGCGGCGACAACCGCTTTCTTGTTGGCTGTTCTAGCGATCGCAGGGGTCCGCTCCGGGCAGAAGGTGCGGGGTTGGGCAACAGTCAAGACGTTCGAGGTCTGTCACTGGATGAGCGAGACCGATCTTCCGCTCCCAGCAACGCCTGTCGTCCGGGCTAGCGGGCGTCAAGCCGCCGGTCATCGAACGGCGGAGGACGACGCATCGGCGGCCGCCTCCGCCCGCACCGCTCCGCCCCGTGAGTCCGAGCCGCGTCACTGCACAGGACCGACCAGCCATCGAGATTCGAACCCTGAGCCCCCTCGGCTAAGTGCGTGTTTGAAAAGGTCGAATGTGGACGGTGTGGCGGCGTGACGATGGCCGCCGGGGCGGGCAGGGTGTCCGGGTGTCGTCGCCTCGTCGTGGTTACCCGTCGGATCTGACCGATGCCCAGTGGGCGTTGATCGAAGGGTTGTTGCCGGAGCCCAGCACGGACGGGCGGCGGGAGAAGCACCCTCGTCGGGAGATCGTCAACGCGATCTTGTACGTGGTCCGCTCGGGGTGTCCGTGGCGGTACCTGCCGGCGGATCTGCCGCCGTGGCAGACGGTGTACTGGTACTTCGTGCGCTGGGAGGACGCCGGTGTGACCGAGAACCTGCTGGCCACGCTGCGGGTCAAGGCGCGGGTGCAGGACGGGCGGAATCCGGAGCCGTCGGCGGGGATCATCGA
>NZ_JBEXIK010000083.1:0-14033 GCF_040608515.1 Micromonospora sp. NPDC005173
GCCGGCGACGCCGCGCACATCCACAGCCCCGCCGGCGCGCAGGGAATGAACACCGGCATCCAGGACGCCGCCAACCTCGGCTGGAAACTCGCCCACGCCCTGCGGGGCGGCGCCACCTCGACGCTGCTGGATACCTACGAGACGGAACGGGCGCCAGTCGGTCGGATGGTGCTGCGCTTCAGCGACCGGGCGTTCACTGTCGCGACCTCCACCAACCCGGCCGTCCGGTTCGCTCGTACCCGGATCGCCCCCGCTCTCATCCCGGTCGTGCTCGCGTCCCGGTTCGTTCGGGCCTCCGCGTTCCGGACGGTTTCGCAGTTGGGCATCAGCTACCGGAACAGTCCGCTGTCGGTGGACGGGCCGCGTCCATCGCGCACCGGTCCACGACCCGGCGACCGGCTGCCCAACGCCCCGCTCCCCGAAGGCGGCACGCTCCACCGGCTCACGGCCACGCCCAGGTGGCACCTGCTGCTGTGCGGGCCGCCACCCGCCTGGTCGAGCGGCGAGACCGTGACATTAAGTCAGCAGTACTCCGACCGGCTCGACGTGCACTGGCTGACCGAACCCGACGCGAGTGAAGCGGCTACCGCCGCCCACGCGTTGCGACAGCTCGGCCTGGCCGCCGGCTCCAGCGGCCTGTATCTGATCCGCCCCGATGGTCACATCGGCTACCGGTCCGCCGGCACCGACATGACTGGGCTGGTGACCTACCTGCAACGCTGGCTCCGCTCGCCACTGCCGTGAGACGGAGCCCCGTCGAGTATCGGCACCGTGCAGCCGTGCCGGTCAGCGCGGGGAGGTCATCGCGCGGTGGTATCGGCGGCCTCCTTAAGCGCTTGGCGTAGGCGTCTGATCGGTGGTACGCCTGACACGCCGGTGTCCTCGATATAGAGCCGGCATGCCATCGCCGGACGGTGGTGGGGTTCGGCGAACGGATCCTGGCCGTCGATAAGGACACCGGGTGAGCCGACGAAGCCGAGCTGCTCGGCCTCAGCCTGGCTGGCCACCACTCGGACGGTGATCCGCACCGTCGCCAGGCCCACCTCGTCGAGTGCTCGGCGCACCACGACAATGCCCGGTCGGCGCCATCGCGACCATCGATCGATGACGTTGCGGCAGCGCCGCTGGTTGATCAGGTGTGCCAGCAGACGGCGGGTCTCTGCGAGGGTGATGGAGATGAGCCCATCGTCGGGATGTTGCCGTCCTCTCCCACTGCGGCGGCCGTGACGGCAAGGTGGTCAGGGTGATGTGGCGGTACCAGGCCTCGTAACGGCGGACCTGGTAGTGGTCGAGGCCGGTTTCAGTTCTGGCCTGCTGGAAGCATTCCTCGATCGCCCAGCGGCGCCGGCGACGCGGACCAGGGCGGTATTGGTGGTGCCGGCGGGCCCGGCGCACAGGTAGAACGCCAGCTCGCCTGGGTCGGTGATGCTGCGACGGATCAGGACCCACCGGCTGCGGCCGGTGTCGTCGACGTCGGGCAGGCCGGCCATGGCCCAGCCGTACAGCCGTGACCCTTTCGACCCAGACCCGGCCGACAGCCGTTTCCACGTCTCGTCGGGGGCTTGTCCGGCGAGGGTGTCGATCCGGGCGGTGGCGACACCCAGTCCGACCTGTTGGTTGCGGGGCACGGCCACCACGTAGCCGACCCGACGCTGGTCGCAGAACGTCCGGAACTTCGAGTCCTGCCCCGTTTGGGGTTCGTGCTTCGCCTCGGGTTACCTGATGGGGTTGACAGGCCGTGCGTCGGCCAGGATGGTCGACGGTGGCGGCTCGTGTAGCCGCCGGCGTAGTTCGGCCGCGCGGTGGGAGTCGATCATAATGACGGCCGCGGTGGCGGCGGTCAGGATGGTCAGCGCCCACAGCGGGGGCAGTGGGCTGGTCGCTGGCGCGAGGATCGCCACCAGCAGGATTCCGGTGGCCCGGACCCAGCGGATTTCGTGCTGGATGCGCCACCAGAATGCCTGGTTGGCGAGAAGGTAGACGACCACTCCGGCGAAAAGGATGGCGTGCCCGAGCGGGTCGCGCGCCGGTCCTGACGGGTCGCTGACCACGTCGAGGGTCTTTCGCAGGCCGAAGGCGAGCAGCATCAGTCCGATGATCATGGGCAGGTGCAGGTAGGTGAACGCGTCGCGGGCCAGTTCGGCTCGCTGGTTGCCGGTCCGGTCGTGCATGACGCGTTCCGCGACGATGGCGTCCGTGTCGAAGTACGCCCACCAGAGGGTGGCCAGGAGGGCCATGCTGGTGGCGACGGCGACGATCACGGACCAGGAGATCGGGCGGCCGAAGACGGCCACTCCTGCCGAGATGACCGACTCGCCCAGCGCGATGAGGATGATCAGGGAGTACCGGTCGGTCCAGTGCTTGGTCGAAGTCACCTGCCAGAACCGCCGCACGACGAGGTAACCCCCGGCGAGGTCGACGACGATGGCCGTCAACCAGAGGCCCGCCACGAGCTGGTTCAGCCCTTCGGGGGGATGTGGCCGCGAGGATGCCAGCGCGGCAAACACCAGCAGGACGAGCGCGGACACGGTCGGGACGCCCGCCCGCAGCAGGTGGGCGCGTGATATCCGGTCTCGACGAAGGACCAGGAGCGCCGTCAGGTGCAGCACGCGCAGCGCGATGTAGCAGGTCACGACGATCAGTGGTCCGGGCAGGCCGTCGGGTACAACGTCGAACGCCTGCGGGATGGCGATGCCGATCGTCAGGGTCAGCGCCACGACCAGAAGGACACTCAACCGCACGGGGATGGACTCGCCCCGAAGGACGTTCCCCACCTGGCCGTAGAGGGACCAGGCCACCCACAGCAAGGTGAGCACAGCCAAGGCCTGGACTACCCCGACCCCCGTAGGCTGTCGAGTCATCAACACCGTCACCTGGATGAACGTGTAGACGACCACCAGATCGAGGAAGAGTTCCTTGGGTGTGACTCCGCTGGTGGCGGCCCGGACCGCCGCGTGCGCCGCCTGCCGGTGCAGCACGTGATGCCGACGGCGGAAGACGGTGAGGTCGGCCAGGACCATACTGGTGAGGACGGCGGCGAGCAGTCCCACCGCGCCCACCGGCGGCAGGCGGACCGCGATCGGAAGCAACGCGGTCACCAGAACGATCCCCAGCAACGGGCTACGACCCAGCAACTGAATGGTGCGGCGCTCGAGGGCCACCAGGCCGAGCAGGTAGGCGATGACACCTCCATAAAGGACGAATGTGCCGAGCTGGTCCCAACGGTCCGCGGTGGCGGGCTCGACTGAACTCAACGCGCGTTTGAGCCCCAGGGCGATGAGGACGAGACCGACGATCATCACGACGTGCAGGACGCTGTACGCGTCCCGACCGAGTCGTGACCTGGTGGCTGCCGGCCGCTGCTCCAGCGCCTGCTCGGCGGCGAATCCGGCAATGTCGAAGTAGCGCCACCAGAGCACTGCCACCACGACGAGGCTCAGGGCGGAGCCCGCGATGACGGACCAGGTGATCGGTGGGTCACCGATGAGACCGCGGCTGGTGCCGATCGAGATGATCGTCTCGCCCAACGCGATGAGCATGACCAGCCGGTGCCGCTCAGCCCAGTGCGGCACGGACACGATCCGCCAGGTGCCCGTGCCGAGCGCCCGCACGCCGATGAAGTCGACGGCGGTGGCGGCGAAGAACAGGGCCAGTTGGACGGAACCACCGTCGACGTCCGAGGGCAGGTGGCGAGGCAGCAGCGCACCGGACAGGAGCAGGACCGCACCACCGAAGAAGGGCAACCATGCGCGTAGAACGGGCCTTCGGGGCCTGTCCGAGACGCTGTATGTCAAGATCAGTAGCGCGATGGACTGGGCCAGCAGGAAGGCGACGACGAAGATCAACGGCCCGAACAAGCCCCCCGGCCGATCGGTGAAGATCACCGGCGCGGCGATGCCGATCAACAGGATGGTCGCGGCCACCCCGAACATGAGCGGCCGCAGGAATCCCCGGTCCACCCGCACGACATTGCCGAGCACGGTATATGAGCTCCAGCAACGCCAGATCAACAGAACCACCAGCACACCCTGGAGCACGCCCTCGATGCGGAAGTTCTCCGCCATGAGGTCCGTCACGCTCAGGAACGCGTACACGAACACCAGGTCGAGGAACAGTTCCAACCGGGTCACCCCGACGCCCCCGGCGGATATCTGAATGCCCCCGAAGAATCGCGTAAGACGCTCGCCCCTCTGCAGCGTTGACCGGCTCCTGGTCACCTTCCCCACTCTGCCATTCGATCGCAGGCAGCGGCGCCGCCTCTGACGGGTTGCTCAAGGGCGTGGCGCCCGGTGCGAAGCTGGCCGAGGGCAAGGTCTGTGGCGAAGACGGTTGCCCCTGGTCGGCGATCCTCGCCGGCACGCAGTGGGCGGCGACAGAGGTGCACGCCAAGATCATCAACATGTGTCTCGGCAGCATCGACCCACCCGA
The DNA here is from genome assembly GCF_040608515.1 of Micromonospora sp. NPDC005173. Taxonomy (NCBI): domain Bacteria; kingdom Bacillati; phylum Actinomycetota; class Actinomycetes; order Micromonosporales; family Micromonosporaceae; genus Micromonospora; species Micromonospora sp. NPDC005173. The sequence continues at coordinate 4,429 of NZ_JBEXIK010000083.1, forward strand.
TGTCGACCCGCTCGAAGCCGCGGTGAATGACCTGTCGGCCCACACCGGGGCGCTCTTCGTCATCGCGGCGGGCAAGGACGGCTGTGGTTACGGCGTTCACCCAGTCGGCTCACCGAGGACCGCCGTCGCGGCGCTGAGCGCGGCCGCGGTCGCGGTCGCCGACAGGGGCTACATCGCCAACTTCTCGAGCTGCGGCCCTGGCGCCGGTGACTCCGCGCTGAAGCCGGAGATAAGCGCCCCTGGCGTGAACATCACCGTGGCGGTCCCGACGGCGGCTCCACCGCGGCACAGCCGCATCCGACAAAACGGTCTGCTTGCCCCTGCCGTAAACGGACAGCTCCAGTCAAGCGGGCTGGGGCATAGATCGAAGTCGGCCGAACGGGTGCAGGTGTCGACGTTGCGGCGCGTGGGTGCCCGATAACTGGCGGGGTCTCTGGTAAACGGTTCAGCCTCAGCTCACGGCAAGGTCGATGTATGCGGGGTCGTGGTCGGACCCATCACCGCTGATCTGGGTGCGGCGCATCACGTGCGCGGCGGTGACGGTCAGGTCGGGGGTCGTCCAGATCTGGTCGTAGAGGGCGAAGGTGGTGACGCCCTTCGCCCGGTGCCGGTGTGTCCACACGGTGGGGGACAGGTCGGCGAACTTGTCGTCGATGAGGGTCCCGTTGCGGTTGGGGCCGGCGATCGTGGTGCCGCGTTGGATGTGTTCGGTGAGGTTTGCTTGTTGCAGGGCGGCGAGGGTCTCGGCCTCAGGGGCGTCGTTGAAGTCGCCGGTGACCACAACGCGGCGGGTCAGCCGCTGTCGGCGCAGGATCTTGGCGATCGCCGTGGCTTGGTCGCGGCGTCGTTCGGCGATGGCTTTTCGAGCGGCTGCGACCTCGGCGGGGCTGAGGGTGTGTTCGTCGGTGATGAAGTTGCTCTTGAGGTGGTTGACGAGCACGTGCAACGGTTTACCGTCCGGGGCGGCGATCTCGGCTTGAAGGAGGTCGCGGCCGAACACCGGTTCCCCAGCGGGGTTGGGCCAAAACCGCCAGGAGCTGATGCGCGTGATCGGGTGGCGGGAGCAGATGGCAACGTCGATGCGGCGGGGGTCGTTGCCCTCTACGACGACCCGGTAGCGGTAGTCGATGCCCAGGGGGCGCAGGTCGTCGCGGTGGAACGTGTCAAGGGCGTCTTGGTCTTCGACTTCCTGCAGGCACAGCACGTCGGCGTTCAGGGCGGCGATGCGTCGGGCGATCCACGCCCGGGCTTTCGGGTCCTTGCCCTTCACGAGTCTGCCGCGGAAGGTGCGCAGAATTCCGCTCATGTGGGTGCCGTCGGGCAGGACCACCTCGACCACTGACGGTTGCTCGCTGCTCGGCCCGCCTGTTGCGTCCGGCGTAGCGTCGGTGGCGATCTCGGCGAGCGGGGGATTGGCCACGGTCCGGGAAAGCTCCGCCTGGAACGACCAGCGGGAGAACAGGTTGTTGGCGTTGAACGTCGCGATCCTCACAGCTACCGCCCGCTTCCACTGTCCACGGATCGGCCCTTGGATGAGCTTGACGATACGGTCCGCCCGCCCCAAGTGGGCACAACTATCAGCAAGCCGCCAATCCTGGAGCCCGCCGGCCCCGCCTTGGTGACCCCGTCGGGAAGACGTAGAGGTCCGTCGGTGCCTTCAAGCCGCCGCCGATTCAGATCAGCTCATCGACTCTGGCCTCAGGGGTACTACGAACGGCGGAGTGTCACGTAGGCCCTGAGACCCCATGGCCTATTAACCGGCATTTGGGTGAAACTTGTATGCGCCTTACGGCCCTCCGCGGGCGGCCCGCGACGAGCGTCAACGTCCGGAGAAGCTCGGAGCCAGAGCGGCTACAGGTATCGGCAGACCTGCTCGGGTGGGCAGGTGTCCGGTTCGGCGTCGGCGGCGGACTGGTGAAGCTGAGCCACGGTGGAGCGTAGGGCGTGCAGGTCGGCCAGCTGGGCGTCGATGGCGTCGAGCCGTTGGGCGAGCAGTTCGCGTACATGTCCGCAGGGGGCGTTGCCGGCGTCGCGGACGGCAAGGATGTCGCGGATCTGGGCAAGGGTGAATCCGGCGGCGCGACCGCGGCGGATGAAATCGAGCCGCGCGACCGCCCCGTCGTCGTAGTCGCGGTAGCCGTTCCCGTAACGTCCCGCAGGTGGGAGCAGGCCGCTGGCTTCGTAGAAGCGTAGCGTTTTGGTAGTAATGCCGGTTGCGTCGGCGAGTTCCCCGATCCGCATTCGTGGCCTCCTGCCGTCGCGCCTTGACCTTCCCCTGCACTGGAAGGTCCAGTCTGGTACCGGTAGAGCCGTAACGGCCAAGCGGTGTGCGTCATGCCACCGGTCACCAGACGGAAAGGGGCTGTGATGACCGCAGCAGCAGAGCGCCAGCTGGCTGTTGAGCTTCGTTCCGTGCCCGAGTGTCCGAACCTTGGCCCGGCTCGGCAGGAGCTGCGCGCCGCGCTGGCCGACGTCGGGCTGCCGCCGGAGGTTGTCACCGAGGTGGTGGGGGAACATCCGTCACCGTCGATCCTGGTCAACGGCTTAGACGTGATGGGCAGCACCGGTGACGGGTCGGCGGCCTGTCGCCTGGACCTTCCCACGGGCGAGCGCATTCGTGCTGCCTTGCGCCAGGCGATGCGCGCCGAACCCGCCACCGCCGCCGCAGCGGAGCCGAGCCCGGTGGATTGCTGCGCGCAGCCGGGCAACGCTATCCGGACCGACCGACCCCGCCGCGCCGAGCATCTGCCCGACCGCCTCCGGCAGGTGCACCAGACGATCCTCCGCCACTTCTCCACTACTGGAACCGTCCCCACGGACGCCGACATCCGCACTGCTGTCGGCGCCCCGGACCTGGACACCGCCAACGCGCTGCGCGAACTCGCCCGGGAAGACCTTGTCGCTGTCGACAGCGCCGGGCGTCTGGTCGCGGCCTACCCGTTCTCCCCAACGCCAACGCCGCACGTGGTCTCATTCGGCGATGTCGAGGTGTTCGCGATGTGCGCCATCGACGCGTTGGGCATGCCGTTCATGCTCGGCTCCGACGCAACGATCACCTCCGCTGATCCGCACACCGACCAACCGGTCCGCGTGACCATCACCAACGGTGCCGCCACCTACGAGCCGGCCGAAGCGGTGGTCGTCTACGCAGCCACCGGAGACGCTGGCCGCTCCGTGGACACCTGCTGCTCCACCATCAACTTCTTCGCCAGCGCGCCCAACGCTCAGGCGTGGATCACCGCCCATCCCCACCTGGCCGCCACTGTTCTCGACCAGAACCAGGCCGTCACGCTCGGCCGCGACATCTTCGAACCGCTGCTCGCCTGAGGCCGACAGCACCATCACCACCCCGCCGCCGCCGGACCCGACACGAGGTGCATCGATGCAGGGCTCCGCAAAAAGTCAACAGTTCACCGCCACGGTCACCGCAGCCACACGTGGCCGCGTCCTGATCCCGGTCCCCTTCAACCCGGACACCGTCTGGGGCGCCAAGCCCGCCCACCACATTCGCGGCACCGTCAACGGCGTGGGTGTGCGTGCCGTGGTGGAACCAGCGGGCGATGCCTTCGGGTTCACCCTCGGCCCGGCCTGGCTACGGTGCTGCGGCCTGGCCGCCGGCGACACCGTCTCCGTGACCATCGAGCCCGAAGGGCCCCAACGCGGCGACCTCGCCGAAGACGTGGCCGCCGCGCTCGACGCGCATCCGCAAGCCGGCGCGTTCTTCGACTCGTTGGCCCAGTTCTACCGGCGCGCATACCTACGGTGGATCGACGCCACAAAACGCCAACCCGAGCAACGGCCCCGACGCATCGCCGAGATGATCCAACTCCTGGAAGCCGGGCACAAGGAACGCCCGCGCCCTTAGCGACCCGGATCGACGCGGGGTAGTGCCAGCGGGCGTGTAGCAGCGCCTGTAGCAACGATGACGAACGACGGCGGACCACCAATGGCTCTTGACGGGGACGACGAGGGCTGGGCCGGCCGCGGGTGGACGCAACCGGAAGGCAGGGTGGCGTCGGGCGATGTCGGGGAGCTGCGCGCCGGCGGTGACTCGTCGCTGCAGGTGGGCGAAGTTGGTTCGTTCGCCTTCCCACACCACCAGCTCGCCGTCGAGGACGGCACCCGGCTCGACGGCTTCGGTGACGGCTCGGGTGATGTCTGCTGGATATGCCCCGAGCGCTGGCTCGGCACGTTCACCGTTCCGGTCGGCGCCGTCGGATATCAGAATGGTCCGAATTGCCTGGGGCCGCGACCATGGCGGCGCCCCCTACGGTGTGTCGCTCGGCAGGGCTATCCCATGCGGCGCTGGGGCCAGCGCGACCAGACCAACTCGACCGTGAAGAGTTGGTCCTGTCCGCATGTCAGAGATGGTCGGGCTATCTCGTCTCAGGTTGCGAAGACGGGTTTGAGATGAACCGCCTCGACAACAAGGAGCAGGTCATGAGCGAGGAGACGACACACCAGAAGGTCGCGCTGGTCACCGGGGCGAACAAGGGGATCGGTCGTGGGGTTGCCGAGCAACTCGCTGCACTGGGCATGACGGTCCTGATCGGCGCCAGAGACCCGCGGCGCGGCGAGGAGGTCGCTGCGGCGATGCGCGCGGCCGATTGCGACGCGCACGCGGTCACCTTGGACGTCACTGACCAGGCCACCGTCCAGGAGGCCGCGAAGCGGATCGAGGAGCGCTTCGGCTACCTCGACGTACTGATCAACAATGCCGGCATCACCGGCTCCGGCCAGGTTTCACCCGAAGACGCCCGCGATCAAGTCCCCAGCTCCGTCGACCTGGACATGGTCCGAGCGGTGTTTGAGACCAACGTCTTCGGGGTGATCGCGGTGACCAACGCCATGCTGCCGCTGCTGCGGCGGTCACCGGCGCCGCGCGTCGTCAACGTCAGCAGTCACGCCGCGTCGCTGGCTCTTACCAGCGATCCGGACGGGCCCTTCGCGGCGCTGCTGCCGTCGGCTGCGTATTCGCCGTCCAAGAGCGCGCTGACCGCGCTGACCGTGCAGTACGCCAATGAGCTGCGAAAGGACGGCGTCCTGGTCAACGCAGTCGCCCCCGGCTTCGTCGACACGGACAGCAACAACCACACCGGGTTCCTTACGGTCGCGCAGGGCGCCGCAGTCGTGGTGCGGCTGGCTTCGCTCGGCTCGGACGGACCGACTGCCGGGTTCTTCAGCGAGGAGGGTTCGGTGCCCTGGTGATGGCGGCCCTGGACAGCGGGATGTTCTACGTGCCTGGCGACATGGCCGGTCCGCAGGTGCCGGGCCCTGCTGCTGGCCGGCCAACAGGCAGTGGTAATTGATGGTCGAGGGGCGCTGCTTCTCCAATTGGGAGTTCTGCCGCCCCTTGTGGCGGCAGCGATTCAAGGAGGAGGCGGCGTGAGGAAGACCGAAGAGTTCCAGGAGTTGCGGCCGCTGCTGTTTTCGATCGCCTACCGGATTCTGGCCAGTGTGAGCGAGGCCGAGGACGTAGTCCAGGAGACCTGGCTGCGCTACCAGGCCACCGCCACCCAGCCCGGGTCGGCTAGGGCGTTCCTGTCGACCGTGGTCACCCGGATCTCGATCGACGTGCTGCGCTCGGCCCGCGTCCGGCGGGAGGAGTATGTCGGGCCATGGCTCCCCGAACCGCTGCTGACCGACCCGTACGAGGATCCGGCGCGGTCGGCGGAGCTGGCGGACTCGCTGTCGATGGCGGCCCTGCTCCTGCTGCAGCGGCTCACCCCGCTCGAGCGCGCGGTCTTCGTGTTGCGGGAGGTGTTCGCTTTCGGCTTCGCGGAGATCGCATCGGCGGTGGGCCGTTCGGAGGCGGCGTGCCACCAGCTCGCGGTGCGGGCGCGCCGTCACATGGACGCGGGCCGGACCCGGTTCGATGCCGACCGGAGGGAACGCGAGGAACTCGCCGAACGATTCTTCGACGCCTTCCGGGAAGGGGATGTCGACGGTCTGACCGAGCTGCTGGCCGCCGACATTCACATGATCGGCGACAGTGGCGGTAAGGCCCCACAATTCAAGCCCATCATCCTTGGCGTCGAGAAGGTGATCCGGGTGCTGGCGATGTTTGTCCCGCTGGTGATCAGCAGCGGTGGCGTCGTGGAGGCGCAGCAGGTGAACGGCCAGCCGGGCGCAGTCTTCCGCGACCGGGACGGCCAGGTTCTCAGCACCTGGACGTTAGACATACTCGACGGACAGATCCAGACGATCCGCACGGTGAACAACCCCGACAAGCTCGGGCACGTTGGTCCCGTAGCGGACGCCTGGGCATCATTCCGCGAGGCGCGGCACACCAGCGTTGGTCTACGGCGGCCTAGATCCGGCTAGTTCTGTCTCGTAGATCATGTTGGTCGGGGATGGCGCGTAGCCAATCGAGGGTTTCGACCAGGTCGAGAGTTGCCTGGAAATGGGTGGCGAGTTTGTCGTACCGGGTGGCGAGGCCGCGCCAGTGTTTGCGTCGGTTGAAGCCGCGTTCGATACCTGGTTGCGGCGCTTGTAGGCGGTGGTGTCGAAGGTCGGTGGGTGGCCGCCGCGTCGTCCCCGCCGGTTCTGGTTGGCGATCTGGTCGTTGGGCTCGGGGATGACGGTGGTAATGCCCTTGTTCCGTAGAGCCCTTCGGTTCGCTCGGGAGGAGTACGCCATGTCGCCGGTCACCGAGTCAGGTCGCATGCGTGGTCTGCCGACACCACCGGGTCGGGGTGCCCAGACCTGGTGCAGTAGCGGGATCAGTTGCCAGGTGTCAGCTGCCTGGCCGGGGGTGATGCGGGTAGCGAGTGAGCAGCCACGTCCCAGGCCAGGGACCCGGCGACGAAGATCCCGCCGTAGGCGGCCAGGATACGACCGAAGTTCGGATCCGGCTGCAACGGCGCCGCGAACCCGTACGCACCGAGAGCCACGATCCCGGCGGCGATCCACAGCAACCCGCGATGCTCCCGCCAGCCCTGCCAGACCAGCCAGGCCCCGCCGATCTCGGCCACCGCAGCCAGGACGAACAAGACGAAGGAACGCGCGAGTGTCACGACGAGGACCCGACCGAGGTCTCCTCCGGCGACCGATGTGTAGGCGGTTCGGCGCACGCACAGTCCCCACCAGCACATCCGGTGCGGTGCCGGCGGACCCGCCGGGTTGCCCACCACCAAGCGACGCCCGCCGCGACTGCCAAACCGACCGCGACGCCGGGCATCGCCCGGGTGGCGGCGGCCCAGCCGGCACCGCCGAGGAGCCCGGCCGCCAGCAGCAGCGGCAGCACGCAGCATGCCGCGCACGCGACGCCGGCCAACCCGGTCAACCCGGACGGCAACAATCGACGCGGATTAACCCTCGACACGATCAGCTCCCTTGGCTAGTTCCACGAACGGAAGCGGACAGCATGGGCTTTCCGCGCAGGCAACCAGGTCGTCGCAGCCAGCGGCGACAGCCTCACGTAGCGTGTCCCGGATCACCGACAGGTCGGCGATCTTCTGCTCCACCTCAATCAGCTTCGCCTGTGCACGGGCCTGCAACCCGGCCTCGGGACGCCGACCATGCCGGTGAACACTCACGTCCAGTAGGTCGGCGACCTCATCCAGAGTGAACCCGAGCCGCTGCGCGGTCTTGATCACCCGCAGGATCGTGACAGTCTCCGGCGGGTAGAGCCGATGCCCACCCAACGTCCGATCCGGCTCAGCCACCAGACCTCGCCGCTCGTAGTAGCGCAACGTCTGCTGGTTCACCCCCGCCGCCTCCGCTACCTGCCCCGACCGCAACCCCGGCTTCACGCGCCCTCCTGGAGCCCGGCGCGTGCGGCGAGAGCGTCGAGTACGTCGACGTGACCCTCCGGCACCGCGACGTCCAAGGCGAGCTGCCCGCCGGTTGCGGTCAAGGTGAAGGTGAAGAACGAGCAACACCCGGTCTCCCGTGTAACCAGGTCCGCCGCCCGTCCGTCTACCGTCGGCGCGGGCCGCAGCTCCAGCCGCACCCGCAACCGGTCAACGCGCTCCATCCCCACGACCGCTGAGGCGAACAGGTCATCGAACTCGGCCAGCCGCAACGGCTGCTCCACCGTCGGCAGCGTGCACGCCTGCGGCACCCACGACCCCTCACCCAGGGTCCTCATCTCTGTCATGCTCAGACGGTAGGCCTGTACCTAGGTACAGGATGCAAGCCGCTCGCGCGAGTTCCAGTCAGGCGGCCCGGCAAGGTCGACTGGCAGCGAGGAACACGGGCCAGCGAACGGCTGACGTTCAGCTCTAGATCACTCGATCAACAACGGCACCTCAAACGTCGACATGTCCGCCCGTAAACGCAAGTAGCGGACGTGGTGTCGCCACCGGTGATGTTCGTAGGCGGTGTCGACGTCGATTTCCGCGACGATGCTGGGAGTGACGGGGGCGTACGGGAGGGGTTGGGGCCGGTCGAGTTGTCCGGTCCACGCGGCGGGCAGGGGTTGCGGCCAGGGGTGTGACCCCTGCGGGTCGACGGGCGTGAGCAGGGCGGCCAGTTCGGCGCGCTGTGCGGGTCGTAGAGGGCTGGTTCGGCCGGTGTAGCGGAGCCGTCCATGCTGATCGCAGCGGCCCAGCAAGAGGGTCTCGGGGTCTTCGATGCTGGGGGAGACGCCGCCGATGATGGCTTCGGTGGTGCGGTAGGCCCGGACTTTATGCCAGCCACGTCGGCCCGGCTCGTAACGCCCGTCGAGGCGTTTGATCACGACGCCCTCAATGCCCGCGGCGGTCCAGGTCGTCAACCATTCGGCGGCCTGGTCGAGGTCGGCGGTCTGTGGGGACAAGGTGAGTTGGGCGGGTGCGCCAGCGAGCAACTGGGTGAGCAGGGCACGTCGCTCGTGCAGGGGCCGGTCCAATAGCGGTCGGCCCGGTGGGGCGCTGAGCAGGTCGAAGACGACGTAGTGCGCGGGGTGGCGTCGGGCGATGTCGGGGAGCTGCGCGCCGGCGGTGACTCGTCGCTGCAGGTGGGCGAAGTTGGTTCGCTCGCCTTCCCACACCACCAACTCGCCGTCCAGGACGGCACCCGGCTCGACGGCTTCGGCGACGGCTCGGGTGATGTCGGGGAAGTAGGTGGTGATGTCCCGGCCGGCTCGGGACTGCAGGTACACGGTGTCGGGCCGGCGGAAGGCCAGTGCCCGCCAGCCGTCCCACTTCGGCTCGTAGGCCAGGTCCGACGCCTCAGGGACAGTGTCGACGGCCTTCGCCAGCATCGGCGTGAGCGGCGGACGCAGTCCGTCGGTGGTGCCGACACGCCGGCGGGCTGGAGTCACCGCAGGACCGACCCACGACATCGAACTCGAATTTCGCTCACCTCCTCTCACATGGTTGAGGGGCGCACAGGGATGGCGCTGGAAGATGCCGAACGCTCGATGGCGGTAGCAGAACGAGAACCAGGACGAAGTCCGCCGGGTGCGCCCAGCTCGTGCCCGCACGCCAGCGAACCGCTTCGAAGTTTCGTGGCTGCGTTCTCGCCTCTTCACAAACATGCCCTTCGATGGACATGATCGTCGGAGACGGTTGCCGTCCACCCAGTGCCGAGGAGGCCCCCATGCGGGTAACCCGAGTCCCAGCCCGTTTCCCACGCATCACGCGCCACGTCGTCCCAGTCGTCATCGCCGCACTCGCGAG
>NZ_JBEXIK010000084.1:0-12289 GCF_040608515.1 Micromonospora sp. NPDC005173
GTGGGCAGCCGCGATGAGAGCGACCCCACCGGTCACCTCGACCAAGCCTGGCCGGGCTGCGGTCGTACCACCAGCTAACAGGTAGCCGCGATCCGCGCGGTACGCAGCTTCCCGGCCGGCTACCACGGTCAGCGTCCGGACATGCCGATGAGCGCGCACCCGATCTATCTTGGATTCGGACGCGTCGCTGGCTGCCAAGTACGGGTGCGCCGGCTGCGTCACAGGGCGATCGGGCGGTAGGCCAGCGCGGCGTCAACGATCTCCTCCGCCGTCGCGTCCCGCAACTCGGGCGGCGGGTGGAAGATGAGGCCGCTCGCGCCCGGCATCACGGTGTTGCGCTCGAACGCCGCGATGTACCAGTCGTCGGTCGGGCCGGCGAGGATGCGACGCACGATCTCGACCAGCTCGTCTCGGGTGACGTCGGGCAGTCGGACCGGCGGCGGCGCGCACGCCCACTCGACCAGCTGTTCACGGTCGGGCGCTCCGCAGTGATAGTTGAAGTCGTCGAGCCCGAAGGTGTGACCGGTCGTCTCGTTGAGCGTCTCGATCGCGGTAGCGGCGTCCTTACCGCAGTCGACAAGCTCCTCGATCTGCAGTATCGCCTCCCCGATCGCGACTCGCCGCTCGGGCGTGACCGGCCGGCGTCGCAGCGCATCGCGCAACTCCACTCCGTGGACCCTACCGGTGCCCGGCACGGGCTGGGCCGAATGGCCAGGACCCGTTCCGAACCGGACGGGCCAAGAATCCCGAAATCGGATGTACGGATTTGCCGCCGACCGTGCGCGTCGCCCTGGTCGGCCATCACGGGGTGTAGCCACGCCCCGTGCCCGGTCATGGGTGGGCCCGCAACGCCTTGAAGGGCCTGGCGACGCCTGCCTACAGTGTCGATCCATGGATGTGCTCGTCGACCTACTCGGCTGGTTCAACACCGAACGTACGACCGCCGTAGTCGCTGTCCTCGCTTTGGCTGGCATCGCCTACTCGGCGCAGTCCGCCTCAGCAGCCAAAAGGCAGGCCAAGAGTGCCAAAGACCAGGCTGAGCGCGCGAAAGAGCAAGTTGAGCTCGGCAGGCAACAAGTCGACTTGCTGATGCGGCAGGTCAGGCAGGCAGAGGCTGTCGAAGCAGCAACTCAGCAGGCCAGGCGGGAGTCGCTTCAGCCCAATGTCCTCGTCGACATCGCTCCCGGCGTGAACGACCCCGGCGTGTTCGTCTTGTCGATCTCGAACATCGGCGCGTCGGTTGCAAGGAACGTCCGCGTCAAGGCGCTGGATGAGATGGTCCGGTCTGATGGACTAAAGCTGCATGAGCTGACAGTGTTCACGGAGCCGATCTCGGTGATGCCGCCAGGGCAGACGCGCCAATTCTTCTACGACGTCAGCTTCCAGCCGTTCAAGGGCACCTCGCCGCTGCGGTGCCGCTTCGAGGTTGACTGTGACGGGCCGTTCGGGCCGGTCGAGACCGCCAGCTACGACTTGGACCTGACGCCGTACCAGGGGGGTTGGGCTGCTCCGACGACACTCTATTCGGTGGTTCAGCAGATCAAGAAGGCAGTGTCGTCGCTCGACTCAATCGGCCAAGCCATCCGAGACGACGGCGGCGCTGCACGAAACACACTTGAGCGCAAGATCGTTCAGTCGACGCAGCTGGAAGATGACGCGACGACTTGGCGGCCGGCTGACGAGGATCGACGCGGAACTCGACCGAGCGCAACGGACGGCAGAGAAGCAGTTTGATCTTGTAGGCGAACGTGGGCGAGGCATGTCCGCGAAGGAAGCCGCGCAGCCCACCTTGATCGGACGTACTCCTTTGCCGCGAAGCGCTCGTCACGGAAGGTAACCGGATTGCGGGTGCCTGCATCCGGACGTGCCGATGAGCGGTCGTCGCGACAGGAGCATCCGGCGCGTCTGGGTCAGGTGCATGTGCTGCGCGAGGTAGTGCCGGATGCGGCATTCGCCGCAGCAGTCACAGGGACTTCCGGAGGCAGACGGCCGGCTTACGATGGGTTCGGGCTCATCCCTGACCATTAGGCGCATTACCTCGCGCTCACGATCTTGGAGGTAGCTTGAAGCTCTTGCTTACGTCCGGCGGTATAACGAACCCAAGCATCCACTCGGCGCTCCTGCGGCTTCTCGGTAAGCCGGTCTCCGAGTGTCGCGCCCTTTGCGTCCCGACAGCACAGTGGGGTCACCCGATGTGCGGACCGGCATCGGTGCGGGGCTTCGTGGCCGCCGAACCTGCGCGCGATTGGCAGTATCTGTCCGGCCTGGGCTGGGCTTCGCTCGGTGTCCTCGAGCTCACGGCGCTGCCCAGCATCGGCGCAGAGCGATGGATTCCCTGGGTCCGAGAGACCGATGTGCTGCTGGTCGACGGTGGCGACGCGACGTACCTGTGTCACTGGATGCGAGAGTCCGGGCTGGCCGATCTGCTGCCCTCGCTGTCCGACACCGTCTGGGTGGGAGTGAGCGCGGGAAGCATGGTGATGACGCCCCGAATCGGGGCGTACTTCGTCGAATGGCCGTCGGCGCCGGACGACCGAGCTCTGGGAGTCGTCGACTTCTCGATCTTCCCGCACTTGAACCTTTTCCCCTCAAACACCCTGGCCGACGCCGAGCGGTGGGCGGCCGACATCGGCGTCCCGGCCTACGCCATCGACGAACAAACGGCTATCAAGGTCGTCGACGGCTCCGCCGAAGTGGTTTCTGAAGGGCAGTGGACGAAGTTCGGATGATCGTCGCCTCGGCGGCCATCCGGATCTGCCGCGATCCGCGCGGACGTCGCGGATCAGTTGGCGCACGACTGTCGCATATCAGCCGACGGAGGACAGGCGGCGCCGAACATGTCTAGTCCCAGTACCAGGCGCGGACTGCGCAGACGCGTTGCAGTAGCGATCCAGAGGTGACGACCGAGATGAGGTACTCCTGGACCCTGCGACGGCCCACCACCGTCAACATCGGCTCAATGAGTTGGCGCGTGTGGCGAATCGTCCTGGGGGTCAAGGGGTCGTCGGTTCGAATCCGACCGTCCCGACACAGGTGAGGGGGGAGCGTCTCGCCGAGTACCTGGGCCGAGTCTGGCCGGACATCGATCCTGCGGAGAGTGTCTAAGTAGCCGAACTGAGTGCGGTCAGTGTGTTTGGGTCGCCCAGACCGGCTGCTGAGGCTCGTCGTTGTGCACGATGATGTCGACGTGATCGGTCGGGCGGACCGTAGCGAAGTAGAGCTGTTGGGAGGGGATGTAACGCTCGCGCCAGCGCCGTTCGACGTCGGCCCGAGATAACACCCGGCGCTCTCGGATCACGGCACGATCCACAGTCTTCTCGAGCGCGGTCGACACGAAGATGCGCAGGTCCCACCGATCAATCAGTTCCGGGCGCATGAGGAAGACGCCGTCGAAGACCAGCACGGCGTCGCCGGGGGCAGTCATGACCGGCGGCGACAGGGCAATATCCGCGGTGCGGTCGTACACCGCGTGTTGGAAGCGTCGATCTCCGCCTGGGCCGAGCGGATCGAGCAGAACCCGGTTCAGCGCGTCGTAGTCGTGGGCGTCGAAGTAGCAGCCTTCGGCCGAGTACTCGCCGCGCGGATAGCGCTGCGCCCGTGGGAAGAGGAAATCGTCGATCGTCGCGCGGATGACGTCGCGACCCTGTATGCGCAAGACGACGGCCAGTTCGTCGGCGAGGGTGGTCTTGCCTGCGGCGGGCGGTCCGTCGATGGCAACCCGCGTCGGATGTGCGACTGTGACGGACCCGACTGCCTCAGCCAGGCGGCCGAGCAACTCGTCGCGGGTGCCTTGGTTCATGTCCTGCCCCTTCCTAGTCTCGCGAAGGTCGCCATGTCGAGCCGACCTTATGCGCGCCAGGCTCTTCGCGCGCACCACTGTCCGAGTGAGCGAGATTGCCGCATGTGGAAGTGGCTGCGGTCGCGGCGCAGAAGGACTGTCATGCCGGCGCTGGTCGCTCGGTATAGCGTGACCGGTTATGCCGCGAGTCGCGCGGTTGTCGCCTCGCGATCATGTCAAGCGTCGCCCGAGGCCACGACGTCAAGCATCACCCGGCGCAGGACACCGCCGAATTGTTCTCTCGACGTATCAAGGCGGCCCGCAAGCGGGCCGCGCCGGCCCGAGCGGCCACGCTTTCGGAAGACCAAGACCCCGAAGACCTTGGGGCTCCGCCCCGAACCTCGGCCCTCCGCAGAGATTCGCTCTCATCGACCTAGTAGCCGCGGGATGGCGTCACGAATCTCTCGGTACGGGTCACGAGGCCTAAGGTCAGGGTCAGAGAACGGGGGCCAGCAAGGAGTTCGGCCAGCACCGAATCACCTGGTCAGCAGGCCCTGCTAGCGTCAGCCGCACACATTCCGCCCAGCGGATCATGTCCTCGGATGTCTCCGGCCGGCGTTCGTGGTCGCGGGCCAGCCGGCGGTGGCCCATCAGCCAGCCCAGACTCCTCCCAACCACCCACCGCCTGGGGTGGACGGCGAATCCCTTCTGATCAGCGGGTTTCCGGACGATGTCCACGTCAGGTTCAGCATCGCGGCGGCCCAGCCGACGAGCCGGCCGGCGAAGCCCTGGTCGGCGAACACGTGCCGGATCGGGGTGGCCGCCACCGCGGCGAGCAGCGCGCCCTTGGCGCCGTCGCGGTCCTGCCAGGACGCGGCCAGGACCCAGACCGTGACCAGCAGCCCGAGGGTGTCGGTGACGATGAACCGCTTCCGGCCGTTGACCCGCTTCCCGTCGAACACGCCCGCGGTGGCGTCGTCGGCCCCTGAGCCGGCCGGTCGCGACACCAGGGACGGGTCGACGGCGCCGGATCGGGACCGGGCGACGAGAAATGCGCCGCACCGACGCGATCACGTCCGGGCCCTGACCCGCTAGGGTGTGGAAACAGCGTTTCCATTCGTGCCACAATAGGCAGAGAGGCCAACGTGCAGCGCAGCCAGGAAGACACCGCCGCCGCGCCGGAGGCCGGCGAGCAGAGCACCACGTTCGGCCCACTCCGGCTCTCACCGGGCACGACCCGGACCAACATCAGCGGGTACTACTGGCTGGCGTTGACGTCGATCATGACGTTCACGTTCATCCCGGCCGCGCAGACCGCGCTACTCACCTCCATCCTGGGCGTGCCCAAGGGTGAGCAGGGTTCGATCGTAGGCACCGCTGGGCTGATCAGCGAGATCGTCCTGATCGCGGCGGTCGGCCTGGCCGGCGCCTGGTCCGACCGCCTCGGACGGCGCCCGATCGTGATCGGCGGCTACATCCTGCTCGGCCTCGGCGTCGGCATGGCACCGTTCCTCGGCTCGGTCCTGCCCTACTACCTGGCCCGGGGTGTCGCCGCCGTCGGCATGGCGATGGTCACCGTGATGCTCACGGCCGTGGTCGCCGACTACGTCCGGGACACCACCCGCGGCAGGGCCAACGGCATCCTCGGCTTCTGCAACGGTCTCGGCGCGCTCGTCACGTTCTTCGTGCTGATCAAACTGCCCGACATCTTCGAGGGCATCGGGATGGACGCGATCGCCGCGCTGCGGGCGACCTACCTCATCGTCGGCGGGCTGGCCCTGCTCACCGCGATCCTGATGCGGCTCACCCTCCGGGGTGGCCTGGCGACAACGCACTCCGAGCACATCCCGATCCCCAGGCTGCTGCGCGAGGGCGTCGCCGAGATCCGGCGCCCCGGCGTCTCCTTCGCCTACCTCAGCGCCTTCGTCGCCCGGGCCGACCTGGCGCTCGTCGGCGCCTACCTCACCCTCTGGGCACAGCAGTACGGCACCCAGCACCTCGGGCTCAGCGAGGCCGAGGCGCTGGCCAAGGCAGGTCTGTTGCTGGGAGTGGCCAACGGTGTCGCGCTGATCGGGGCGCCGGCCATCGGCATCATCGCCGACCGGCTGTCCCGCACCGACGCGGTGCTGATCTCCCTGGCGACCGCCGCTCTCGGCTACACCGCCACGATCTTCGTCGGAGACCCGTTCAGCCCGCTCGGCTATGCCGTCGCCGCGCTGATCGGGCTCGGCCAGGTCAGCGCCGTCATCTCCAGTCAGGTGCTGATCGCCGAACAGGCTCCCAGCCGTACCCGGGGCTCGGTCATCGGAACGTTCGCGCTCAGCGGCGGCATCGGCATCATGATCGCGTTCGCCGCCGGTGGCACCCTGTACGACAACTGGCGCCCCGCTGGCCCGTTCGTCCTGTTCGGCATCCTGGCCGGGCTGGCCTGCCTGTACGGCCTGGCCGTCCGATCGAGGATCCCCAACCACCCGGTGGACTGAAAGTCCCAGCCGTGGGTGTCAGCGGTGCTCTATCTGTCTCTGCAAGCCTGTTACCAGCGGTTCTTGGTCTTGGGCCTCGATTCTTGGGTCGCAACCGGCGGCCGTGCGCTCGGCGGTTGACGGTCAGTCGGGCGGTTGGGGTGGCCCCTCCGGTCAGCTTTGGGTCGCGTATCGGTTGCCACCCTCAGGCGCGGCTAGAGACCGTCGATCGGACGGGCTTGGCGTTGCGATACCGTCAAGGTGCCCGCACCAGCGTCGAGTGGTCCGCGTCCGTCGGCTGTCGATGGTCCGCAGGGCGCCCCACGAATCCAGGGAGATACCGATGCCGGAGCCTGAGCCCGTTCAAGACGCCCACTCGGCGGATGCCGACACCTCAACCACGGCCGAGACCGACCAGCCTGCCGTTCACGCAAATCGGGCTGCCCGACGCGCGAAGGGCAAGGTCGCCTCGCCTCAACCGCATGGAAAGGGTCAGCACCTCGGCGGCCGGGGCTCGGTCCAGAGCCCGCGCCAGTGGGGTAACCGCCGAAGCGGCTGACCCGTTGGTGGAGCCCTTTGCGCTGGGCTGGCCTCGTCCTCAGCG
Organism: Micromonospora sp. NPDC005173; assembly: GCF_040608515.1. Taxonomy (NCBI): domain Bacteria; kingdom Bacillati; phylum Actinomycetota; class Actinomycetes; order Micromonosporales; family Micromonosporaceae; genus Micromonospora; species Micromonospora sp. NPDC005173. The sequence continues at coordinate 6,845 of NZ_JBEXIK010000084.1, forward strand.
GCGCGCGCCTTCCCGCGCCTACAGCAGGGGCAGGCCCGCCGCGTACCGCCGGAGGAAGCCGGCGGTCGGGGTGTCCGCTGTTGCGACGGCGTCCGGGGGGCCCTGCGCGACCACCGCACCCCCGTCCGGACCGGCTCCCGGTCCCAGGTCGATCACCCAGTCCGCCGACGCGGCGACGGGGATGTGATGTTCGGCCACGACGACGGTGTTGCCCGAGTCGAGCAACACGTCGACCGCATCCACCACACGCTGGATGTCAGACGGGTGCAGGCCCGAGACGGGCTCGTCGAGAACGACGAGGCCGGCCTTGCGGCTCGCAGCGCCGCGCTGGATCGCGGAGGCCAGCTTCAGCCGCTGCGCCTCGCCGCCGGACAACTCTGTGGCGCTCTGCCCGAGTTGGAGATAGCCAAGCCCCACCTGGTTCAGGGCTCCGAGCGTTTCCGCGAGCTGTCGGGGCGCGGAGAAATGCTCCGCAGCCTCGGCGACGGTCAGCTCCAGCACCTGATCGATGGCCAACCCCTGATACCTGATCTCCAAAGCCTCCGGCTGGTAACGCCGACCCTCGCACGCGTCGCAAACCACCCACACATCTGGCAGGAAGTGCATGTCGACCAGCTTGCGGCCATAACCGGTGCACGTCTCGCAGCGGCCGCCATCCGCGGTGTTGAAGCTGAACCAGGAGGCGTTGGCCCCGCGCCCGTGCGCCACGTCGGTCTCGGCGAACAGCTTGCGGATGATGTCGAACGCCTTGCTGTAGGTGGCCGGGTTGGATCGCGGCGTCCGTCCCAGCGGTTCCTGATCGACGACGGCGACCCAGCTGAACCCCTCGATGCCGGTGACCTCCCGCACCGTGTCGGTCGCCGTCCCGTTCAGGGCGGCCTCCACGCTCGCCCCGAGCGCGCCGAGTAGGCTGCTCTTGCCGCTGCCGCTCAGCCCGGTTAGGCAGGTGAGCCGACCGGAGGGGAAACTCACCAGATCCGCGCTCACGTTGTGCGCACGCAGGCCGTGCAGTTCGACCCAGCCGGTGTCATCGCCGGTCGGGCGGGGGGTCCGGTGCAGCCGCGGTCCCTCACCGGCCAGATAGCGCCCGGTCAGCGACGTCGGGTGGGCGGCCACGTCGGCGGGAGGGCCGGACACCAGGATCTCACCGCCGAGGCGGCCCGCGCCGGGTCCCATGTCGATGACCCAGTCGGCCCGGGCGATCAGCTCAGGGTCGTGCTCGACGAGGAGCACCGTGTTGCCAGCCTCGCGCAGCTCCAGGGCGATGTCGAGCAACTGTGCCTTGTCCGCCGGGTGCAGCCCGGTCCCGGGCTCGTCCAGGACGAAGATGATGTCGCTCAGCTCGGTGCTGAGCTGCGCGGCGAGTCGGGTCCGCTGCAACTCACCCCCGGACAGCGTCGCCGCGCTCCGGGACAGCTGGAGATGGGCCAGGCCGAGCCGGTCAAGGATTCCGAGCCTGCGGCCCAGGTCCTGCAGCAGCGGTTCACCCACCTCCCGCTGCCGGGCGCCCAGGTCGTCCGCCACGCGTTTCGCCCAGCGGCGCACCTCCCGTACTTCCACCTCGAGCAGGTCGGGGTAGGTCAGCCCGCCGAGCCGCACGGACCGGGCCACCTGGTCGTACCCGCTGCCGCCGCAGGTGCCGCAGGGCTGCTTGCGCATGTACGGCAGGTAGCGCTGCTTGGCGCTGGACGTCTGGGCGTTCACGAACACCCGCTCCACCTCGGCGAGCGCGCCCCGCAGCGGCTGGCTCGAGGTGTAGGTCACCAGGGCCGTCTCATTCTTGTTCGTCATGTCGACGGTCGCCTCGATGTTCTCGTCACCCGTGCCGTAGAGCACGCAGTGACGGAACTCCTCGGGCAGCGACTGCCACGACCGGCCGAGGTCCACGCCCCGCTTCTCGGCAAGCGCCGGTACGAACGCGTGCTCCCCTGATCGCCATTTCGCGTACCAGGGCGAGGCCCCCTCGAAGAGCGGACGCTCCGGGTGGGTGATGACCAGGTCCTCCTGCGCCTGCCAGCGCCCACCCACACCGTGGCAGTCCGCACAACTCCCTTCCAGGCTATTGCGGTCGAAGTGAGCGGTCGTCAGATGCCCGTCCCCACTCTCCACCGCCGGGTCTGCGCCGATCCCTGGAAGGCGCGAGTACAGCAGCCCTAGGTGCCCGTCGATGCCGGTGATCGTCGCGACCGTGGAGCGGGGGTTGCGGTTCAGACGGCGCTGGTCGACCGCGAGCGTCGCGCCGAGGCCCAGGATGCGGTCCACCTTCGGCCGATTACGCTGGGTGATGTACTGCCGTACGAACGGCGAAAGCCCTTCCAGATACCGCAGCTGGGCTTCGTTGTGCAGGGTGTCGATGGCCAGCGAAGTCTTGCCGCTGCCGCTCACGCCGGTGAAGGCGACGAGCCGCCCCTTGGGAATACTCACGGAAACGTCCCGCAGATTGTTGGTACGAGCCCCCACCACCTCGATGGTCTCGCCCCTCATACTCGCGCCGTCCCTGACCAATGCAGTCAACCTTCGTCCACCCTCTCGCAACGCAGCAGGACATGGGTGGAGAGGCCCCCACCCATGTCGATCAAACCGATCACGCCACTACGCGGCAGATCGTCATCAAATGGGGCTGAGCGGCCGCTTCACCAGATCGCTCAGCACGTGGCCGGTCCCAATGCGGCCCGTGCTGGGGATCAGGACTGGGACGCCGCAGTGAGCTTTGCGATGCCCGGGGCGTAGACAGTCATCCAGTCCGGATGCAGCCGGTAATAGACCACGTCGTTGTCCCAGTCGAAGAAGTTGTCGCCGTAGAAGTCCTTCAAGTACGCGAGCAGGTCCGGCCAGCCCGCGGCCGGCTCTCCGTCCTGTGGGTTGAGGACCTCCACCTTCCCGTGCGTGAACACGCCCAGGTCCTCACCGCGCATGTGCGCGGCGCTGACGGCAGGCCGCGCCGCGAGGTGGCGTGCCTTGGCGGCGCCGCGCGCCGTGCCGAAATACCACTTGCCGTGCAGGAAGTGCCCGTCTACACCGCTGATCCGCGGCTCGCCCTTCGCCGTCACGGTGGACAGGGCGAGGGTGCAGATGCCGGTGAGGACCTGGGTGAGCTGCTCGGCGTTCAGTGTGCGCTCAGTGTTGATGATCGAGCGGAGGTGCGAGGCAGAGCGGGAGAGGGAGGCGTCGAGGAGGGCCTGAAGCTCTTTGAGATCTTCTGACGTTTCGCGCATGCAGTCCGCATCTTTCCGTAGCTATCTGTGGGCCCGGTCCCCACGCCCACCATCGACGCCGACCGGTGAGACCATCCTCGGCCCAAAATCTGACACCTTGTGTCAAGCTTTTTCGTCCATCTTTCGGCCCGCCGCCTGGCCGGACGCCACCCAGCGACTGGCTCTGTTGGGCCACGGTCCTCAACGCGCTGATTCTCGCCTGTGGCGACCGGACTGCCATCTAACAACATCGATCACCCCGCGGGCCCCAACAGGGAAATCGACACACTCCCGCCCCTTAACAGCTATGCCCGTGTGTTCGCTCGCAGGCTGGGCCCTCGCTGCGCGCCTACCGCCCGCCCGGAGCGACCGCGAGGGGTCGCCTCACATCGTGAGGCGACCCCTCGCGGTCGGCCGCCTGGCCTCCATGCCGGGCTCTAACCGCTGGATGCCGTTACCGCCGTTACTGGATGGGAACGTGGAGGTCGCGGAACGGGCCGATCTTGACTTGGAGGGTGTCGGCGGTGTCGGGCAGGGCGAAGAGGTTCCAGAACTCGCGGGTCTGGGCCGGTGTGAATTTCTCGGTGCTGATGCGGACGCCGGAGACGGCGGTGCATGCGCAGTAGAAGTCCGCGCCGTTGTCGGTGGGGACCTCGAGGCGGCCGGGTAGGTACTGGCGGCGGGCGGCGACGTCGGTCATGCGGACGTTGGTTGCGGCCTGGTACTTGTATGCCTCCCAGTCCTGGGCGTGGTGGAGGTCGCGGAACCAGGTTTCGGCCGATCCCTGATTGGTGATCTTGTAGGTGAGCAGGCCGAGGCCTCCGGGCAGTCGGCGCAGGCCGGTGACCTCCATGGCGATGGGCTGGCCGTCGGCCTTGGTGGTGCCGGTCAGGCCGGTCGCGCCGGGAGGGGTCGTGGCCACTGGTTCCTGGGTAGCGGGCTGAGGTTTGGGGAAGGTCACCGTGACGCGACGGTTGCGGCGTTTGCCCTCGTCGCTGTCGTTGCTGTACAGCGGGCGGCGCGAGCCGTACCCCTGGGTCTGGAAGCGGATCCCGTTTCTGGTCAGCAGTGTCGACAGGGCGTGTTGTACGGCCTGCGCGCGGCGCAGCGACAGTGGGTCGTTGATGGCGTCGTTGCCGGAGGAGTCGGCGTGGCCCGCCACCGTCACGACTGCGGCGGGGGAGGCGTCGATGAGCGTGGCCGTCCGGGCCATGATCGACTTGGCGTTGGGGGTGAGGGTGGCCTTGCCCACCGCGAACAGCACGTCGGAGGAGAGGTTGACCTGTAGGTCCTTGCCGTCGTCGGCGGTCTCCTCCGATTTGTCCAGGGATTCGGAGGGGAGGATGAGGCGGCGGGTGAGCGGGGTTACGGGTTCGGCATCGGGGTCGGGAAAGTCACCGGCCGGAGTCTCGTCGCTGATGGGCACGTTGAGCATCGGCGGGCCCACGGGGGTGACGACGGTGGTCGTCGCCGGGTTGCCCGACGGTGCGGGCAACACCGCGTAGACGGTGATCGACTGTCCAGGGTCGATGAACGGGCCGAGGCCGTCGCGGTCCCGGCCGCTGCACATGCAGGGAGAGCCGGCGGGTTTGTAGGGGAGGAGCCAGGTGCGGGCCTGCGCGTCGAGGACGCCGATGCCGGAGGCCCACTTGATCTCGCCGAGGGGGCGGGTGTGGTCGCCCATCTCCCCGGCCCAGGACAGGTGCTTCTCCGTGCCGGTGTTGGACAGCCGGATCTGGGCGATGAGGTGCTTGCCCTTGACACGGTTCAGGCCGACGACCTCAACCTTGAGGTGCTCGGTCATGGTACTGCGGGTTTCGGCCGGAGCCGTGCCGGTGTTGGCGGCGGCGGGAGCGCTGGAGGCGGGCGTGGACACGGGAGCCTTCTTCGGCAGCACCCCGCACCCGGGGACTGCCAACGTGAGTACGGCGCTCAGGGCCAGCATCCGGCTAGACCTGGGGGAGATTGTCTGACGTCGGAAATGACGGAGCTTGGTCATGATCCTCGACTGCGGTTGATGGGGTCGGTCGCGAGTGGACCCGGACTGGCGCAGCTTGCTCGCCTCCTCTTCCTCGTGTACCTCGTGCCGCACGGCCGGCGGGCAGCCGCGTCATCCGCTCTGGGCCAGAGTCGCCAGCTATCCGTGCGTCGTTGCCGCCTCAGCGGCCCACGGCGGTCTCCCGCTCCACACGCGACAGCTTTTCGGGATTGCGCACGTGGTAGGCGCCGGTGACGTAGCCGTTCTCGACCC
>NZ_JBEXIK010000085.1:0-10787 GCF_040608515.1 Micromonospora sp. NPDC005173
TCTTGGTCGGGTTGCCGCCAGGCCATCTCGTCACCCTTCGTGAACACCGATGGCGGCGCTGGGCGGCACCGGACCTGTCCGGTGCCGCCGCTGCGTGCGTCCGGCGCCCACCCCGACGCGACGCGGTACCGGTGGGCCAACGGATCCGCCCGTTCCAGCTAGACTGCGGCGACTTCTCCGACCGATCGAACGAGGACTCCCGTGCGTGCCGACGCCACCAAGGAAATGCCAGCAGTGCCGGGTGGCACGGACAAGCCGGATCCGCTAGAAAAACCCCCCACGCCGCCGGCCGCCCGGCGCCCCGGAATCGGCCCGCTGCTGGCCGTGCTCGTCGCCTGCTGGCTGGTGCCGCTCGCCGCGAACGCCGTACACGCCGCCTGGCTGTTGCCCCCGCTGGTCCTGTTCGGCACGGCCAGCCTGCTGCGCTCCGGGCGTACCCTGCTCGACCGGGTGGTGCTCGCCCTCGCCCTGCTGGCCGGCCTCACCTGCGCCGCCGGCCTGCTCTTCAGCGTCTGGCCCTGGGGCCTGCACCCGGTGCCGGTCTCCGGGTTGGCGCTCACCGTCCTGACCCTGGCCGCCGCGCTGTCCCGGCGGGCACCCCGGCTGCCCCGCCCTGGCTGGTCCGACCTGGCCTCGCTGGCCGCCGCCGCCCTCGCCGCCGGCTACCTCGCCACTCCCTACCTGCGCGCCACCAGCTTCGGCCAGCGGCTCAACCTCGCCATGGTCGGCGAGGACAACGGACGCCACCCGGCTCTGTTCGACGTGATCGGCCGCCTCGGCGGCTACCTCTTCCTCGACCCCGACACCGCCCGCGAGCAGATCTTCTCCGGCCTGGTCCACTACCCGCAGGGCTGGCACTTCACCACCGCGCTGCTCGACGGCTTCCTGCGCAGCTCCGGCGACGCACCCACCGGGCCGGCGCTGATGGACCACTACGTGCTCTGGTGTCTCGCCACCTTCGGGATGCTGCTCATCGCGCTGATCTGGGCCGCTCAGCACGTCGCCGGCCTCCTGCACCCGCTGCGCCGACTGGTCCTCATCATCGCCGTCACCGCGCTGGTTCTCGGCACCGAACTGCCCCGGCTGCTGGTCGCCGGCTACCCCAGCGAGACGTTCGGGCTCAGCCTCTCGGCGATCCTGATCGCCCTGGTCGTCCGCCCCCTCCACCGGCTCCGCGAGCAACTCATCCTGGTCGGGGCGCTGCTGATCGGCATCGGCTTCAGCTACTACCTCTTCCTGTTCCCGATCGGTGCCATGGTGCTCTGCTGGCTGGTCGCCGACCGGCGCCGGCTGCGCACCCGCCCCGGCACCGTCGCCATCATCGCGGTGTTCACCGCCGCCCTGGCCCCGCTGACCGCGCTGCTCGGCGTGCTCGTCGCCGGCCAGAGCGAGGCGCTCGCCGCCCCCGGCGGCACACCGCCGGTCGAGACTTACAACGCCATGCTCGGCCTCGGTGCGCTCGTCGTCGCCGGCATCTTCGTCCAGACCAACCGCGGCGAATCCACCTGGCGGCGCTACCTCGTCGTGCTGGCCGTCGGCCTGCTCTTCTCCGCCGCCATGGCCGCCGTGAACCTCGCCAACGGCACCCAACCCGCGTACTACTTCGGCAAGACCGCGCACCTGGTCATCGTCGTGCTCATCGTCGGCACCGCCGTGCTCGCCCGACTGCTGCCCGTACCCGCGGAGAGCACCGATTCCGAGCCGCGACGCCGCCCGATCGCCGGCGCACTGCCCTCCGTCGCCACCGCCGCTCTGGTGACGATCGCGCTGCTCGCCGGCACCGGCCTGATCGGCTGGACCGGCGGCTTCTTCCACCGCACCGGCAGCAACGGCACCTGGGCGAAGGACTGGGCTGGACGCGACGTGCGGGCCATCACCCGCCCCGCGTCGGTCACCGCCGCCGCCTACCGGGCCTACCCGGCGATCCCCGGCACCGTCACCCTGGTGGTGGACAAGCAGGGCCCGCATGGATACCGGGAGTCGATCTTCCTGTCCGCGATGCAGGGCACCAGCGGTCAGACCGAGCCCGGCATCTACTTCACGATCTACGAAGAGCCCGCCCGGACCGCGGAGATCCTGCGTCGCGTTCCCCGCCCGCTGCGGCTCATCGTGGCCGACCCGGCGGCCCAGCTGGCCATCGATGGGGCACTCAAGGTCGACCCCTCCCTTCGGGAGGGTCTGACGCTGGTGCCGCTCAAGCCCGCCAGGCCGCGGTAGCCGCGCCGCGCCGTGCGGCAGGGCCGCGCGGTCGGCCACCACGCAGACTAGTCTCGTTGGTGTGAGCGGCGGGCACGCCGGCTCCGTGGGCGAGCGAAGCGAGTGGTCGCATGACGGTACGTCGGATCATGGGCACCGAGGTCGAGTACGGCATCTCCGTGCCCGGCCAGGCCGGAGCCAACCCGATGGTCACCTCGTCGCAGGTGGTCAATGCCTACGGGGCCCGCCCCGAACTCAACCGGGGCGGACGGGCCCGCTGGGACTACGAGGAGGAGTCGCCGCTGCGCGACGCCCGCGGCTTCACCTACTCCGGGGCCGCGTACGACCCGGCCGAGGCGTTGGCCGACGAGGACCTCGGCCTGGCCAACGTGATACTCACCAACGGGGCGCGGCTCTACGTCGACCACGCCCACCCCGAATACTCCACACCCGAGGTCACCACCCCCCGGGACGTGGTGCGCTGGGACAAGGCCGGCGAGCGGGTGATGGCCGAGGCGTCCCGCCGGGCGGCCACCATCCCCGGCAGCCAGCCGATCCACCTCTACAAGAACAACACCGACAACAAGGGCGCCAGCTACGGCGCCCACGAGAACTACCTGATGCGCCGGCAGACCCCGTTCGCCGACATCGTGGCGTACCTGACGCCGTTCTTCGTGACCCGGCAGATCGTCTGCGGCGCCGGCCGCGTCGGCATCGGGCAGGACGGCGGGCAGAGCGGCTTCCAGATCTCCCAGCGCGCCGACTTCTTCGAGGTCGAGGTCGGTCTGGAGACCACCCTCAAGCGACCGATCATCAACACCCGCGATGAGCCGCACGCCGACGCCGACAAGTACCGCCGGCTGCACGTCATCATCGGCGACGCCAACCTCTCGGAGATCTCCACCTACCTCAAGGTCGGCACCACCGCGCTGATCCTCACCATGATCGAAGAGAAGGCGCTCGGCGGCGATCTCGGCATCGCCGACCCGGTCAGCGAGCTGCGCGCGGTCAGCCACGACCCCACCCTGTCGCACCGGATGCGGCTGCGCGACGGCCGCCGGCTCACGGCACTGGATTTGCAGTGGGCGTACCTGGAGCGGGTCCGGTCCTTTGTCGACGACCGGTACGGCACCGACGCCGACGAGCAGACCGTCGACGTGCTGGACCGCTGGGAGAGCGTGCTGGACCGGCTCGGCCGTGATCCGATGCTCTGCGCCGACGAGCTGGACTGGGTGGCCAAGCTGCGGCTGCTCGAGGGCTACCGGGAGCGGGAGAAGCTCGGCTGGGGCTCGCACAAGCTTCAGCTGGTCGACCTGCAGTACTCCGACGTCCGGCCGGAGAAGGGCCTCTACAACCGGCTGGTCACCCGGGGAGCGATGAAGACACTGCTCACCGACGACGAGACGCGCAGCGCGATGACCGAGCCGCCGGAGGACACCCGGGCGTACTTCCGTGGCCGCTGCCTGGCGCAGTACGCCTCCGAGGTGGTCGCCGCAAGCTGGGATTCGGTGATCTTCGACGTGGGCCGGGAGTCGCTGGTCCGGGTGCCGATGATGGAGCCCGAGCGGGGCACCCGTGCGCACGTCGGAGCGCTGTTCGACCGCTGTGCCAGCGCCAAGGACCTGCTGGAGACGTTGACCGGGGGCTGAGCGCGGGTCCGGATGCCCGTCGGGTGCCGCAAGCCGGCGCGCGGCGGGCTTTTCGTCGCCTGCGCGAGGTAAGTTCATCGCAGACGATCGTGGAGGAGGCAGCAATGGCCACTCATGACAGCGGCGGCCAGTCGCAGTCCGGCAAGTCCCGCCAGGGCGAGGAGATCGAGGACGTCACCACCGAGGCCAACCCCGAGGTGGCCGAGCGGCACGCCGAGATCACCGAGGACGTCGACGACCTGCTCGACGAGATCGACTCCGTCCTGGAGGAAAACGCAGAAGAATTCGTGAGGGGCTACGTACAAAAAGGCGGGCAGTAGGGCATAGCCGGGCAAACCGGGCATGCCTTGTCCATCCGATGATCAGGACGGCCACCGCCGCTGCCGGGACTGCGGCGAGTGGCTGGCATCGGGGAGAAGGAGTTTCAGGAGCTCCTGGCCGAGCAGGGCGGGGTCTGCGCGATCTGTGGCGGCGCGGACCCGCAACATCTGGACCACGGCCATCGCACCGGATGGGTGCGCGGGATACTCTGCTTCAACTGCAACGGTGGTCTTGGCCAGTTCCGTGACAGTCCCATGAGGCTGGCCAGGGCGATCACGTACCTGAGAGGAACCACGTGGCAGCGGGCTTTGATCCATCCGGGCGTCTACCAGATGTGTTCACCAACGCGGGGACGTCCTCCTTCACCACGTTCTTGAGCCGGGTGGCCCCCGAGATGCTGCCCGGTCGGCGGCCGCTGCCGCCGGGCATGGCCGCCGACCTGGCGCCGCACGCGACGACCATCGTCGCCATCGCGGCCGCCGACGGCGTGGTGATGGCCGGCGACCGACGGGCCACCATGGGCAACCTGATCGCCCAGCGCGACATCGAGAAGGTGCATCCGGCCGACGCGTACTCGCTGGTTGGCATCGCGGGCACAGCGGGCATCGGGATCGAGCTGATGCGACTGTTCCAGGTGGAGCTGGAGCACTACGAGAAGATCGAGGGCGCGATGCTCTCGCTGGACGGCAAGGCCAACCGGCTGGCCTCGATGATCCGGGGCAACCTGGGCGCGGCCATGCAGGGGCTGGCGGTGGTGCCGCTCTTCGCCGGCTTCGACCTGGCCGCCGCGGACCCGGCGAAGGCCGGCCGGATCTTCAGCTTCGACGTGACCGGCGGCCCGTACGAGGAGACCGGCTACGACGCCATCGGCTCCGGCTCGCTCTTCGCCAAGTCCGCGCTGAAGAAGCGCTTCCGGGCCGGCATCACCGCCGCGGACGCGACCCGGCTCGCGGTCGAGGCGCTCTACGATGCCGCCGACGACGACACCGCGACCGGCGGGCCGGACCTGACCCGGCGGATCTACCCGGTGGTGATGACCGCGACCGCCGAGGGCACCCACCGGCTCACCGACGCCGAGACGGCGACGATCGCCGAGGGCGTGGTCGCCGGCCGGATGGAGAACCCGGGCGGTTGAGCCCCGTCCACCCCCACCAGTCAGCAGTCGTCAGCACCGCGCCGTAAGGAGAACCGCCGCCGTGGCCATGCAGTTCTACGCCTCGCCCGAACAGATCATGCGCGACCGCTCCGAGCTGGCCCGCAAGGGCATCGCCCGGGGGCGCAGCGCGGTGGTCCTGAGCTACTCCGGCGGGGTGCTCTTCGTCGCGGAGAACCTCTCCAGCGCCCTGCACAAGGTCAGCGAGATCTACGACCGGATCGGCTTCGCCGCCGTGGGCCGGTACAACGAGTTCGAGAACCTCCGGCGGGCCGGCGTGCGGATGGCCGACCTGAACGGGCTCAGCTACGACCGTCGGGACGTCACCGGCCGGGCGTTGGCCAACGCGTTCGCGCAGACCCTGGGCGCGATCTTCACCGAGCAGTCGAAGCCGTTCGAGGTGGAGATCTGTGTGGCGGAGGTCGGGGCCACGGCCGCCGACGACGAGCTGTACCGGCTCACCTACGACGGCTCGGTCAACGATGAGCCGGGGCGGATGGCGATGGGCGGCCAGGCCGAGGCGATCACCGGGGTGCTGAAGTCGAACCACCGGGCGGACATGTCGCTCGGGGAGGCGGTGAAGGTCGCGGTGCAGGCGCTGAGCAGCGTCGGCGGGGAGGGCGGTGCCGCCCGGACGATCGCCGCGAACCAGCTCGAGGTGGCCGTGCTGGACCGCCAGCGGGTCGGGCGGACGTTCCGACGGATCACCGGGGCCGCGCTGACCGCACTGCTGGACGGGGAGACGGCGCCGTCGACCGGCGACCTGCCGGACACGCCGAGCGTGCCGACCGGGGAGTCCGGTAAGCCGACCAGTTCCGCGGGCTCCGCCGACCTGGAGGATCGGCCGGGTCAGGCCGATCGCTGATCGTGTGACAAAGCGCCGGGGACCGCAAAGGCGGTCCCCGGCGCTCGTGTCTGCGGGAGTGTGTCTGCGGCGCTGGTGTCTGCCGGCGGGTGTGTCAGCGGCGCTGGAGCAGCGGCCGGGCCAGGGCCCAGTAGCCGGCGGCGACCGCGTTGAAAACGCCCATCCCGGGGGGTGAGTCGACGTTCGACGGTGCCACCCGGGCGGTCATCAGCTCGGCGATCACCCCGTCGGGCACGGTGCGCTCGCTCTGGAGCTGACGGCGGCGGGCGCCGACCCAGGACCGGTTGCGCCACAGCCAGCCCCAGCCGCGGGTCTTCTGCTTGGTCCAGCCGCCAGCGAGCGCGGCGGCGAGCATGGCGGCCTCGGTGAGCAGCAGCATCGGGGCGAGCACCACCAGCGTCCGGGTCTGGTACGCGGTGAGCAGGGTGACCAGTCGGTTGCGCTCCACCAGGTAGAGCTTCAGGTCGTTGCGGGAGAACTCGTAGTGATGCCGGACGACGGCGTCCGGAACGTACTCCAGGCGCAGGCCGCGCTGCCAGAGCCGCAGGCTGAGCTCGGTGTCCTCGTGGTAGGCGAAGTACTCGGCGGCGAAGCCGTCGAGGTCCTGCCAACGCTGTCGGCTGATCACGAAGCAGCAGCCGCTGAGCGAGGGGACGGTGGTGCGGCTGGCGTGGGCGGTGGCGGGTTCGCCGTTGCCACCGGCCCAGGACAGCCCGGTGAAGTGCAGCGGGTTACCGGAGGTGTTGATCAGCTCGGGGGTGTCGGCGAGCCGGATCGAGGCCATCGCGGCGCCGACGCCGGGGTCGGCGGCCACGGCGACGGTCTTGGCGAGGGCGTCCGGGGCGACGATGGCGTCGGAGTTGACGAAGGCGAGCCAGTCGCCGGTGGCCTCGGCGGCACCGACCCGGCAGCCGCCGGAGTAGCCGGTGTTCTGTTCGGGCCGGACCACGCGGACCTGGGGGAAGCCCTTGACGATGTCGATGCCGTCGCCGGTGCAGCCGTTGTCGACGACAATCAGCTCGATCTCGACGTCGGTGCTGGACAGGACTGCCCGAGCGGCGTCGACCAGGTACGGCTCGGCGCCGTAGGCGAGCATCACCGCGGTCACCTGTGGGCGGGTCATCGGATGCCTCCGGAAACGGCAGGGGCCACGGCGTCGTCGAGGGGCCGGGTGGGGGTGGGGGCGCGGTGGGTGCCGTCTCGCAGCAGCACCGCCATGGTGGCGGCCACGACGACGGAGCCGATGGCGTAGGCCAATTCGACCCGCAGGGTCACCGGGGCCGGGACGAGTGTCACGGCCACCAGAGCGGCGACGCCGGCGGTCCAGGCGAGCGCCTGGGCCCGGTGCCGGTCGAGGGCGAGCAGTGCCTGGCCGAGCACCATGGCCCACAGGTAGGCGAGGGTGGCGACGCCTAGCCAGGCGAAGTCGCCGTGGCCGAGGACGTCGGGCGCGTCGAAGAGAGTGCGTACCAGCCAGGGGCCGACCAGCACGGCGCCGATCGTTCCGGTGAGGCCGAGCGCGGTGACGATGCCGAGCGCGCGGCGCAGCAGGCTGTGGAAGCCGGCCCGGTCGCCGGTGGTGGCGGTGGTGGCCAGGCCGGGCAGCAGTGACGCCTGCATCGACCCGAAGACGAACAGCGGGATACGGACCAGCACGAGGGCGGAGAGCAGGGCGCCGGCGGCAGCGGTGTTGGAAGGGGCGAGCAACTGCAGGTTGATCACGCCGATGTTCACCACGACCTGGGAGAGCAGGCTGGAGACGGTGAGCAGGCCGAGGCCACGCAGCAGGGTGGCCCAGGCCACCGGTACGCCGCCGCCAATGGTGCGGAGCACCGGCGGCAGGGTGAGCAGGACGCTGACCAGCGGGGCGGCGACCAGCACCAGGCCGTACCAGACCGGGGAGGTCACCCCGGCGAGCCCGAGCAGGGCGACCAGGATGATGCGCAGCCCGCCGTCGATGCCGAGTTGGGTGCCGTACCAGGGGAAGAGTTGCAGGCCGGAGAGGACGCCGCGGGTGGAGTAGGCGATGGCCATCGCGACGAGCGCGCCGACCAGCACGGTGACCATGGTGCCGTCGCCGGCGAAGAGCCGGTCGGCGAGCGGCTGACGGCCGGCGGTGACGGCCAGCACCAGCACGGCGAGCACCACGGCGGCCACCGCGACGCCGCGGGTCAGCACCGGGCCCGGGGGTAGCCCCTGGCTGTGGCGGGCGGCGACGACCCGGGCGACCTCCTGCTCGACGGGCATGAACACGCCGATGCCGAGGGTGAAGACGATCGACCAGAGCACCGACAGGGAGGAGTAGTCGGCCTCGGTGAGGCTGTGGCCGGCGACCGCGAGGTGGACGTAGGAGGCGAGGCCGAGGAGACCCAGCCCGGCACCAACAGCGATGGTGCCGGGCGGGATCAGGCCCAGCAGGCGACGGATCACCGGCGGATGAGCGCCAGCGTGAGTACGGCGAACGCGCGACCGAGATAGATCATTGCCTTGGCGGGGGAGTGGCTGGGTGTGCCGGCCATCCGCTTGCGCATGGCGACCGGCACCTGCCGGATGCGGAAGCCGCGCCGGGCGGTGTGCACCAGGGTCTCCACCGTGTCGCCGAGGTATTCGGCCGGGTACCAGCTGGCGAACATCTCGATGACCCGCCGGTTGGCGGCCCGGAAGCCCGAGGTGGTGTCGGTGAGCTTGGTGTGGGCGACCCGGGACAGCACGGCGGAGAGCATCACCATCGCCCAGCGGCGGGGGCCGCGGACGTTGTAGTCGCCCTCGCCGGCGAACCGGGCGCCGATGACGAGGTCGCTGTCCTCGAGCAGGTCGACGAGCTTCGGCACGTACCGGGGGTCGTGCTGGCCGTCGGCGTCGATCTGGATGGCGACGTCGTAGTCGTTGTCCCGGGCGTAGCGGTAGCCGAGGCGCATGGCACCGCCGACGCCGAGGTTGTACGGCAGCGTGGCGACCCGGGCGCCGGCGGCGGCGGCGACGGCCGCGGTGCGGTCGGTGGAGCCGTCGTCGACGACGAGCACGTCGACACCGGGCAGCTCGCCACGAACCTCGCCGACCACGTCGGCGATGGAGCCCGATTCGTTGAGTGCCGGGATGATGATCAAGGTGCGCTTGCCGTTAACCATCGCTGGACACCAGTTCGTCTCGGGCCGCCCGGTCCGCGTCGATCTGCGCGCGGAGCAGGGCGAAGTCTTCGGCCAGGGTGCGGGTTTCCTCTTCCAGGGCGCTGACCTCCCAGCTCAGGTGCACGCACACCAGCAGCAGGAAGACGATGCCGAGGAAAAGCACCAGGCTGACACCGGAGGCGACACCGAGAAGTTCGGCGACGTTGTCGAGCAGCCGGGGGAACAGGGACAGCGGGATCACGATGATCAGCACGGCGAGCCAGAGCATGCCGTACTTCTCGCGCAGCTGACGACGGCGCAGCAACTCGACGATGGTGCCGAGCAGCAGTAGGCCGGTCAGGCCGGTGACGAGGGTGAGCTTCATGCGACCTTCCACGGGGCGGGTGGAGCGGGGGAGTCGAACGCGTCAACCAGGCTGGTGTGCCAATCCGGAAGCGGCGGGAGACCCGCGGCCGCCCAGCGGCTGTGCCCTAGCACACTGTACGCCGGGCGGGGGGCGGGACGCGGATACCGGTCGCTGGTGGTGGGTCGGATCCGGTCCGGATCCAGCCCGGCCAGCGCGAACGCAGCCCGGGCCAATCCGTACCAGGTCGTCTGGCCGGCGCAGGTGCCGTGGTACACGCCGGGGGCCGCGCGGCCGGCCAGTGCCGCGTCGCCGAGCGCCACCAGCCGCTCGGCGAGGGCGTACGACCAGGTGGGCTGGCCGTGCTGGTCGTCGACCACGTCGAGGTGCTCCCGCTGCGCGGCGAGCCGGAGCATGGTGGCCACGAAGTTCGGCCCGTGCGCGCCGTACAGCCAGGCGGTGCGGACCACGTACCCGGTGTCGGGCAGCAGCCGGGCGACGGCCTGCTCGCCGACCAGCTTGCCGCGGCCGTACGCGTTGACCGGCGCGGTGGGCGCGTCCTCCGGGTAGGGGGTGTGCGCGTCGCCGGCGAGGACGTAGTCGGTGGAGACCTGGATCAGGCGGGCTCCGTCGGTCGCGCACGCCGCCGCGAGGTTCGCCACGCCCTGACCGTTGACGGCGGTGGCCGCTGCCTCGTCGGCCTCGGCGCCGTCGACGTTGGTCCACGCCGCCGCGTTGATCACGACGTCGTGCCCGGCCACCGCGGCGCTGACCGCGGTGGGATCGGTGACGTCCAGGTCGGCCCGGGTGGCGGCGGTCACCTTGAGGTCGGGCCGGGTCGCCAGCACGGCGACCAGGTCCCGGCCGAGCATTCCGCCGGCGCCGGTGAGGAGTAGTCGGGTCATGCGGTGGGGGTGGTCTTGAGGGGTTCCCACCAGGCGCGGTTTTCCTGGTACCAGCGGACGGTGTCGGCGAGGCCATGGTCGAGGTCGATGCTGGGGCTGTAGCCGAGTTCGTCGTGGATTTTGGTGATGTCCAGGGAGTAGCGGCGGTCGTGGCCCTTGCGGTCGGCGACGGGGATGACGCGGTCCCAGTCGGCGTCGCAGGCTTGCAGGAGGAGGCCGGTGAGTTC
>NZ_JBEXIK010000086.1:0-9448 GCF_040608515.1 Micromonospora sp. NPDC005173
GGCCCAGAAGCGCGACCAGGGCGAAGTCGTTCGGGTTTGTCGACAGCCGGGCGGTGGTGATCAGGGCCTCGAACTGCAGGTGACCCAGCCCGAGGGTCGGCGACTCGGCCGGCACCGTGGGCCGGCGAACGTAGTCGGCCGGCGAGTGGTCCAGGACGGCGTCGATGACGCAGACCCGAAAGAACCCGACCACGACGGACAGGCGCCGCGAGACCGTCGAGGGCTGGTGCCGGCGTACGTCCTGCAGCCAGCGCACGTACCGCTCGATGTCCACCCGTGCCGCAGCCAGCGGGTCGAGGTCCTGGTCGGCGCACCAGCGTAGGAAGACTCGCAGGTCGGACTCGGTATGGACGCGAGTCTGGCCACGGTAGCGGCCCAGAAAGGCGGACACCGCGGCGCGAAAAAGGACCTGATCGGCAGGTACGCCACCGGAAGCGGGGGCAGGAGAGACAGCCATACATCACCGTGCGTCCCCGGCGGCGATGAACGCCAGACACGCCCGGAGCGGCAGATCCGTGCGCCGCCGACGTTGTGGCTACTCGTTCCGCAGTGTGTGACCTCGGCGTTGCGATGTCAGCGTCGGGCGCCAAGCGTCGGGTCGTCCGGTGCCGATCGTGCTGGCCAACTTCGACCGCTTCGGGAACGGGAGGCGAGTCCCTGGCCGCCGGCAAATCCGTAGGGGCCACGCGCTGCGGGGTCGCTTCTGCCAGGATGGCGGCCATGTCTGAGCTGGCGCTGACGATTCCCGGGTACGAGCTGCCGGACGGTGCCCGGCTTGTCGACGGGAATGTCTTACTGGAACGGCCCGGGTTCTGGCCGGCGTACCTGACCTACATGGGCGGCGAGGTGTACGACACGTCGGCGGCGTTCGACGTACCCGAGTCCGAACGCTCTGACATGGAGCGGGCGCTTCTGGATGGGGCGCGGTGGCCGGTGTTGTCGGTGCGGCTGACGCCGGCGACTCAGCGGTGGTGGCGCTGGTTGCGCATCGTCAATCGCAACATGCCCGGCGATGGCGGGCTCGACGTGCTGGTCACCTCGGATCTGGGCGGGTCGGCTGTCCGGATCGCCGGGTTGGGCGAGTTCTACGGTCCCGCATTGTGCTGGGAAGAACTGCACGCGCTGGCCGACATGCCCGATCCGGTGCTGACCCGCGAGCAGCGGCTCTTGTTGGCATTGCCGTTCATGGGCGACGGAGTGGTGCCGGCGGATGCCCGTACGGTCGTTGCGGAGGCCTTGCGGTCCGTGGGCGCGACCGGCGACGTCGACACGCTCGTCAGTGATCTCGTGGATCCGGAGGGGTGGGGTCCGGGGATGTGGGAGATCCGGCACGGCGTACGGATGTGTCGGGCCCGGCACGCGCTGCGGCACATGCAGGACACGTCGCTGAACGAGCTGCGGGAGGTCGATCTCGCGTTCGGTGGCCGGTTCTTTCGCAGTCGATCGGGTAGCCGGGAGTACCGGCCGCGCGCGGCGGGCCGCACGGCGCCGCGATGGCGGTTCGAGGTGGCTGAGGCCTTGGCGGACGGTGCGGGTGTGCACCTGCTGGGCCGCCTCGACGGCGAGATCCGAGACGGGGAACCGGCGCGACTCGTGGACGGTGGCGCCGACGTACCGATCGCGGCGGTTCGCGTCGGGGAGGATCCGGCGACGCGGAGGCTGGTCCTGACCATCGACGCCGAGGTGGCACCGCCGGCGCCCGGGGCGCTGATGCATCCCGTGGACGGATAGTGCATCCGTGCCTGGTGCCGGATTCCGCGGCCGAGCTGCCGCCACCTGGGCGTCCCTCTGGCCGCCGGTCGCCTGCACCGTCCTGAGCCAGCGGAACATCTGCGTGGACCGTTGCCAGCCCCGCCGCCTGGTGTGTTGTGGCTCCATGCTGCGCCCAGACGGCCGCAGCACGATCGCGATGGCGAACCTTACCGGCGACGACGTGGCCGGAGCTTGATCCGCTGACGGCCGCCGCCCGCGAACGGGGGCGAATACGTGCGCACCGTCCGGGCTGAGAACACTCTGCTACTGGTCGCCGCATTCGTGGCACTCGTGATCAGCACGACCGCCGGTATCCAGGTCGTCCGGTGCACCGCAGCAGACCACTGTCGCGTGCCGTAACACGATGTGACGCGCGGCCTGCGGCAGAAAAGTGCGCCGCCGGGTTGCCGGAGATCCTCGCCCGCGGTTGGGGGAACTGTCGTAGCCGGAATTTAGGCTGGCGCCGTGAGCATGAACGGCAACTGGCTGCGCGTTTCCCCGGACGAACTGGAGCAGGCCAGGACCGACCTCGGCTGGGCCTACGAACTCGCCATGACGGAACGGGACGACAACTCCGAACGCTGGACCGCCACCGACAAGGCATGGAACGGACTCGATTTCCTACTCGACCGGCTTGGCCTCGAGATTCCGCTGGTCCTAGGAGCGGAGGGATTCGTGGAACTGCCAGACGTCGAACTCGACAGCGAGGAGATGTTCGATTTCCTGGAGAACCTCGAAGACGACTGGGGCTACGGGCCGCCCTCCTATCTGACACCGGTCCAGGTAGAGGCTGCGGCCTCGCGGCTGGCCGCGCTCACCGAAGACGACCTCATCTGCGGCGTCGACCCGCTGGAGTTGAACCGGGCCGAGATCTACCCCGGAACCTGGGAAAGACCCGGCGAGCTGGCGTGGGTGGCACACTATCTGCCGGGCGTCCGAAGCTTCTTCGCTGCAGCCGCCAAGGATGGCGACGCGGTGATCTGCTGGCTTGACTGAGCGGCGGCTCAGCCCGCCAGGGCACCCCGAGTGGGTAGGACCGCGTTCACGTACAGCTACGCCGAAGGGGCATCATGTGCCGGCTGGTGCGGGAAGCGGCAGAGCGATCGGAACCCGCGGCAGAACCCTACAATCGGTGATGGAACTTCTCATCCCGCGCGCACCGCTCGCGGCAGATCAGTGCGGCGGGCGAATACGGCCATTCGACGATCGCCAGTGCTTGAGCGCGGAATCGGTGAGCCGTCGACGCGCGGACGGCACCAGCACGAACGCGCCCGCGACCACCGTACCGATCGCCAGCGGGATCACCTGCCCGTAGGGCGAACCATCGGCGAAGATGACGTCGTTGGCGCCGGGTTCAGGGTCGTAGACGATCTGAATCCGGTCACCGGCGGCCAGCTGTGGATCGCCCCTAACGGTCTCCAGCACGCCCAACCGATCGCCATCCCGCGCCGCGACAGCGACCGTGACGAAGCTACCATCGACCTTCGTTACGACCGCCTCTGCCGTCACACCATACTGGTCGAACCGCCACCCGTCGTAGAAACTGACCGCGGTCCCCGCCAGCAGCCCGAGGAAGAACAGCCAGAGGAAAACCGAACCGGCCCTCAGCAACGCCATGTCCCAGTTCCACCGCATCCTGTCGTTCGCACGACGGTCGCGATACCGGCCTCTGAGCAGCCAGTGCCAGGCGTACACAGCGGCGATCGTCATGAGTACACCGAACAGCGCACCGCACGACACGAAGCCGATGGCCGCCTCCGGGACCGCGAACGCGGCCACGAGCACGGTCGTCCAGCACGCCACCGCGGCGGTGGTCGTGAACATCATGTAGACCTAGGGGTGCTTGCCCCACCACCCGAGGTCTGATCCTCGAACCATGAGGCCATGGTGCTGGACCTGTCAACACGGCGATCGCAGGCCACGGCAAGGGCTTCGCCGCGCACGAGGCCAGGCCACAGCACAAGGTCCAATTAGAGGACGCACCATCGGGCCTCGACGGCTGACCCTTGCGCCGCTACGTCCTTGTTGGACAACGATGATTCAAAGGGCTGCGCAGGGGAAATGGAGGCCGCCGCGAATGATTGCCGAATTTTCAGCGCACTCTCATCAGCAGTTCAGGGTGTCGGCTCGCCAAGTGAGCCGCTACCGAGCGTGACGGCTCGCCGCTGGCTACCACGCGCGGTCGGCGGATGCCAGAAGCGATGCCAGAATCCACGCCTCAGTCCTTCCGGCGATTGGGTGAGCGGGGCCGGTAGGCTGCGCCGGCCAGCATCGCCTCCGTGCATCGATGGGAAGTATCGAGTCATGGCCACGGTCTGTGTCGAAGTCACCATCGACATCCCGGCGCAGCGGGTGTGGGAGGCTGTCGCGGATGTTGGTGCGGTACACCGGCGACTGTTGCCCGGCCGGGTGGCTGATGCCCAGATCGAGGGTGACGTCCGCATCCTGACCATGCCGGACGGGTCGCGGGTCCGCGAGCTCATTCTCGCGATCGACCACACCATCCGCAGGATGGCGTACACGGTGACGGAGGGGCAACGTTTGCCGTTGACCTACCACCACGCGGCGTTCCAAGTATTCGACGACGGCGATCACAGCCGGCTAGTCTGGCTGACCGATGTCCTCCCACATGCCATGATCGATGCGGTGCGGGGCCGGGTCGAGCGAGGAATCGAGGAGATGAAGGAAGTCCTCGAGTCCAACGAAGCCAAACGATAGGCGGCGCACTCTTCTCGGCAGATCCGGTCGTTCAGCGACCGGTGAGCCGGCGCCCTGATCGCGGCAGATCCGCGCACGTGATCTCGGGCTCATTGCGTCTCAGGGCTTGGCGGGCCGCTCAGGTGCAAGGGATCTCCTCGATGGGTGAGCAACCTGCGAGATCTCATCGTCCGCTGGCAGCGCGGCTGGGGCGTGGCCCGCGCGCTGCCCGTCGCCGAAGACGTAGGCAGCGCGTTGCGGGTCCGGTGCATGCAGCCCGGCGTTGTGACGCCTGGTGGCCGGCAGCCTGCTACGGCTGCCGGCCACCAGGCGTTTGTCTGTGCTATTTCGCCGTTGCCGCCGTAGGGAAGGCGCGCAGCCGGCTCACGGGTGATGCGACGAGCACGATCACCACTGCGGCCGAGGCGGTGGCCGCGACGGCCAGCGCTGCTTTGGCGCCGATGGCTCCGGTGAGTAGGCCTGCGGTGAGTCCGCCGAGCGCTCCGCCGCCGAAGAGCAGGGTGCGGAAGACGGCGGTCATCCGGCCCATCATCGATTGCGGGGTGACCGCTTGGCGGAGGCTGACGATGATGACGCCGGCCACGCCGAGTCCGAGGTACGTGGTGAAGAAAGACAGGGCGCACAGCCCGACAACCAGCGGTCGCGGACCGGCTGCCACGACGATCAGCGTCGGGCCGAGCAGCAGGGCTGACTGGGCGACGAGGTAGACCCGCCCGATGGGGAACCGTTGGATCACCTTGCGCGAGATGACCGCGCCGAGCAGCCCACCGACCGACGCCGTTGCGAAGACGCCACCAAGGATGGTCGAGCTCAGCTGCAGATCACGGGTGCCGTAGAGGAGGAACATCGTCCACACGGTGATCATCGAGAAATTGCAGCAGAAGCCGATTCCCGCAAGCCAGCGCAGGATGCGGCTGTCGATCACCCACCGTAGGCCGTCGCGCAACTCGGTCCTCAGGTGGCGGCGTTCGGCGACCGGCGGTTGGGGTTCTCGGGTGCGTATCAGCAGAAGCAACACCAGCGAGACCAGATACGAGACAGCGTTCACGACAATGGCCACCGGCGCGGTCACCGCGCTGATCAGGGCCCCGGCGAGACCCGGCCCGGCGATGTCGGCGGCCGAGGAGCTGATGCCCATCTTGGCGCTGGCCTCGACGTAGTGCCTGGGGTCACGAACGAGCGTGGGCACATACGACATCCAGCTCACGTCGAACAGCACCGA
The DNA here is from genome assembly GCF_040608515.1 of Micromonospora sp. NPDC005173. Lineage (NCBI taxonomy): Bacteria > Bacillati > Actinomycetota > Actinomycetes > Micromonosporales > Micromonosporaceae > Micromonospora > Micromonospora sp. NPDC005173. The sequence goes on from NZ_JBEXIK010000086.1 coordinate 5,693, forward strand.
GGCGACACCGACAGCGCACGCGATGATCATCAGCGGAGTTATGCTCAGCGCGCCTGTCCAGTACAGCGCGGGCACCAGGGCCAGCAGCAGCATCCGGGCCAGGTTGGCGGCGAGCATGATCGGTCTGCGCCGGGCCCGGTCGACCCATACCCCGAACAGCACGGCGAGCCCGAGGTACGGGACGAGCTGCAGGAAGCGCAGGAGGCCGACCTGTTCGTCGGTGGCGCCGAAGGCGTTTATCGCGGTCAGTGGTATGGCAAGGGTGGTGACCTGCGTGCCGAGCAGGGAGATGCTCTCGCCGAGCCAGAACTTGAGGAAGTCCCGGTTGTGCCGCAGGCTTGCCGGTGGGCCGACCGTCGATGCCTGGTCTGTCATGTCCAGGGTCTGCACGACCTTGCTACCTTTCGTTGGTGCGCCGGCTGGCGGTGAGGTGGGCGACGGCCTCGGCGACGGCGTCGACCTCGTCCTCGCTGTTGTAGTAGTGCGGCGAGAGCCGCAGCGCCCAGGCGACGTCCTTGTCGGCGAAGTCGTACTGGGCGAAGTGCTGGTAACTGAGTGCCGAGTTGATCCGGTGTGTATCCAGGGCCTGCTTGAACGGCACCGGTTCCCAGCCGGCGACGTCGAAGGTGACCAGCGCGGCGGGGTTCGGACCGCGGTCGAGCACGCGTACGCCGGGAATCTGCGTGAGCTGGTCGCGTAGGCGGGCGCCCAGGGCGGGAGTGCGCCGGGAGATCGGCTCGATGCCCACGCGTAGCGCGTAGCGGGTGGCGGCGGCGCTGCCGATGACGGCTGCGTAGGGGAACTCCCAGTCCTCGAACCGCGCCGCGGTGTCGACCGGGCGATAGGTGTCGGGACCGGTCCAGCGCGCGCCGTACATGTCGATGAACAACGGCTCGAAGCCGTCGCGCAGGATCCGGTCGGCGACGTAGAGGAAGCCGGTGCCGCGTGGTCCACGCAGGAACTTGCGGCAGGTGGCGGTCAGGAAGTCGCAGCCGATCTCGTCGACGTCGATCGGGTACTGGCCGACCGACTGGCAGGCATCGACCAGATACATCAGTTCCAGGTCCCGGCAGTGACGGCCGATCTCCGCGATGGGCTGGACCAGCCCGGAGTTGGTGGGGATGTGGGTTACCGCGACCAATCGCGGACGCCGTGTTCGCATGAGCTGCGCCATCGCGTCGACGTCAACGCCGCTGCCGTCATGGTGGTCGGGTGCGTGCACGATCTCGATGCCGAACCGCTTGCGTAGCGACAGGAAGGCGATCTGGTTGGAGATGAAGTCGTTGCGGGTGGTGAGGATGACGTCACCGGGCTGGAACGGGATGGACGACAGCGCCCGGGTGTAGGCATCGGTGGCGCTGGCCGCGAAGGCGATCTCGCCTGGCTGACTACCGATCAGCTCCGCGGTGGCGGCATAGAAATCGCTGATCTCGCCGGCGCGGACATCGGCGGCCTCGTAGCCGCCGATACGCGCCTCCAGGTCCAGGTGCTCGACCATCGCCTGGTGTACCGGCCGGGCGAGCAGGCCGCAGCCGGCGTTGTTGAAGTGGATTGCCGACTCGCAGCCGGGGGTGTCGGCCCGTAGGGCGGTGAGGTCGAGGAGCGTTTCTCCAGAAGCGGTGATAGCGCTATCATGTTCCCTCATGGTAGAGAGTAGCACTATTGTCGTTCTGGTCTCCACGCTGCGGGCGGAGATCGCCCGCCTGGCACCCGGTGACCGGCTGCCCAGCAATCGTGACCTGGTACGTAGTCACAGCGTGAGCCCAGTGACGGTGGCGCGGGCAGTTGCGGCGCTGGCCGCCGAAGGCACAGTGGTGACCAGGCCTGGAAGCGGGACCTTCGTGGCGCCCCGCCGGCCACGCACGCCCCACGCCGCGATTGATACGTCGTGGCAGACGGTCGCGCTCGGCGACCGCAGCGTCGACGCCCGCACCGCCACCGACCTGCTCAGCCCGCCACCGACGAGCACGATCACACTGGCGGGCGGCTACCTGCACCGCTCCCTGCAGCCGACCAAAGCCCTGGGCGGGGCGCTGAGCCGGGCAGCCCGGCGACCCGACGCCTGGGACCGCGCACCAACCGCCGGACTGGAAACACTGCGTTCGCTCTTCGCCCGGCTCGTCGATGCCAACGTCGACGCCGACGACGTGCTGATCACCAGCGGCGGACAAGACGCCCTTTCCATGGCGTTTCGATCCATCGCCGCGCCCGGTAGCCCGATCCTGGTCGAGTCGCCCACCTACCAAGGCGCCCTGGCCGCCGCGCGTGCCGCCGGACTACGCCCCATTCCCGTCCCGATCGATGCCGACGGCATCCGCCCCGACCTGCTCGCAGACGCGTTCGCGACGACCGGCGCCCGGCTGCTCTACTGCCAACCGACCTTCCACAACCCAACCGGCGCGGTTCTGCCACCCGAGCGCCGCCGCCAGGTCCTCGACCTCGCCCGCGCCGTCGGGGCGTTCATTCTCGAAGACGACTTCGCGCGGCTGCTCGGCCACGGCGGACAGATGCCCCGCCCTCTGCTAGCCGATGACGACGACGGCACAGTGGTCTACCTGACCTCCCTGACCAAGCCCGCGTCACCGAGCCTGCGCATCGGCGCGCTGATAGCCCGCGGCCCCGTGGCTCACCGGCTTCGCGCGACCAGGCTCGTCGACGACTTCTTCGTCGCCCGACCGCTGCAGGAAGCCGCCGTCGAACTGATCAGCACACCGTCATGGGATCGGCACCTGCGCGGGCTGGCCACCGCGCTGCGCGAACGCAGCGCGACCCTCGCCGCCGCACTCGCCACGGAAATTCCGGAATGGACGCTCTCCAGCGTCCCCCAGGGCGGCCTGCATCTGTGGGTACGCATACCGGGACCCCTCCAGTCGGCTACCGCGATCGCCGATGCTGCCCACGCCCGAGACGTCGCAGTCAGCGTCGGCAGCGGCTACTTCGCCGCCGAACCATCAGGGGCGTATCTACGTCTCGGCTTCGCGGCTACGGCCGACCTGGCCCAGCTATCCGAAGGCGTGCACCGACTGAGCAAGGCGACAAGACACTTGCGTAGCGCCGATTCGTAAAGTGCCCGTCGCTCGCCAGCACATCATGCTCCAACCCTGGGCCGGTGTCCTCGCCCCCGCCCCGGTCAGCCGGCGGTGGGCGCCCAGCCCGGTCCGGTGGCGAGCTGGATCCGGCGAGCGTGAGCAGGCAGCCGGCCCCTCGACGCCGACCTCGACGTGGCCGTGGCCCGGGTTCGCCGGGCCGTCGGCTGCGGTCGCGGCTGAGCCGCCTGCCTGCCGAGGCATCGGTTCTTGGTTCGACAAGGTTGCCCTCAGCCACTCCCCCAAAGATGTCCGTTTCTTGCTATTTGCCGCCGAGGGCAAGGTTGTCAAGAACCGGCTGCACGTGTGCCTGCAGCCCGCGGACCGGGACCGCGACAGGGAGGTCGAGCGCGTCCTCGCGCTGGGCGCGACCATGCTGGCCGATCACCGCACGCCCGACGGCGACGGCTGGGCCGTGCTGTGCGACCCAGCTGGAAACGAATTCTGCATGACCCGCTCATCTTCAGAGCGGCATTCCTGACGAGGCATGCGCCGCCATCCCCGTACGCCCTCATCTCGGCATGTGCGTATGCCGGCCGAGTCAGCACTTCGTGACGCCGCGTAGCGCGCGGATCGCGGCAGATCCGGACGTCTGGGTGTCCCCTTTGGCTGGAGCGAGCTTGTCCTATCGCTGTGCTCTATTCCCGTCATGCATGTCGTCGTCACAGGC
>NZ_JBEXIK010000087.1:0-9313 GCF_040608515.1 Micromonospora sp. NPDC005173
GTGGGCAGCCGCGATGAGAGCGACCCCACCGGTCACCTCGACCAAGCCTGGCCGGGCTGCGGTCGTACCACCAGCTAACAGGTAGCCGCGATCCGATCGCTACGGGGCGTGGCAGCCCATCGCCGGCGATTCGGCCATCCCGCGATGCGCGCCCGTGTCGCGGACCGTGAAGGCTTCCGCGGCGCACTTTGAGGATCATGTCGGGCATCAGGTGGGACGTGAGCGTCAAGCATGTCCCGTGACGGGACAGGCCGCCGCAGAACGAGAGACAGTTGACGGGTGGTGTGCGGGGCCGGCAGCCGGCCGAGCCGCGCGGCCAGCATCCCGCACGGCGTAGGGAAGCGCACGCCGGCCGCGTCGGCGAGCTGGCGGCGGCCGCAGGGTTGCGGTTAGGGCGCCTCCGGCGGGGGCGCTCCGGCTCCAGGATGGCCGGGGCTCCGCAGGTGGGTCGCGGTCCGTGGGTGGTTGCGGTAGGCCATCCCGCTTGCCATCGACCCGGCCAAGCCGAGCAGACCACCGCCCGACCCGCCAGCGTCCGTACGGGCGTCAAGGTCCGCTTGACGTGGCGGGCCGGGCGGCGGCCCGCTCCCCAGGAGGGCGGGTCGAGGGCAGACGGGACGGCAGGTTCCCTCCGGGCTGCTGCTGCTGCCGGCGGCGATCGGATCGCCTTGTGTCCGTTAGAAGCCATGCAGATGGGGTAACCGCCAACGGCTCCCGAGCGTGTCGGGATAGAAGGAAAGGGCGACAATGACCAGAATCGGCATCATCATCGGCAGCACCCGTCCCGGTCGTAACGGGGAGGCGGTGGCCCGCTGGGTGCACGACATCGCCACCAAGCGTGGCGACGCCGAGTACGAACTCGTCGACCTCAAGGACTTCAACCTGCCACACCTCGACGAGATGACACCCCCGTCGATGGGCCAGTACACCCAGCCACACACCCTGCGATGGGCCGAAAAGATCGCCTCCTTCGACGGGTACGTCTTCGTGACACCGGAGTACAACCACTCCACATCCGGGGCGCTGAAGAACGCGATCGACTTCATCTACGCCGAGTGGAACAACAAGGCCGCCGGGTTCGTCAGCTACGGCAGCGTCGGCGGCACCCGTGCAGTGGAGCACCTGCGCCTGGTGGTGGCCGAGTTGCAGATGGCGGACGTACGGGCACAGGTGGCACTCTCGCTCTTCACCGACTTCGAGAACTTCAGCGTCTTCAAGCCCGGCCCTCATCAGGTGGATGCGGTGAACACGATGCTCGACCAGTTGGCGGCCTGGAGCGGTGCGTTGGCAACCCTGCGGGCTGGCACGACGATGGCGACGGCCCAGTCCGGTACGTAGCCGAGCGTGGCGCTGCCGACGGCCGGATCCTCGGTCGTGGCGGCCCTGCGGCGGTCCGTGCCGTCGCCGAACCGGTGAGCTGAACCGGATGCCACAACCCCGCACGATTGGCTGTGCGAAAGCAGCCAGAAGGCAGCAAGACCGTCGCCATGGACGAGTCGACCTGTACGCCGCTGCTGGCGTGGATGAACACCTCCCGAGGGTCGAGCTGGCACTGTGGCGGGCGGACGCACTGGTGCTGTTCGACTGGCTCCAAGACGTCGTGACCTGGACGTGGTGCCGGTCAGCCACCGGCGCAGAAGCAAGCGTTGATGGATGTCTCTTGATGCGCTTGGAGGAGACGGACGTGGTTCAGGCCAATGAGGATGAGATCGAGGTGGCAAGGGCGGACGTCAGCCGCGACATGGCGCCCGCTCGGAGTGGTAGGTCAGAAGCCAGCGAAGCATGTTTCGTTGAGCTCCGTGCGTGCCACCAACCGGTCGGTAAGTCCGACCGGGTCAGCGGGCCAGGTCGGCGATGAGGTTGACGGAACCCGCCACGATCACCACGCCGAATAGGTACGACAGGACGGCATGGGACAGCACACTGCCCCGGATCCGCGGATCGCAGATGGCCGTGTCCGATACTTGGTAAGTTGCTGCACAACGTGCTCGCGGTGCTGCGCGACGACGTTACCTCCCGGCGCGCCTCGGTCCATCCGCAGTACAGCCACTCCGAGCAGGTGGGGCAGCGGCGGGTCGCCGACGTTCTCGCGGAGCTCGACGTGCAGGAGCTCTGCCTCAACGACGGCGCTGTCCTCGATCTGGCGGAGCTTGCGCCACTCCACTATCTGCGCAGTGTCTCGATCAACCGTGCGACAGCGGTCACGGCGGCCCTCCCGTCCGGCGTGCCGGTCGAGTGGCTGTCGATCGACGCCGCCGAGATCAACCTTCCGCCGCTGGGCGGGCATCCGACCCTGTGGGGGCTGAAGCTCGCCTCCCGCTCCCCGATTGCGATCGTGGCGCTGGCCGGCCTGCCGGCCCTCGCCCACCTCGACCTGTCCGGGGCCGACGTCAGCGACCTGCACCGGGTCGCGGATTTGCCCGGCCTCCGGGTACTGGAACTCAACCTGGCCCAGCGGCGGGAGCTGCGTGAGCGCGGTCCACTGCCAGCCGGGCTGGCGGCCGCGGCGCTAAACGGGTTCGCTCGGCTGGAGGAGGCCGACCAGTGGGCCGACTGGCTGCGAGGAGCCGCCGGGCAGCGATGAGCGGGCAGGGTCGCGACGCCGTGTATCGATTCGGCGGCCTGCGGTGGTCTCCGTTACCGCTGGTCGGCCGTTGGCAGCCCAGCGGGTGAGGCACATCCGACCATGTCGAGAACAGTGCGGTGGCGCCACTTGGCTCAAGCTATGGAAGACTCGGCCGCGATGGATCTTTCCCCTGATGTCCAAGCCATCATCAGGCGCCGGCTGGTGCCGGAGATTGCGGACAGCTTCCTTGCCCTGGCGCGGCCATCGGTCGGATTTACCGTACGGACCGAAGCGTCAGCGAGCGGCAGCATGATCGGCGGCGCGCCAAGGACCGGACCGTTCGCGTGGCCTGTCTACCGGGAAGCGCCGATGCTGTTGCTGGCGCACGTGGACTGCGCGCGGATGGCCCCGATCCTAGGCGCGGAGTGGCCGTTCCCACGCCGGGGGTACCTGCTGTTCTTCCACGACGACGAGTTCTCCGCGACCTACGACTACGAGCACGGCGACGACGGTTGCCAGGTGCTGCACCTGCCTGCCGGGTCCGGAGCAGAAGCGGTCGCCACCATCCCCGCCCTGACACTGGACGCCGCGCTGATGCCGTCTCTACCCAACCTGCGGGATGACGTCGACAAGGCGCTGGGCCTCCACATCGTCGAGCTGATCGATCTGTTGGAGGAGCTTCGGCCGTTGTTGCCTGCACCCCGGCATCGTCTGCTCGGGTACTGCGACACCGATACGTCCCACCCGCCGGGGCACCGGCCCCTTCTGCAGGTGGAGGCGGAACGGGGTACGGCGTGGGGCGAGATCGTAAACGTCTCCTTCTGGATTCCAGACGCCGACCTGCGCGCTGGCCGGCTGGACCGTGTACGCCGCTGCTACGACGTGGCCTGAACAGTCGCCCATCGGTCGGCGGCAGCCTCGACGGCTGGCTCGCAGCTGGCGTTTGTCCGGTCCTACCCATGATCACGTGCGCTGATCTGCCACTGACCGGGCGCAGCGCGACTCTACGAGGCGCGGTGCGCCGAACGCTCGCGCAGACAAGCGTGTGCGCGACCTGGCACCGGTGGATGGCGCAGTACGGCGGGATGAAAGCCGATGACGCCATGCGGCTCAAGGACCTGGAGCGGGAGTACGCCCGGCTGAAGAAGGTCGTCGCCGATCAGCTGTGGACATCGACATGCTCACGGAGCTGAACCGGGGAAACTGGTGAGTCCGGAGCGCCGCCGCTACGCCGTGACGGTGCTGCAGCAGCGCTTCGGAGTGTCCCAGCGACGTGCGTGCCGGGTGGTCGGGCAGCACCGCTCTGCGCAACGCAGGCCCGCCCCAGCCCTTCGTGATGCCGATGAGGTGCTGCGTGCCAGGCTGCGGCAGGTCTCCGCCGAGTATCCGCGGTGGGGACGGCGCAAAGCCCACGGGATCGCCGCCCGGGAGCACCTGGTGGTCAACCGGAAACGCACCCGCCGGCTGTGGCTCGACGAGGGCCTGAACGCCCGCCGAGGGTGCGCAAGAAGCGGCGGGCCGGACCGGGCCGTCATCAGCGGACGCGCGCGACGCGTCCGGGTCAGATGTGGGCCCTGGACTTTCAGGTCGACGTCACTGCGAACGGCCGGCAGGTGCGGTTCCTCAACGTCGTCGACGAGTACACCCGTCAAGCCCTGGCCACCCGCGCGGCCCGCTTCTTCACCGCGGACGCCACGGTCGCTGTCGTCGACGAACTGATCGCCCGGCTCGGCGGGCGGCCGGAGCACATCCGGATGGACAACGGCCCCGAGCTGACCGCCCACGCCCTGACCGGCTGGTGCCGCCACAGCGGCGTCGACCCCGCCTACATCGACCCCGCATCCCCATGGCAGAACGGGATCTGCGAATCTTTCAACGGCCGTTTCCGCGACGAGTTCCTCACCTGCGAGCATTTCGACACTCTGCTGGAAGTCCAGGTACTGGCCGAAGACTGGCGCGTCGAGTACAACACCTACAGACCCCACGGCTCGCTGGACTGGCTCACCCCCGAAGCCTTCCACGACCAGTGGATCACCAACCGGCAACCAACGCTCTCATAGCCGGTGGACCACCAACCGGGGCCCGGTCAACACCAAACCGCAGTGGCAGCCGATGAGAGAGTCAACCCGCCGGTCACCTCGACCAAGCCTGGCCGGCCTGCGGTCGGAGCACCAGTAGATAAGTAGCCGATGAGCGGACGCTTCGCCCGCCGTCGGTTAGTCGCCCACGAAGATTAATTGTCGGTGCGGGGCGTTCAGGCCACCTCAAGGAGGCAGGCGAGAGGCAAGACCTTGTTTGCGGCGTTCAGCAGTTCGGGTTCACTGGTGCTCGCCGCAAGCGCCCTGATGTAGTTCGAGGCCGTGTCGTTGGGCATCGCCGCCTCGATGCCGATGGCCCGCTACGTTCGGGCGGCCAGGCGGTGTTCCCGGGGGCTGACGCCGCGGATGCGTTTGAAGGCGGTGCTCAGGGCGAAGGAGCTGCCGTAGCCGACCTGCCGGGCGACCGCGCCGACGGTGGCGTCCGGCTCGCGGAGCAGGTCGGCGGCCAGGGCCAGCCGCCACTCGGTGAGGTATGACATGGGCGGTTCGCCGACCAGCGCGGTGAACCGGCGGGCCAGCGCCGCCCGGGAGACCCCGGTCTTGGCGGCCAGTGACGCCACGGTCCAGGGCTGGGCCGGGTTGTTGTGGAGCATCTGCAGGGCCCGGCCGACGACGGGATCGCTGTGCGCCCTGTACCAGGCGGGGGCTTTGGCCGCGGGTCGGGCGAACCACTCGCGTAGCGCGGCGATGAGCAGCAGGTCGAGCAGCCGGTCGAGGACCGCTTCCTGACCGGGGTCGTCCTTAACGATCTCGGTGGCCAGCAGCGGGACCAGTGGGGAGTCCCAGGAGTCGCCCGGGACGAGCAGCAGTGGCGGCAGTGCGCTCAGGAGCCGCTGGCTGACCTCGCCCTGCATGGTGTAGGTGCCGGTGAGCAGCATTGTCGGGCCGTCCGGGCTGTTGCCCCAGGTGCGTACGCCCAGCCCCATCATCTCGGGCATCTCCTGCCCGTCTGGGGTGGTGCAGAGCTGTCCCGGATGAATGATGACCTGCGGCGGCGTGGCTGGCTCGTCGGCGACGGTGTACGGGCCGGGGCCGCGAATGATCGCCACATCCCCAGGACTGATCCGGACAGCCGAACTCTCCTCGGGAACGACCCAGGCATCGCCCCGGACCATGGCCACCAGGGTGAGCGGCGCCTGGTCCTCGATCCGCATCGACCAGGGCGGGGTCAGGACCGAGCGAAGCAGGAAAGCTCCTTGGGCTCGGGGTCCGTCGAGAAGACCGGCAACTGCGTCCACGTAGACGATTAAACACAAAGCTGCGCGCTATGGCTATGTAAAGTCTCACGCCGCTGCACTTCAATGATCGATATGACGAACGAACGAGAGCAGCAGACGATCCTGGTCCTCGGCGGAACCGGCAAGACCGGCCGCCGCATCGTGGAGCGGTTGCAGGGGAGCGGAGTGCCCGTTCGGGTCGGTTCCCGCTCCGCAGGGCAGCCGTTCGACTGGGCGGACCGGGCGACCTGGGCGCCGGTGCTGCAGGGCGTCGGCACGGTGTACGTGTCCTACTACCCGGACCTGGCCGTGCCGGGCGCACCCGAGACGGTCGGCGCGTTCACCGAGCTAGCGGTGGCGTCGGGCGTCTCCCGGCTGGTACTGCTGTCCGGTCGCGGTGAGGACGAGGCCCAGGCGAGCGAGAAGCTCATCCAGTCGGCCGGGGTCGAGTGGACGATCCTGCGGTCCAGTTGGTTCAGCCAGAACTTCAGCGAGGACTATCTGCTGGAGCCGGTGCTGGGCGGCGAGGTCGTCCTCCCGGTCGGGAACGTGCCCGAGCCATTTGTGGACGCCGACGACATCGCCGAGGTGGCCGTGGCGGCGCTGACGGAGGACGGGCACGCGGGGCAGGTCTACGAGCTGACCGGACCCCGGCTGCTCACCTTCGCCCAGGCGATCGCCGAGATCTCCACAGCGACGGGCCGGCGGATCGAATTCGTCCAGGTATCCTCTGCGGACTACGCGGACGCGCTCACCGCCGACGGGGTTCCGCAGGGGGTCGTCGAGCTGCTGATGTACCTGTTCACGACCGTGCTGGACGGGCGCAACGCCCATCTGGGCGACGGGGTTCAGCGCGCCCTGGGCCGGCAGCCCCGGGACTTCGCCGACTACGCCACCGACACCGCCGCCACCGGCATCTGGGACAAGGAATAGGACACCATGAGACTCGCACAGAACGTGTCGCTGGTCGCCGCCATCATCACCACCGGGCTCATGGCAGGGCTGTTCGCCGCCTTCGCCTACGCGGTCATGCCCGCACTCAAAGGGGCCGACGACCGGACGTTCGTGGACACGATGCAGCGGATCAACGTGACCATCGTCAACGGCTGGTTCATGCTGAGCTTCCTGGGCGCACTGGTGTTCGCCGCACTGTCGGCTCTCCTGGCTTGGCGTGGAGAAGGCCGCCCGGCGCTGCCGTGGATCATCGGCGGGTTCGCCCTGTACCTGACGATGTTCATCATCACCACCGCCGTCAACGTCCCGCTCAACGACAAGCTCGCGGCGGCCGGCAATCCCGGCCACATCGCCGATCTCGCAGCCGTACGCGAGCACTTCGAATCCAGCTGGGTCACCTGGAACATCGTCCGCGCGCTGGCCAGCACGGCCGCGTTCGGCTGCCTCACCTGGGCTCTGATTGTCTATGGTCGTACCACCGATTGAGTCAGCAGGCGAGACGGTGAGGTCTGCTCACCTCGTTCTGCGCCGGCCTGTACGGCCGCCACGACGCCCTCACCGTCCTGGCCGGCTCCGACCTACGCCGCGTGCAGATCGGCCCTACCTCGTCAGCAAAGACACCTAAGTGCCGGGCAATGCCTGAGTCCAGCCCGCGGCCGGTTGGCCGGGAGGTAGAGCCTTGCGGCCGGATGATCATCAGCACTCTCTTGCCGCGATCAGGGCGTCGGTCGTGGCCGCGCAACGACCGGATCTGGCACCTCTCTGTGTCATCCATGAAGGAGCGGGGCCGGTCAAGGCTGGGATTTTGACCGGCTGACGTTGATTTTTCCGGTTCCGGCATTGGGTTTCGGGCAGGCGTGTGTGCGGTGCCGGGGTCAACGGCTGGGCCGTGGGCCCACCCCGCAGGGGCTTGGCCTTGACGCTGGCGCCGTGCGCGCCGTGCTCGTGATGCCGGAAGGCGTTGTGGGTGGTCGCGTCACTAGTTCCGACGTCCTCGCCGAACGCCCCGATGTTGGAGATCACGTAGACGAATCCGGCGCGGATGTTCGCGGCCCGATAGTCCACGGCCTCGGCCGCCGCCTCGTCGATGCGCTGGCTGCCCGGCAGGACGCCAGCTAGAGCCGCCCACCTCACGGACGACCGACGCGATCCGTCAGAGGGGAGCACGGTCCGGGCGGGACGGGAACGGCGTGCCCGGCCGCCCCAGGGTCGGCCGGGCGCGGAGCCCTACCGGGTCCGCAGTCACTTCGCCCGATCGGTCGGCGGGCTCGGCGGTGAGCCGGCCGTTCAGGTACGCCGCTGCGGCCCGGTCCTCGTCCGTGGGGGCCGCAAGCAGCGCGTAGACCAGGCCGACCACCACGAAGATCACCGCCAGGATGATCGGCACCAGCAGGGTGCTCACGTCCGCACCGGTGACCTCGCCCCCGCCCGGATGCAGGTGCGCAGAGAGGGCACTCATCCCGGTGAAATGCATGCCGTTGACCGCAACGCCCATCACCAGCGCGGAGCCGAAAATCGCCAGGCCTCGGCGGACGGTCACCGCCAGCCAGAGCGCCACCGCGGCGGCGACCACCGCGATGACAATCGAGAGCACCACCCGGGTCCGGTCGTAGCTGAGCCGTCCGTCGAGCCGCATCGCCGCCATGCCGGTGTAGTGCATCGCCGCGACCCCGGCGCCGGTGAAGAGGCCGCCGCCGACGATGCGCAGTACGGACACCCGCCCGGTGCCGGCAATGGCCAGTCCGATGCCGACCGCCACCACGGCGAAGACCGCGCTGGCCGCGGTGATCGGCAGGTCGTACCGGATCCGGGTACCCTCGACGGCGAAGCCGAGCATCGCCATGAAGTGCATGGTCCAGATGGCGGTGCCGCCGATCGCCAAGGCGGCCAACCCGCCCCACCAGACCCGCTGGCCTGCGCTGCTCGCGATGCGGATGCGGGTGGCACAGATCAGGCCCAGGAACGAGCCGAGCACCGATAGCGCGTAGCTCAACGCGGGCGTGATCCACCCGTACTCAAAGTGATTGATCTCCGCCACGGCGGTTTCCCCCGAAGAATGGCCCGTGCGTAACGATGTGCCACGGCCATGATCCGGGGGCGTCTCACGAGGCGCAACGGCACCTTCGGGCATTCAGTGCCGTCGTGGTGACTGTCCAATGCGTCTATTCACCGTCGCCACCTGCCCGAATGATGAATCAGGCGGCCGCGTGGTCGGCCAGCACCCTCCGGTTGAACGCGGCGATCGCCTGCCGGCCGGTGGACCACAGGTCAGTCGACGGCCCGCCGGAGTCGGCGAGCTGGCCGAGCAGGTCGACCACCCTGTTCAAACCTGATGCCAGTCGAGGCCGCCGTCGCCCCTCACCTGAACGAACATGTCACCGACCTCGGGCTGGGTCACCTGCAGTTCGAGGCCCTGATCACCACCGCCCGGCTGTCGACAAACCCGAACGACTTCGCCCTGGTCGCGCTTCTGGGCC
>NZ_JBEXIK010000088.1:0-8838 GCF_040608515.1 Micromonospora sp. NPDC005173
GTCGCCGGGGTTCACCCCCACCTCTCCCGCCCCTCTCCCTCCTTTGGCACCCGGGGGGGGGCGCCCCCCCCCCGACCCGACATCGTGACCTACGACGTTCGACAAGCCCCGGTTCAACCACTCAGCCGCCGGTAGCGGGCCACCGAGAGCGGCAGGAAGACGGCGACCAGCACGACTGGCCACACGACGGCCAGCCACGGGTACTGCTGGACCACCCAGGAGTCGCCACCCCAGCCGGCGTTGCCGAAGAGTTCACGGGTCGCGCCGACGGTCACCGACAGGGGATTCCACTCGGCCACCGTGCCCAGCCAGGCGGGCATGGTGGACGGCGCCACGAACGCGTTGGACAGGAAGCCGAGCGGAAACTCCAGGATCTGCACCCCGGCCACCGCCTGCTGGCCCCGCATCACCAGGCCCAGGAAGATGCCGACCCAGACCAGGGCGAACCGCAGCAGCAGGATCAGCCCCACCGCGGCCAGCGTGTCGCCAACACCGCCGTGCGCCCGCCACCCGAGCGCCAGACCGGCCAACAGCATCACCACGAGGGTGACCACCGCAAACAGCATGTCGGCCGCCGCCCGACCCATGAGCGGGGCCAGCGGCGAGACGGGCATCGACCGGAAGCGGTCGGTCACCCCGCGGTCCAGGTCGGCCGAGACGGCGATGGTGGTGAGGCTGATGCCGAACACCATGGTCATCACGAACATGCCGGGCAGCAGGAACTCCCGATAGCTCCCGCCCCCCGGCACCTCCAACGCGCCGCCGAAGAGGTAGACGAACATCAGCACGATCAGGATGTCGAAGCCGAGCGAGCCGATCAGCGGCCCGGGATCGCGGCGCCAGTGGGCGAGGCCCCGCCGGGTCAGCGTGACGCTGTCGGCCAGCAGGGTGGGACGGCCGGGCCGGTGGGCCGGCGATCCGGTGCCGGGCAGGGTCAGACTGGTCACGCCGAAACCTCCGCGCTGTCGGCGGGCACACCGACCGCCTCGGCGCCGCCGTCCTCGGCGGGCTGCGGTCGATGCCCGGTGAGGTGCAGGAACACCTCATCCAGGGTGGGGCGGCGCAGCGCGATGTCCGCCACCTGCACGCCGCCCTCCTCAAGCGCCCGTAGCACGGCGGCGAGTGTGGCGGCCCGGTCCCCGATCCGGGCACTGAGCAGCCGCCGGTCGTGGTCGACCGTCGGCTCGACCCCGACCACCTGCCGCAGCCGCGGCAGGGCGGCGGCGAGATCGGCGAGGTCGCGGAGGACCAGGTCGAGGCGGTCGCCGCCGAGGCGGCCCTTGAGGTCGTCCGGGGTGCCCTCGGCGATCACCCGGCCGGCGTCGACCACGGAGACCCGGTCGGCCAACTGGTCGGCCTCGTCCAGGTACTGGGTGGTGAGCAGGACGGTGGTGCCGGCGCGGACCAACTCCCGGACCGACTCCCAGACCTCGTTGCGACCGCGCGGGTCCAGACCGGTGGTGGGTTCGTCGAGGAAGAGCACCGACGGGGTGAGGATCATCCCGGCGGCGAGGTCCAGCCGCCGGCGCATGCCACCCGAGTACGCCTTCACCGGCTGCTCGCCGGCGTCGGCGAGGCCGAACCGTTCCAGCAACTCGGTGGCGCGCCGCCGAGCCGCCTTCGGGTCGAGGTGGAACAGTCGGCCGAAGATGACGAGGTTCTGGTGGCCGCTGAGCATCTCGTCCAGCGCAGCCTGCTGCCCCACCAGCCCGATGCGGTAGCGCACCTGCTCGGGCTGGCGTGCCACGTCGAACCCGGCCACCTCGGCCCGCCCCTCGTCGTAGCGGAGCAGGGTGGACAGGATTCGTACGGCAGTGGTTTTGCCGGCACCGTTCGGGCCCAGCAGGCCGTACACCGTGCCGGCCCGGACCCGCAGGTCGAAGCCGTCCAGCGCGTGCCGGTCCCCGTACCGCTTGCGCAGCCCCTGCGCGACTATCGCGTCCTCGCCGGTCGTCATTTCGCTCCCCCTCGATGCCGCCGTCGCGCTGTCGTACGACGTACGGTAGCACCTACGGCAACGATGGGCACATGGCATTCCCGTCGGTTGATGACGGTCATCTGTTCGAGGTGATCGATGAGCCCGATCAGCCGGACTCCGCGTGCCGGCCACCCGGCCCGGCACCAGCGCCGACGAGGACGTGCCGCATCGGCCGCAGCAGGCGCTTGCGGCTACGCCGGGTCGACGGGCCCCACGTGGCCGGCGACGCCGACGTTCAGCGGGTCGGCCAGCAGCTTGTCGAAGGCCAGTTCGGCGGCGCCGATCAGGACGGCGTCCGGGCCGAGCGCCGCCGCCTCCAGGCGCAGGTGCTCGCGGGAGACCGGTAGCGGCATGGCGCCCAGCCGGCTGCGGACCGTGTCCGCCCCGGCGGTGAAGATGTCGCGCAGCGAGCCGCCGAACACCACGGCGTCCGGGTTGACCACGTTGACCAGGTTGGCCACGCCGAAGCCGAGCCAGTCGGCGACCCGCTCGACCGCCTCTCGCGCGGTCCGGTCGCCGTCCGCCGCCGCGCGCAGCACCTCGGCCACCGCCGCGCGGTCGCCGGGGTCCCGGCCGGCGTGCCGCAGCAGCGCGTTCTCACCGATCTCGGTCTCCCAGCAGCCGCGTGAGCCGCACCCGCAGGGCAGCCCGTTCGGGTTGACCACCATGTGGCCGACCTTGCCGCTGTGGCCCCGGTGCCCGATCATCAGCCGGCCACCCACGATGATGCCGGCGCTGATGCCGAGGCCGCCGTGCAGGTAGATGAGATCGTCGACGCCCGCCGCCACGCCGCGGACGTGCTCGGCCAGGCCGGCGATGTCGGCCAGGTCGCCGGCCACGAAACCCGGGCCGGCGGAGAGTTCGGCCTCGAGCGCGGCGCCGAGCGTCCCGTCGATGCCGACGATCCGGATCCTGTCGTCCGCGTCACGGGTGGTGTCGGTGACCGCGACCGCGCCGCCGACCAGCAGCGCGTCGGCGGCCACGCAGCGTTCCATGTCGCGGACGAGGTCGGCGAGCGGGCCGACGGCGTCGACGGCCGACATGCCGACGGGTCGGGCGACCTCGCGCAGATCGAGGATGCGCCCGCCGAGGCCGACCCGGGCGGCGCGCAGTCGGTCCGCGTCGATGCTCAGCGCCTGCGCGTAGACCCGGTCGGAGCGAGGGCTGACCACCAGCGAGGGGCGGCCGGCGCGGCGGGCGGTGGTCGGCGCCTCCTCGGTGACCAGGCCACTGGCGACCAGGTCGGCCGCGAGGGCACCGATGGTGCTGCGGTTGAGGCCGAGCCGGCTGGTCAGCTCGGCCCGGGACGTCGGCCCGTGCAGGTGGACGTAGCGCAGGACGGCGCCGAGGTTCTGCCGCCGGATCTCCTCCTGGCTCGCGCCGGGGACCGAGGGCAGCGGGGATTCGGGATTGCGGCCGACGCCGGCTGGCCTGGACCGGACGGGTGTTTCCACGGTCAGACCTCCTTCCGGGTCGGCGGCGGGTGGTGCGGGGGTGCCAGGACGACGATGGGTCCCGGAAGAGGAGATCCGGGACCCATCGGCGTTGCTGCCTACCGTGTGGTGCTTACTTGGTGAGCGGCGCGAGCTTCGGGTCGTTGGCGTACGCCTCAGCCGCGTTGGCCTTGGTGACGGCGACCGGCGGGAGCAGGTACGTGTCGACGACCTTGCTGCCGTTGTTGTAGGACTTGGTGTCGTTCACCTGCGGGGTGTTACCGGCCTGGAGGGCCTTGACCATGTTGACGGTCTCCTTGACCAGGTTCCGCGTGTCCTTGTTGATCGTCATGTACTGCTCGCCAGCGACGATCGACTTGACCGACTCAACCTCGGAGTCCTGACCGGTGACGACCGGGACCTGCTTGCCAGCACCCTTGATCGAGGTCATGATCGCGCGGGCCAGGGTGTCGTTCGGGGAGAGGACGCCGTCCAGCTCCTTGTTGCCGTAGGTCGAGGTCAGCAGCTGGTCCATGCGGGCCTGCGCACCCTCGGCCTTCCAGCCCTGGATGGCGGTCTGCTTGACGTCGGTCTGCTTCGAGGCGACGACCACGTTGCCCTTGTCGATCTCCGGCTTGAGCACGCTCATCGCGCCGTTGAAGAAGACACCGGCGTTGTTGTCGTCCGGCGAGCCGGAGAACAGCTCGATGTTGTACGGGCCGTTCGGCTTCTTGGCCTTCATGCCCTCGAGCAGGGCCTGGCCCTGGAGCTCGCCGACCTTGAAGTTGTCGAACGCGACGTAGTAGTCGAGGTCCGGCGTGTTGGTGATGAGCCGGTCGTACGCGATGACCTTCACGCCGGCCTGGTGGGCCGCGGCGACCTGGGTCGACAGCTGCGCGGCGTCGGTCGCGCCGATGACGATGACCTTGGCACCCTTGGTGACCATGGCGGTGATCTGAGCCTGCTGGTCGGCGACCGTGGTCGACGCGCCCGCGTACTGCACGTCGCTCTGGAAACCGGCCTCCTTGAGGCCGGTGGTGAACAGGTCACCGGCGAGGACCCAGTTCTCCGAGGTCTTGGCCGGCAGGGCGACACCGATCAGGGAGTTCGCCGCGAAGCCCTTGGCGTCGCCGCTGGAGCCGCCGGTCTCCTCGTCGCGGCCGGAGCCGCAGGCGGTGAGAGCCAGCATGGCGACGGCACCGATGGCCACCGACTTGCCGAAGAATCTACGCATGGGAAGTTACTTGCCCTTCTGGAGAGGTGACACGGAGGTGAGGTCGGTGTCCCGTGGTCCGGGCACCGGCGCCGTGGCGGGCTCGCGCTCCGCGTCGGGCGGTGAATCGGGTGTGGTGGGTGCGTCCCGCTTGAAGGAGCGTGTGATGCTCCCGATCACGGAGAAGCGCCCCTGGCTCTTGTTGTAGACGTCGATCGCGACGGCCAGCAGCAGGACCAGGCCCTTGATGATCTGGACGCGGTCGGTGCCCACGCCCATCAGTTGCAGGCCGTTGTTGAGCACGGCCATGACGAGACCACCAACGATCGAGCCGCTGATGGTTCCGATACCGCCGGAGACGGCCGCGCCACCGATGAAGACCGCGGCGATCGCGTCCAGTTCCCAGCCGTTGCCGTCCTGCGGGCCGGAGGCCGCCGAACGGGCCACGAAGATCATGCCGGCCAGGGCTGCCAGGACGGACATGTTCATCATGACGAAGAAGTTGACCCGCTTGAGCTTCACACCGGACAGCTCGGCCGCCCGGGAGTTGCCGCCCACCGCGTAGATGTGCCGGCCGCCGGCCGTGTTGCGGGTGTAGAACGAGTATGCGAGGACCAGCGCGAGCAGGATGATGCCGGAGATCGGGAAGCTGGTGCCGACGCGGCCGCTGGCGAAGCGCAGCGCGGCGAAGGCGATCGCCCCGACCATGACGGCCATACGCAGGATCGAGATCCACATTGGGGCCGGATCGGCGTCCATCGCGCGGCGGGTCTTGCGCGCCTGGAGCTCGCGCCACACCACGGCCACCGCCGCGGCCAGACCGAGTAGCAGCGTGGCGTTGTTGTAGCCGGTGTTCGGCCCGAACTCGGGCAGGAAGCCGGAGCCGATCTCCCGGAAGCCCTCCGGCACCGGGATGGTGTTCGCGTTACCGATGAACTGGTTGCCGCCGCGGAAGAGCAGCATGCCGGCCAGGGTCACGATGAACGCTGGCACCCCGATGTAGGCCACCCAGAAGCCCTGCCAGGCGCCGATCAGCGCGCCGATCCCGAGGCCGAAGAGGATGGCGAGGGGCCAGGGCAGTGACCAGTCGGCCATCGCCTTCGCCACCAGGATGCCGGCGAATGCGGCCACGGAGCCGACCGAGAGGTCGATGTGCCCGGCGACGATCACCATGAGCATGCCGATGGCCAGGATCAGAATGTACGAATTCTGCTGGAACAGCGCGATCAGGTTGTCCGATCGCAGGGTCAGGCCATCGGTCAAGATCTGGAACAGGACGACGATCGCCACCAGGGTGAAGATCATCCCGAACTGGCGAGCGTTGGAGGTGGTGCCTCCGAACAGGTTCTTCTGAAGGTCCTTCAATCGGCTCATCGTGTCAGCATCTTCTTCGTCGAGGTCATCTGCTTCATGAGGTTTTCCGGGGTGGCGTCCTCCCGGGCGATCTCGCCCGTGATGGCACCTTCGAACACGGTGTAGATGCGGTCGCAGAGCCCGATCAGCTCAGGCAACTCCGAGGAGATGATGACGACACCCTTCCCCTGGTCGGCGAGCCGCTGGATGATGCCGTAGATCTCGTACTTGGCACCCACGTCGATACCGCGCGTCGGCTCGTCGAGGATCAGCAGGTCCGGGTCCGTGAACATCCACTTCGCCAGCACCACCTTCTGCTGGTTGCCGCCGGAGAGCTTGGAGACGCTCTCGTCGACCGTCGGGGCCTTGGTCCGCAACTCCTTGCGGTACGCCTCGGCCGCCTGGTACTCCTCGACCTGGTCCAGGACGCCGTGGTGGGAGATCTTGGACAGCTTGGCGGCCACCGTCGACGACTTGATGTCGTCGAGCAGGTTGAGGCCGATCGCCTTGCGGTCCTCACTGACGTACGCGAGCCCGTGGTCGATCGCGTCCGCCACCGACTTGAGCACAATCTCCTTGCCGTCCTTGATGATCGTGCCCGACTCGTACACCCCGTAGGAGCGGCCGAACACGCTCATCGCCAGCTCGGTGCGGCCCGCGCCCATCAGGCCGGCGAAGCCGACGATCTCGCCGCGGCGCACCACGAAGCTCTCGTTCTTGCAGACCTGCCGGTCGGCGGAAATCGGATGCCGCACGTTCCAGTCGCGGACCTCGAAGAAGACCTCACCGATCTTCGGCGTGTGGTCCGGGAACCGGCTGCTCAGCTCGCGGCCGACCATGCCCCGCACGATCCGGTCCTCGTCGACCCCTTCGGCCCTGACGTCCAGCGTCTCCACCGTCCGGCCGTCGCGCAGGATCGTGATCTGGTCGGCGATCGCCTCGATCTCGTTCAGCTTGTGCGAGATCATGATCGAGGTGATGCCACGCGAGCGGAAGCCGCGCAGCAGGTCCAGCAGGTGCCGGGAGTCGGCCTCGTTCAGCGCGGCCGTCGGCTCGTCCAGGATGAGCAGCTTCACGTCCTTGGCGAACGCCTTGGCGATCTCCACGAGCTGCTGCTTGCCGACCCCGATGTCCTTGATCAGGGTGTCCGGGTCCTCCTGCAGACCGACCCGGGCCATCAGGTCCAGCGCCATCCGGTTCGCGGCCTTCCAGTCGATCGCGCCCCGCTTGCGCGGCTCGTTGCCGAGGAAGATGTTCTCGGCGATCGACATGCCCGGAATGAGCGCGAGCTCCTGGTGGATGATCACGATTCCGGCGTTCTCGCTGGCCCGGATGTCGGAGAACCGCGTCTCCGACCCCTGGTAAACGATCTGGCCGTCGTAGGTGCCGTACGGGTACACACCGCTGAGGACCTTCATCAGCGTGGACTTGCCCGCGCCGTTTTCACCGCAGATGGCATGAATCTCGCCGGCGCGAACCACCAGGTTGACGTCGGAGAGGGCCTTGACTCCTGGGAACTCCTTGGTGATGGAGCGCATCTCAAGGAGGATGGGCACGTCGCTCATCGCTCGTACCACCTCGCCAACGTCATCGGTTGCCTCCGGAAGGTTTGACCTTCACTCGGTTTTGTTGTTGACGGCAACGTATTGCGGCGAGAGGCCCATCCGCAAGGCGGGGGCGTGTTGAAAATGTAACAATCCGGCAATATAGACGTCGTACAGTGTTCGCCTGCCCCGGCGGCCCCTATAGTCCCGCCGGCATCGGGCGACCCGGTCGCCGCGCTCCCGGGCGACTTCCGCCGGCCGAGCGGGATCGACCCTGGCCGCTGCGCAAAGGACCCTCAACAGGCACGACGCGACTTCTGCCGGCGGAAGGGTACCGTGCCGGATGGCCGCCGCCCAGACCGGACGGGCGGCACCTCGTGTCGGTAGGTCCCGCTACCCTCGCCGCATGGCAGATCCCTTCCGGGTACGCATCACCGTCCGCGGTTACGAGCTGGACACCCAGGGCCACCTGAACCAGGCCGTCTACGTCCAGTACGGCGAGCACGCCCGGTGGGAGTGCCTGCGCGCCGCCGGCATCGCGCAGGACCGGCTCCTGGCCGCTGGCGTCGGACCGGTCGCCCTGGAGTCAACCCTGAAGTACCTACGGGAGCTGCGTGGCGGGGACGAGGTGTACGTGTCCTGCCAGTTCCACTGGAGCGAGAGCAAGGTGTTCCAGATCGAGCAGGACTACACCCTCGTCGACGGCACTCCGGTCGCCCGGCTGACCGGGGTGGGCGGGCTGCTGGACCTGTCGACGCGACGGCTGGTGCCTGACCCGCGCGTACGGTTTCGGCAGTTGGCCACCGACCCGGGGCCGCTCAACCTCTGAGGCTGGTCTCCATCGGCAGGAGCGCGTCGACGTACTCCGCCGCCCCGCTTTCCGGCTCGTCGCTCACGGGTGCAGCACCGCCTTGATCACCCCGTGCTCACGGCGGTCGAAGCTGCGGTACAGCTCGGGCGCATCGTCGAGGCTGCCGTGGTGGGTGACGATCACGCTGGGCCGGGCCCGGCCGGCGACGACCAGGTCCCGCAGGAGCACCGTGTAGCGGCGGTCGTGGGTACGGCCGAACCGGACCGCGACGCCCTTGCTGAACAGCGTTCCCCACGGCGCGACCAGATCCTCGCGGGCGCTCGCGCCGGGACGGGTTGCTAACTGCTTGTTGTGGAGTGTCCATGAGTGACTGTTAGGTGCTTTTAGTGTTGTATGGTCCTCGTTGTGATTCTGACGGAATGGGCTAAGGCGCAAGGTGTTGCACCGCGTACTGCGTATCGCTGGTTCCGTGAGGGCACGTTGCCGGTCCCTGCGCGACGGGTGGG
>NZ_JBEXIK010000089.1:0-8139 GCF_040608515.1 Micromonospora sp. NPDC005173
GATGTGGATCACCGTGAAGTACAACTGGAGCCTGAAGCTGCAGTCATCCGAGAAGTCCGCGCTGCAGAGCATGCTCAACACCTGCAGCTCCTGACCACGATCCCCGGCCTTGCGGTTCGCACCCCATCAGGGTCGCAGACCACAAGCCGGGCCCTACGCCTGCTGTGGCGGCGGGCGGTCGGGATGCTTGCGCCACTGGCCGCCCGCATCAGCAGACAGGAGGCGCTTGACCATGACGAGGGCCTCGTCTTCGGTGTCGAACTCCCACCGCAGCACCCGGCCGCTTTCGCTATCGCCGGCACGGGCGGTGACCTTCCACCTGACCTCCCGGGTCAACCACACATCCCGGCGGCCCAGACGCCCCCAGATCCCGTTCCACCAGCGCCCCACCGCGTCCTCCACCACCGCATCGTACAAACGTTCGAATAGTGGTTGGCGTGGGGTAGTGGCTTGACCCGGGTGGGGCTGTGCCGACCGTCCTGTGCCCGATAACGGCCGGACTGCTTCGGCCTGTTAGCCAGCGTGCCGATGTCACTTGGCGTGGGGGAGCAGCCCGTCGTACTGGAAGGTTGGCGGGTCGTCCTCGCCATCACAACGGAGGTAACGGTGCTGCATGGGCGGGCTGGGTTGCTCGCAGGCGCCGAGGTAGGCGCCGCTCTGCGGCAGGATGATGACCTGCGGAAGGAACCCGTCCTCGTCGACCTCAATCGGGGTGAGCCGCCCGTCGGCGGGCCCGCCGAGCAGCCATGCCACGACCGCGGGCATCAGCGATTCACCAACAGCGTCGCGGCGGCCGTCAGCAGCCCCGTGACGGCCGCGATGAGAGCCGTCACCGCGCCGACGAGACCAGTAACACCGGCGAGGAAGTCCGGTGCCGTCTGCCCGTGCCTGCGTCGTGGTCGGCCGCGTCCACCCCGAGTCATGGCTGCTCTCCCTCGCCAGTCGACGGGACGTATCGCCGTCCCTGCGGAGGCACTTCATCAGGCGCAAGTGCAACCCCTCAACCCGCCCGGTGCCATCTGTGGACAACTCAGCGCCTGTGGCAGAATGATCATCGCGATCTTGTGGGATCATTCGCCGCGCGGTCTCGATCCGGAACGTGGGGTGCGGATAAGAGCGCCCGACCTCGCTCGCCTACACGGGGTGACCGTCGGGCCCATTGGACAGCTGGTCCGTCGTCGCCTTGGAGGCGGCCCTGCTGGTTAAGCGTGAGCAGGATGGGTCGTTCGCTCATCAGGGCGGTGTCGAGGAAGGGCCACCAGGGACCGCTGGTGAGCGCGACGTCGCGGCACCCCTGCGAGACAGGGTCGGGTCCGACGCCAAGGCTGTCGCGGTAGGCGTCGATGGCGGACAGAAGCATGAGGTCGGGGTAGTAGCACCAGCCGGGTCGAAGAATCGGTCAGCGCGGACGCCACGACCACGGCGTCGGCCCGGATCTGGGGCACCTACTCCTACATCGAGCTGCGTTGGTCGCCAACGTGCAAGACGAACTGGGCCCGAGTGCCCGCCTCGTGGGGCACCTCGTATCCGTCGCAGCTGCAGGCGTAACAGTGCACCACCGGCTACAACCAGTCCGGTGTCTCGGCCTCGAACGCGACCTACTCCTGGAGCCGGATGATGTATTCCCCGAAGCTCGGCCTCAGCGCCCGCTGGACCGGCGCCCCGGGTTACACCGGCACCGCCTGGAGAGGGGCCTGCATGCATACACGTACTTTCATCATTCGTACTCGGATCATCGGGCTGTTCGGTGTCGTGGCTGCCGGAACCCCTGCCCAGGCATTGACGGTCGGCTGCTGGGGCGACTGCTGCTCAGGCCGCGACCCGGAGGAAACCGGCTGCAGCGCCGACGGGGTGGCCGTGGCCTCGGGGCCGATGTGGGGCACCTTCAACCCCTACGTGGAGCTGCGCTGGTCGCCGGCGGGCAGGACGAAATGGGCGCGGCTCCCCGCCGTGTGGGCACGAGCAAGCCGCAGGCGCTCGTGGCCTACCAGTGCCCGACCGGCTACCAGCAAGTCGGCGTCTCGGCCTCCAACTCGACGTGGTCGTGGAGTCGCATGACCTACTCCCCGACCAAGTCTGTGCGGGCGACCTGGAACGGCGGTCCAAGCGGCGGCGCCACGGCCTGCGTGTGATCGACGGCGTCCATCGGCGGCCGTGAGCGGCCGCCGGAGGACGCTGCCGGGCGGGAGTTGGCGACTCGGTCGCGATTCGTAGCCGACGGCCGCAGGGCGGTGAGGGTGACCTGGATGGAGGCGCGCGCTGGGCCGCGCGGAGCTCCGGCGCCGGGCTCAGCCGCGGCGGCGACCACATCCGTGAGCACGTTGTGCAGGCGTGCGCGGGCTCGGTGGAGGCGGTCGGCACGTGCACGGGCCCAGCCAGTTCCGGACCGCGACCGTGAGCGGAACCATGGCCAAGGCCCGTGGCGACGGCGGGCCGGTGCCAGCCACCACTGAGTTAAACGAGGGTTTGCAGGACGGTCTGGAGGCGGACGGCCGGGCCTGGCCCCGCTCGCGGGGAATCGGCCGTTGAACTCGAGGTAGCCGTAGTCAGCTCTCGAAGTCAAAGGGATCTTCGTCCGCTTGCGGACGGCTGCTCAGGAAGGGCCGAGTGGCACAGGGCAAGGGACCTAGAGAGAGGCATAGGACAGGTGCACCGCGAGCTGACAGTTCTCGACCTTCCCGGCAGTGCCGGAGTACTGCCGTTGCGGTGTGGGTGCCCTTCTTTCAGATCCTCGGTCTCGTCGACCAGCAGCAGCCCGTCCGGGTGCCGAAGTTTGGGCGCGCCGAAGTAACGAACGTCGGCACGGACCGCGGTGTCGTCCCAGCGTGCCCGACCGATCAGGTCCTGCATACCGCCTGCCGCGGTGTCACCGGCGTGTTCTGCGATCGTTCAGCACTTCTTGGCCGGCAACGGCGCAAGCAGCCCGGCCACGAAGTCCCGGACCCGGCGCCGGGGGTTCAGGCCGGTAGCAACGTGCCGCGATCGTGTCCATCAACTCGCTGAAAAGCCCCGACCATCACTGAATGTCTACTCTGTAGGCGGCAGCCACCGCCGCATCTCTTGAGGTCCACACAACCACTGCGACTCGCCGGTGGCTGCTTGCTGTCCACGGACAAAACCATATGCCACCACAGGCCCGGACAGATCTCCTGCTGGAGTAGTTAGGAAGGGTGGCAAGTGCGGCGGGCAGAACGAAACCTGGCCGGGGCAGTGGTCAGCCGCCGTCGGCGTGCCGCAGCACCGATTTGAGCGGCGGCCGAGATTCCCGGTGAGACATAATGTGCCCGCGCGGGCAGCCTCAGCGGTCCAAGCCCCCGGAACGGAGCAGCCGTGACGATCATGACCGACGCCGAGTTGATGCTCGGTCTATCGCGCCACCTGTCCGTCTATCAGATGGGCACGGAGCGTGCGGCCCTGGAGCAGTTAGAGTTCGCCGGGTGGGTGCTCGACGTCGCGTTCCGACTGCGCGGAAGCACGACGAGCAGCGCCGCCCGCGTTCGAGCGATCGGGCTGGATGTTGGTCTCGGTCAGCGCAGCCTGAAGGACGTCATAAGCACGATGGAGTCGCTCGGCTGGGTCTCCGTAGTTCGGGACGCCGACAACGTACCGATCTCGGTCTCGGAGAGCATTCCAGCTTCGGGCGACCTGGTCGCTTCGGCTCCGCAACTGTTGAACCTGCTGATGGTGGGGGCTGCCGAACGGGCTGCCCTGGCGATCCTGCGTGCCACCACTCTGCAGCCTCTGTTGGTCGAGGACGTGCTGCACGCGGCGACCATGGCGGTCGGGGTAGACGGAAACGGAGAGGCCGCTGAGGCGGCCCTGCGTCACCTTACGTTCCTCGGCCTGGTGCGCCGTGTCGTCGCTGACGACGGTCGCGACGTCCTTTACAACCCCAACGTATGGACCCAGGGAGATGGCATCGCCCAGGCGGCGCTCAAGGCCGCTGACGCACGGGCGACCGGTGAGGTGACCGCTCTACTCGAAGAACTCGCGTCGAACCCGGGTATGCCTGAAGCTCATGTTAAATCGACCGAACCTAAGTGGGTAGCTTTCGCCGTCTCCCAGGGTCTTGTCCAACGTTCGGTGATCCAGACGTCCGAGGGCCTTGAACAGGGCTTCCTGTTCACGCCGCACCTTGGCCGGGATCCTTTCGGCAGCAGCGCCGGTGATGCTTCCGGACAGGTCCGGCAGCTTGTCGGATCGATGATCTATGCCGCAACCTTCGCGAGATTTAAGCTCACCAGTCCTGATGTCTTCCTCCAAGCGCTCATCAACCGCGGCGTCGCGGGAGACGTGTCGTCCATTGGCACGGACTACCCAATGCTGGAGAAAGCTGGCGTGGTTAAGGTGGTCGCGGGAAGCTCATCACGTCGGTTCCGGCTTGAGCTGCTCCAGTCGGACGTCGCGGAGGACGCCTTGAAGCTCCTCTCCACCCGCGAGGGGAGCAACGGTAGCGGCGTGTCTGCGGCGGACGCCGCTGCCCTGCGCGCCCAGCGCTCCTACATTCATGTCGAGCGGGAACGCGCACGGCTGGCCCTGACCACGGACACCGACGAGGCTGAACAGGCCCGCCTGCTGGCAGCCCTCCGCGAAGTTCCCGTCCAACGAATGATGGGCGGCCGGTCATGAGCGAAACGTCGGGACCCGATCGGGAGACCCTTGAAGGCGCGGCGGAGCCCAACGGGGGGCGGCGCAACAGCGCCTCCTTGGGAGGCGGACGGCCGAACCGATCGTCCGCAAAACGTACGACTGCGGGTACCAAGCCCAGCGATACGCCTGGCGGTCAGTTGGAACGCCGAGTCGCCCGCCTTGAGTTCGCGGAAGGCGCGTTTGCCCGCCTCCGGGTGCCGCTCGTCGCAGATGATGCCGACAGCGGACGTGACGTCCTGACCGACGTCGACGTCCTATCGCTCGACCTCGACCGTCGGCTTCGCCTTTCCCGGTCGGTGCTCGAGTGTAAGAGCGGCAAGGGGCAAAGCGGCGAGCCCTACACAATTGTCTGGCTGGCCGGATTCCGCCAGCTTTTGAACCTCGACCGCGTGACCCTTGTTCGTCAGACGGTGAGCAGCCGAGGGACCAGCCTTGCCAAAAGGCTCGGCATTGTCGTCATGGACGAGGCCACCGTCAGAAGGCGGGAGGAGGCGCACGCCTGGCTCCCTGAGGCGTTTGCCCACCTCGACGGAAGCGCGTGCGCGGCAGCCGAGAGTCGCACTGACACACAGTTGAAGGGCCTGCCCGATATTCCTTCTGGCCTCGCAAAGTTTCTCCGCGGGGAGGCGCTCCTGGCCGGCTCGCCGGCGCTACTCGCGGCCGTGCAGGGCTTTGGTAGCGCGGTAGAACGGCAAGGAGGGCTGCCCGATCCATGTGCCAAGATCCTTTCCGGCCATGCCTTGGTTGCGATCGTGCTGGCAGGGCTTCAAGACGCAGGACAACTCGACGCGGTGCCCGTGGGAAGCCTCCGAGGCAGGCTGGAGCGGGCGCTCACGGTCGGTGATCCGGACGATGTCCACCTGCTTCCGATGCTGGAACGGGCCGATGCGCTTGTCCGCCACCTCCAGAGTCGAACTCACCGAGCGTATGTCGCTGCAGGCGCGGAGGCGATTAATATCGATGTCCCATCCCTGCGTGACGCGATTGCCACGCCTCCTGCTTACCTGGACGACTACATCGACTTTGTTCAGCGGCTGAGAAACAATCCGCAAGTCTCACGCGATCTGTTACAGACCCTGGAGCTTGCCTGCTTCGACGCACTGCTGGGCGATACCAACTGGAAGGCACGAGCCTTCGAGCATCTCTTCACCGCCGAGCATCGTGGACTTGTCCTCGTCGCACTCCGCTGCCTGACCCGCGTTGCTGGCAGTAACGTGGCGGCGCCGCTACGGGAGCTCGCCGACTTGCCATTCAAAGGGGTGTCCGGGCGGGTGCCGGACCGTAATCTGCCGGCGGTACTCGAAGACTGATCATTGCCGATGCTGCGATTATGCAGTCGGCAAGGTACCTTCGTGGCGGCGCTCGGCCGTCCGTCGGAGTCGGTTCTGATCATGGGGTCGGTCATAGGACCCGCCTGAGCCGAGGCGGCGGGACTGGCGTTTGCGGAAGGTCTGGCCCGCCGCCGAGCGATGACCGTCCTACAACCACGCTCGCCCACCGCCGTGATCGGGTCGGTCCTGAGGGCCCGGCCCGGCCGGGGAGTACCGCCCGGACGTTAACAGTGGCCAGGCCCCGACAGCCATTGTCGGTTGCTGGTCAGGTCGAGTGGCAGGCGGCGGGCCGGAACGCGCGATAATGGCCGGCATCATGAGCCCACGACGAGGCGGGGAAGCCGACAAGTTTGGCAACCGGTACGAGGGTGCCTGGACGGTTCGCCATCTGCTGCACGTGCTAGGCGGGAGCGGCGAGTCGCTGACCGTCGAGGACTCCGGCGACCTGGCCAAGAGCGTCGAGTTCACCTACCGGCGGACCGGTGCCGTCGAGGTGCACCAGGTCAAAAGGCAAAACGGCGTCGCGAACGGCTGGACTGTCCGGTCTCTACTCGGCATGGGCATCTGGGACGACGCCCGCCACCACGTCGGGGCAGGCCGGGAGTTTCATTTGGTCTCAACTGTGCCGGCACGTGTGGCGCAGGAGTTGTGCGACAACGCCCGCAGCGCCAGCGATGTGCGAAGTTTCGTCGATCACTGGCTGCCTAACCAGAACCTTCAGGAAGCCTTCTCCGCCCTGGCGTCGAGGGACGTCCTCGGCACCGAGGAGCGGGCCTGGCGAGTCCTGCACGGGACCTGGATCCAATGCCACGGCGAGCAGGACGTGGCTGAGTTCAACGGGCTGCTGGCCGGGCAACTCCTGGACGGTGCGACTGGCGCTCTCGCAGCCGTCGGGCTGGGCGACTTGGTCCTCCATCACCTTGGTCGAGAGCTGACCGCTCCACTTATCGAGGAGCGTCTCCGGAAATACGGCCTGAGGCGCGCCCCCACGCGGCGCAAAGAGATCGTCGAGCGACGCACGTGGCGTGTGGTACCCGTGGCCGACTGCCCCCAGGAGCAGGTTGGTGTCCACCCCGCCGCCGCGAGCGGTACTCACCACCAAGGGCAGCCCCCGTACGGGACGCGGGAACACGACAACCTGTTGCGCGCACAGGTGCGCCAGGCGGCCGTGGCCGGTGGCATGGTGGTCGTCGTCGGTGGCTCCTCGACGGGTAAGTCGCGGAGCCTGTTCGAGGCTGTCCGGTCGGAGCTTGCCGACTGGCGCATTCTTCTGCCGGACGACGCGGAAGCAGTCCGCAGCGCTAGCGCGCAAATCTCGGCTCGGACGGTGGTATGGCTCGACGACACACCCGCGGTGCGGTTCCTGGGGCCGGACGGGCTCACTGCCGGCGACCTAGCCGCGCTTCTCGACGGTGACGACTCGGCACCGGTTCTGATCGTCTATGTGGCTTGGCCCGACGCCTACCAGCGGATGACCACCATCCCTCAGTCGGCAAAGGGCGCCGGCGATGACCCGGCTCGTGGCACACGTGAGGCACTGTCCCTCGCAGTGCAACCACCGATACGAGTACCAGACGACTTCACCCCGTCGGAACGGCGGAATCTGACGAGCGTAGCGAACATATGCGGCGACCGTCGGCTCCATGATGCCCTCGTCGATCCGCGGTACGGCGTGGCCCAGCATCTGGCTGGCGCACCGGACCTAATGGACCTCTGGAGGGACAGTGCAACGGTCCAGCCGTACGGGGCGGCACTGATCAGCGCAGCTGTCGACCTCCCGCCCTGAGGATCCAGGAACCGCTCACCGCCGAGCTGCTCGCCGCAGCCGCCCCGCTCTACATCAAGAGCCGGCAGTACGCCGAAGCGCCGGCGACTTGGTTCGACGACGGGCTCGCGTACGCAAGCCGCCCGTTGCGCGTCACGGTCCGGGCGCTAGAGCCCGTGCCAGGCTCTGAGTGCGTGTTTGAAAAGGTCGAATGCGGACGGTGTGGCGGCGTGACGATGGCCGCCGGGGCGGGCAGGGTGTCCGGGTGTCCTCGCCTCGTCGTGGTTACCCGTCGGACCTGACCGATGCCCAGTGGGCGTTGATCGAAGGGTTGTTGCCGGAGCCCAGCACGGACGGGCGGCGGGAGAAGCACCCTCGTCGGGAGATCGTCAA
>NZ_JBEXIK010000090.1:0-7078 GCF_040608515.1 Micromonospora sp. NPDC005173
GCATGACCCGCCGCATCACCCGCGGCCGACCAGCCCGACGGCAGGCAAAGCGCACCTTCATCTGGACCTGATCAAGTCCCTCTCAAACACGCTCTTAGCGGAGGGCGTTGCCGTGGGTGTCCTCGCTCTTGCCCGCGCCATGCGACTTACCCGGCGAGCGCGGCACGCCGTTCACGGCCGCCGTGTCGTAGGCGAACGTGATCAACGCGGTGGCGGCGGCGTCGGCGTTGACGTCGATCGCGAACGTGTTGACGTTGCCGTAGAGGTCGTACGCCGCGTCGAGCTGTGCGTAGAGGGCGGCGTTGCCGCCGTCTCCGACCGGGTTCAGGCTGTCGCACGGCTCGTGGTAGCAGGGGTCGTACTGCGCGCCCTGCACCCCGCCGTACTTGGCCACGTCCTCGGCGGTCTTGAGCCCCTCCGCGCCGGTGAACAGCCCACCGGCCGGGATGCCGACCGCGATGAACGGACCATAGTCGGACCGGCCGGTGAAGTCGGCGGCGTTGGTGGGCAGCCCGCGGCTGGCGAAGAAGCCCTCGAACACGTCTTCGACCTCGGCGGAGCCGGCCGGGCCGGGGCCGGAGCCGGATTGCGCCGAATCGTCGCCGTCGTAGACGCCGAACACGTAGTTGGGCGAGCCGACCATGTCGAAGTTGAGGTAGAGCGCGAGGTCCGCGATCTGCGCCTCGCTGAGGCTGTTGACGTAGAACGTCGACCCGACCAGGTTGGACTCCTCGGCGCCCCACCACGCGAACCGGACCTGGTTGTTGCGCTTGACCTTCGCCATCTGGAGCGCGACCTCGAGGAGGGCGGCGCTGCCGCTGCCGTTGTCGTTGATGCCTGCGGTGTCCGGCTCGGAGTCCAGGTGCGCTCCGGCCATCACCACGTTGTCGGTTCGACCGTTGGTGCTCTCCGCGATGATGTTCTCCGTCGACCGAACCTCAGAGGTCGTGTCGGCGGTAATCCGCACAGTGAGGCTCGGCGTGGTGGCGAACTGCTCCCCGAGGAAGTAGGAGACCGACACCGCGGGGATGCCCACCGGCGCGCCGAGCGTGCCGGCGAACAATGTGTAGCGGTCGGCGTTGACGACCGGGTCGCCGTTGCCCTGGTTCATGAGGATCGCGCCGATCGCGCCGGCGGCCTCGGCGTTGGCCACCTTCTGCCCGAACGGGCAGGTGCCGCGCTGCACGAGCGCTATCTTGCCGACCACGGCCGCCGGGAAGTCCGACGCCTCGCATCCCGACGTGGACGCACGCGGCGGGGTGAGGGCGAGGTCGACCGGTACGACAAGACCCGCGACGTCACCGGCACCGGAGAAGTCCATCAGGTCATAGTCGGTGCCGTCCACAAAATTGGTCGCCGGCACCGGGGCGGTCCGGGTGAAGGTCGACCCGAACTCCTCGAAGAAGCTGAAATCGAACGGCTGGCGGCTCACGTCGTAGCCGGCGTCCTCCAACAGCCCGGCCACGTAGTCGGCGCTCGCGTCGTACCCCGGCAGGCCGGAGCCGCGGTTGCCGCCGTTGGCATCGGCGATCGACTGGAACGCGTCGAGGTGGCGGAGCACCCCCTGCAGGGTCACCGCCTTCGTGAGCTTCTGAGCTGAGTTGTTGCTGGGATCGGCCTGAGCCGGGTTGGCAAGCGTCAGCGATCCCACCAGGGTCGCCGCCGCCGTTGCGGCCAGCGCCCGTCTGACTGTCCGAGACACCACGATGTGCCACTCTCCTCACCGCTGCGGCGTCCGGCCCCCGCGCCCCCGCGCCGGACGGACCTCGACCGTCGCATAGACGGCGGATGATCACGACGGTCGTTCGGCCGGAGCATCACGCCAAGCGGAAGTCGGCGCAGGCCAAGGCGGACACGACGACCGACCAACGGGCCGAGGGGTAGCCCGAACCCATCTGACCTCGTCGGCGACGTGCTCATTCCCGGCGGCAACGACGAGCGAGCGGCCACGCCGCCAGGTCGAGTCGGACCGTCCGGTAGGCCCAGCCGCCCCCATTCGAAGACGACGAACGCATTGGAATGTCCGGGGGAGCAGAATGGAGGAGCGGGGTCCGTTCGACGGCCCGCGACTGCGCTCAACCGAAATGACCTGCACTCAACAGCACCGTCCCCACCTCGGGTCTTCCGTTTGGGTCGTCGGCGGGTCATCCAACGCGGCTGCCCGGCATCACGACGACGGCATGCTGCGCTTGGGCAGCTCGGTCGCGAGATGGCGCAGTTCCTGGTTGCAGGCGCGGTGGATGCGACGGATGAGTGGCATCGCTGGCTTGAGGCCGGAGAAGTACGCCCGGAGCAGGTCGCCGGTGCTGTCAGCCGACGTGACGTCGGCGGCCTGTCGTGGCCGGAGTTGTTCGATCAGCCCTCGGGGTCAGGGTGGTTAGTAACCAGCCCAGCCTGTTCACCCGGCATGAGCTGTGCGTGGGTTACCAAGATCTCCCGGCCGCCACGCCAGCGTCGGGGCCGCCGTCGCGCTCCGCCGCCTGCTGCCGGCTCCGTCGGCGCCGAGTGAGGATGCCCGCTCAGTGTGGTGGCGGACATCACAGGCGACCGGGGCGCTGGCGGTCGACGGGTGATCGTGAATCCTGCATGATCCACTGGCTGCCCCTCGCGTTGTTCTGGAGGTTTCCG
Organism: Micromonospora sp. NPDC005173; assembly: GCF_040608515.1. Classification (NCBI taxonomy): domain Bacteria; kingdom Bacillati; phylum Actinomycetota; class Actinomycetes; order Micromonosporales; family Micromonosporaceae; genus Micromonospora; species Micromonospora sp. NPDC005173. The sequence continues at coordinate 2,629 of NZ_JBEXIK010000090.1, forward strand.
TGGCGGAACATCTTCCCGGCACATCCGGTCCGGCCTCTGTGGCTGATGGCCCAGGGCCTGACCGGCTAAGGGAGGATGCCCGCGCGGCGTGGGCCTACCGGACTTATTTGCGGACGCGTGGTTCCCGGCCGCTACACCCGGACGCTGGCGCCCGGCTGCTGGCCAAGATCGAACCGGACGACCACGTTGAGCTCATCGCCGAGGCTGCGGTCCAGGTCCAGGCCGACGATGACAGGTTGTCCAGGCTAACCCGCGACGGTACTGCGCAGTTCGTCGCTGCCCGGACGATGCGACGGTGGATTCTCGTCGAACGCGCCACCGGCGCGGTCAAGTTCTGCACCGGGCCGCCGTGCCCGAGCTGGATGTGGGGCAGCCCGGGCGCGACTTGGCCGAACGCCGGCTGGGCCTTCGATGTCACCGCTAACAACCGCCGCAGGTTCGGTATCAAGGTCTTCTCCGACGACGACGGGCTCGACCGGCTCGACCGGCTAAGACAGCTCATCACCAAGGGCGCGGCCGGGCAGATCAAGTTGCTTCCCGAGCAGCCCGAGGTGCCCGCGCTTCCCGACCTGGACGCCGCCGCGTCCGCACGTGGGGCTATGCCGGCGCAGCGCTTCCTGCCGTCGGACTGGCGTACCAGTGAGGAGATCGCCGCCGCCCACATGCGGGCGCTCGGCTTCGCCGATGCGGAACTGACCGGTGGCAATCGCGACGGTGGCCTCGACGTCGTCGCCGGGACCGGTGTCGCCCAGGTAAAGATGCAGGCGCAGCCGGTAGGTGCCCCGCAGGTGCACCAGCTGCGCGGTACCCGGCCGCACTCACCCCATCACCTGTTCTACTCCACCTCCGGTTACACGACTGCGACGTGCGAGGCAGCCGCAGAGATCGGCGTGTACCTGTTCACGATCGGCCGGGACGGGACGGTATCGCCGGTCGGTGCCGCGGCCGCCGACCTCGCCGAAGCGGGCGTACACGACCCGGACGCAGTCCGGGCGGTCACCGCGCGGCAGATCGTGAAGGAGTACTGCCAAGGTGTCGCCGACCGGATCACGGCCGCCATCAACGCTACCGATCTGTCCGCGCCAGGCCGCACCGGCCGGTATCCGGGACATCACGAGCGTGCACTGCGGTACCTGCACCGGGCGCTGGAGAACCTGAGCGAGGCGCCGGGCTCATTCGAGTCGCTGCGTTCCACAGCGGTGTACTACCACCACACCGAACTGCTAGCCCACGTCTGGTTCCGGGAGATGGGAGTGCCGTACTCGGATGGCGAGCGCCTGCGCCACGAACCCGAAACCCTAGACTCGTTCTACGGCTGAGTAGCGGCCGATGAGGACGCGGGTGGCAAACACGACGGGCTCGACCGCGTTTTCAGGCGTACTCACATGCCGCGAACCGGGCGGCGGCCGGCATAACAGTTCGAGGTCGACGGCCGTGTGGGGCAGGATGTAAGCGTGATCCTGTTGGTTCCCGCGAACCCTCTACGGCCGCGCCACCCGGACGAGCATTTCGCGTCGGAGGCACAGGCCGCACGTGCTGCCGGGCTCAATGTGGCGGTGGTCGACCACGACGCGTTGGTGCAGGGCGGAGATGTGCGTCGGGCGGTCGCATCGGTCTCAGGCAGCGGTATGGCCGTGTACCGCGGCTGGATGCTGCGTAGGGAGCAGTACGCCACTTTCGCCGAGATCCTCGCCGAGCGCGGGGTGGTGTAGAGGACTGGTGGGGAGCAGTACCGGCGGGCACATGAGCTGCCTGGCTGGTATGCCGCTCTGGCTGCGGTCACCCCGCCGTCGGTGTGGACCACGGGCTCGGAGCGGGCGGACTTCGACCGCGCGCGTGTCGAACTGGGCGCGGGACCGGCGGTGCTGCGTGACTACTGCCTGGTCTCGCATGATGGTTGAGCCCGCCGTGTCAACCATCAACCGACGCAGGACAGTGCTGCGTGACTACAGCAAGTCGATGAAGCACTACTGGGACGAGGCCGCGTTCATCCCCGACCTCGAGGACGGTGCGGCTGCGCGGAGCGTGGCGAGCCGGTTTCTCGAACTGCGCGAGAACGACTTCGTGGGCGGGTTCGTGCTGCGGCGCTTCGAGCGGTTCGCCTCCGCCGAAGTACGCACATGGTGGGTCGACGGCGTATGTGTCCTGATCGGACCGCATCCCGACAGCCCGAACGATTCGGCGCCGGTCGAGATCGACCTGGCCCCGATCGCACCGTTGATCGCCGGGCTCGGCCTGCCCTTCGTCACCGTGGACCTCGCTCTCCGCACGGACGGCGTATGGCGGGTCATCGAACTCGGCGACGGGCAGGTTAGCGACCGACCAACCACCATCGAACCTCAAACGATGATCACGGCCCTGCTTGCTCAAGCCCGCTGATCGGCAACACTGTCTGCCTGAACATCCGCTCTTGCCGCCGACCGTGCGCGCGGCAGCCTGAGGGAGCCCAACTATCGTCGGTCAAAAGACGGGTGCGACGCCAGCGTCAGATCATGCCGACGTCAGCGCGCATTCGACGCCTCGATGATGGTGGCCTTTCCTGTCACGGGCCGGCCCTCGTGCATGGTGATCGTCACCGGCTGCAGGTGCCGCCAGAGGGCCGGGGACAGCGGGCCCAGGCGGACCGACTCGGTGGTGCCTGGTGACAACGCTGGAGCGGACTCCACCCAGATGCGTGCCACGAGCAGATCGGGGTCGCCCGCAGCCGTACGTCGGCCGAGGTTCCACAGCGGTCGGAGGATGCCCTTGCCCGGGATCGGCGTTCGCCGGCCTGTGGGGTTCTCCGCGGCCAGACGCAGCACCAGCTTGCGGAGCTCCCGGTCGACCGGTTGCCGGCCGGGCCGCGCATGCGGATAGGTCCAGTGTCGGGCGATCAGTTGCCGGTGCCAGCGCAGCAGCGTTGCTGGGGTGACGAAGAACGCTGACCATTGCGGTCGGGGCAGCAGCCGTGACAACGCCGCCAGCACCACCCGATCCTCGGGCTGCAGATCGGGGCAGTGCACCTGCCGGCACAGCACCGCCACCTGATGGCGCAACACGAGCAGTTCGACGTCTATCGCGCCGCCGTCGCAGGCGAGCTGGGTGAGCATCTGCAAGATCTGGCGCAGGAGCAGGTACACCAGCAAAGCGGTCATGACCCCATCGTTGCCGCTACCGCCGGGGCAGACCTCGCACAAAGGCGCACGTCACAGACCCGCACCGAATTTTCGAGCCCGACAGGTGTCCGTTGTAGAACTGTTCGAACTCGCGAAGGGCGTCGAGCAGGTGCCGCTGGTTCCAGATCAGGGTCCGGTCCAGTAGTTCGCGGCGGCAGTCTGTACCCACCGTTCCATGATCGAGTTCATTCTCGGCATCTGGATGCCGCTGAACACGACGTCGATGTCCGCGTCGGCGAGGATGGCGTCGAACAAATCGGGGAACTTGCCATCCCGGTCGCGGACCATGAACCGCGCCCGAGAGCCGTTGCCTTCGGGGTCCATGACGAGGTTCTTCGCCGCCTGTGCCACCCCTGCGGTGGTTGGATGCGGGGTGGCGCGCAGGATGTGGATTCGGCGGCTGGGGTGCTCAATCACCGCGAACACGTACATCCGCGCTCCCGTTAGGGTGACTGTCTCCAGGAAGTCACATGCCAGCAGGGCGTCCGCCTGGGAGCGCAGGAAGTCGGACCAGGTGCTGGCGGCCCGCTCGGGCGCCGGGTCGATCCCGGCCTTCTTCAAGATCTCCCAGACAGTGGACGCGGCCACCTTCACCCCCAGCACCAGCAGTTCGCCGTGCAGGCGCCGGTAGCCCCAGCTGGGAGTCTCCCGCGCCAGGCGCAGCACCAGGGCCCGGGCGGAGTGCACAATGCGCGGTCGACCCGGGCGCTTGGGTCGGGAAATGGCCGCGTGACGGCGGGCGACCAGATCGCGATGCCAGCGCAGCACCGAGTCGGAGCGCACCAGCAGCCGCACTCGGCGCAGCAGGTCGCGCGGCAGCCGGTGTAGCAGGGCCGCCAGGAACGCTGGTCACTCGGGTCGAACCGGACCTTCTCCTTGCCCAGATGGCGTTCCAGCACCGCGATCTGATGGCGCAGGGCAAGGGATCTCCACGTCCTTGTCCCGATTGCTCATCGGCAGCAGGCGCAGCACCGCGAACGCATTCGTCACACCCATGTACGCCAGTCGCAGCAGCACGGCAGCCCATCATGCCGCATCGATCACCAGCTACGCCCAGGCCCAGCGCCCAGCAACCGGGCCTACATCACCGACACGCCACACCGGCCCTCACCAGGCCGGATGGGGGTTTCGGCAGGGGCAAGGCTAGGCGCTACGGCGCGCAACTTCACACCTGGTCAGGGTGATACCCCGAACCAACGAACTAGTACTCCAGCCGCACTTTCAGGTTCGGAGTCTGCGCTGGTAGTGGCTGGTTCGAGCGCGGTATTGGTGGCGGCGCCGTCACGACGTCGATC
>NZ_JBEXIK010000091.1:0-6141 GCF_040608515.1 Micromonospora sp. NPDC005173
CGCACCACCCGATACGTGATGCTCGGCGCCCTTGCCCAATCCCGGGTCAGTGAGCAGGTCATCGACGTGCTCACCGGCCTGATGCGCCGGCTGCCCACCGAGCTACGCAAAACCCTGACCTGGGACCAGGGCATCGAAATGATCTACCACCCCGTCTTCACCCTCGCCACCGACTGCAAGGTCTACTTCTGCGACCCCCACAGCCCATGGCAACGCGGCAGCAACGAAAACGTTCCAACGGTCTCCTGCGCCAGTACTTCCCAAGGTCAAGCACCGACTTCCGCACCTGGAGCCAGGACGATCTCGACGCCGTTGCCCGGGAACTCAACGGACGACCACGCCAAACCCTCAACTGGCAAAATCCAGCCGAAGCACTCAACAAACACCTCGTTGCAACAGGCACCTGAAACCGCCCACCGGGGATGCCACTACATCGTGGATCGAGCACGATCATGGACAGTCACACCTGCGGGCTCAGCTGACGGCGGCGCCGAACCACCTGGGTAGGTGGCTGAGCAGGTCCTGCTGATCGTCACCGACCCACGCCACGTGGCCGTCCGGCCGCAGCAGCAAGGCGGGCAGGTCCAGTTCCTGGCTGACGTCGACGACGTGGTCGACCCGGTCGGCCCAGCCCGTCACCGAGAGCCGGCCGGTCTGGTCGAGCAGCAGTCCGCGGCCGCCGTGCATCAGCTCGTAGAGGCGCCCCCGCTTCAGCCCGATGTCGCGCATCCGCCGGCCGAGCAGTTCATGGCCCTCGCCGAAGTCATAGCGGACTGCGATGGCGGTGATCTTCTCGGTGAGGTACCGGTTCACGTCCTCGAAGTTCATCAGTTCCGACACCAGCCGACGGACCGCCTGGGGGCCCGGCTCGGTGGATATCAGCTCGCTCTGTGCGCGGGTGTTGTCGAGCACGTCGGCGGCCACCGGGTGCCGCTCGGTGTGGTAGCTGTCCAGCAGCCCCTCCGGTGCCCAGCCGTTGATCTCGGCGGCCAGTTTCCAGCCAAGGTTGAACGCGTCCTGGACGCCGAGGTTGAGACCCTGCCCGCCCATCGGTGGGTGGACGTGCGCCGCGTCGCCGGCCAGCAGCACCCGGCCGACCCGGTAGCGCTCGGCCAACCGGGTGGCGTCACCGAAGCGGGACAGCCAGCGCGGTGAGTGCACGCCGAAGTCGGTGCCCGCGTACACCCGCAGTTGTCGCCTGAACTCGTCGATGGTCGGCGGGACCGCGCGGTCCTCGGCCACCCCCTCTGCGGGCACGACGACGCGGTACGCCCCGTCCCCCACGGGCCCGACACCGAACCGGAGTTGGGTCTTGCGAACCTCGGCGACCACGGTGGCCACCGTCTCCGCCGGCGCGGCCACCTCCATCTCGCCCAGCAGCGTCTCGACCCGGCTGGGCTCACCGGGGAAGCCGACGCCGAGCAGCTTGCGCACCGTGCTGCGGCCGCCGTCGCAGCCGACGAGGTAACGCGAGCGCAGCCGCGTGCCGTCGGCCAGTTCGGCGGTCACCGCGTGGTCGTCCTGGCTCAGCCCGACCAGTTCGCAGCCGCGGCGGAACTCGACGCCGACCTCGACGGCGTGCTCGGCCAGCAGACGGTCGGTGCTGGTCTGCGGGATCCCGAGGACGTACGGATGCGCGGTGTCCAGCCGGGCCGGCGACGGCTTGGGGATGCCGGCGAAGAAGCCACCGACCGGGTACTGCTGGCCGAGCGCGAGGAACCGCTCCAGCAGACCGCGCTGGTCCATCACCTCGACACTGCGCGCGTGCAGACCGAGCGCCCGAACGTACCTGGCCGGCTCCGTCTCCCGCTCCAGCACGAGCGCGTGCACGCCGTGCAGCCGCAACTCGCTGGCCAACATCATGCCGGTCGGCCCACCACCGACGACGATCACGTCAAACATGGAATCCCCCTCTGCCCCGCGAGTCCCACCGGCGGCTCGGCGTACGCGAGAGCCACGTTGACAAAGCGCACGTAGTTCGCGAATCGCTGATTTCCACAGGTTTTGCGTTCGGGTGGAGATTCTGCGGCAGGACCCGGGCCTTGCCGCAAGACCCCCGGTGCGCTATATGTTGAGGTAGGCAAGGAGTTGGACTCCTTGCCTTTCTTGTTGTCCACTCCGGACGGTGGAGCCCTCCGGCCGTCGGCTAGTCAGTGTGTGTCACCGGGAGCCGGGACGGCGTGCTCGGCGGTTCGGCTGACCTTCTCCCAGCTCGCCCAGGTGTCCATTCGTCGGCGTGAGATATCGAACGCCAGGTCGTACACCATGCTGCCGAGCAGGAGCCGCAGCGGCGGGTCGTCGCTGTCGATCAGTTTCAGCAGCGCTTCGGCGGCCAGTCGGGGCTCACTGTCGATCGAACCTTCGGCCCACTGCCGCTCCAGTTCGGCCCGCAGTGGACCATAGGCCTCCATCGGGGTGGTCGAGGTCATGCTGGTGTACAGGTCGGTCCAGTAGCCCCCGGGCTGCACGATGCTGACCTTGATGCCGAAGGCCGCCGCCTCCATCGCCAGCGCCTCACTCATACCTTCCAGCGCGAACTTGCTCGCGCTGTACATCCCGGTGCTCGGGAAGCCGCCGAGCGCGGCGATGCTGGAGATCTGCACGATGTGCCCGGCCCGTCGGGCGCGCAGGTGCGGCAGAACGGCCTGGCTGACCCAGAGCGCGCCGAACACGTTCACCTCGAACTGGGCCCGCGCCTCCGCCTCGGTGAACTCTTCGACCATGCCCATGGACATGGTGCCGGCGTTGTTGACGACGATGTCGAGCCGCCCGAAGTGCTCGACCGCGGTGGCCACGGCGGCGAAGACCGCCGGCCGGTCGGTCACGTCGAGCCTCAGGACGAGCAGCCTGTCACCGTGGCGCTCGTCGAAGTCGTCGCGGGCGATGGTCCGGGCGGCGGCGACCACTCGATCACCGCGTTCGAGCGCCGCGACGGTGAACGCGCGGCCCAGGCCGCGGCTGGCGCCGGTGATGAACCAGGTACGCGGTGCAGTGCCGGATGAGGTGCGCACAGTCGATCTCCATCCCTTGAGACGAGACGGTCCGTCTCGCTTCTGCGATGAAGGTAGGCCGTGCCGCTTCGCCAGTCAAGACGAGACGTTCCGTCTCGTGTTTCTGGTAACCTTCGGCGCATGACCACGCAGCACCGAGCCACGCCGAACGCGGCCCGCCGGAAAGAGGCCTCGCGGCAGGCCATCCTCACGGCGGCGTTCGACCTGCTCCGGGAGGTCGGATACGCCAAACTCAGCATCGAGGGCATCGCCGCGCGCGCCGGCGTCGGCAAGCAGACCATCTACCGCTGGTGGCCATCCAAGGGCACGGTCATCTTCGATGCCTTCCTGCTCCTCAGCGCCAGCGAGGGCGAGCCTCCGGTACTGCCCGACACCGGCGACCTGGAAGCCGACCTGACAGCGGTGCTACGCGCCACGGTCACGGAGTTGAACGATCCGCAGTACGACCAGCCGATGCGCGCGTTGGCCACCGAGATCGCGCACGACCCCGAGCTGGCCGCCGTCTACGTCGAACGCCTGGACGGGCCGTTGAAGGAAGCCAAGCGACAACGACTACGCAGTGCCCAACAGGCCGGGCAACTCGCCGAGGACCTCGACCTCGACGTGGCCGTGGAGATGATCTGGGGCCCCCTGCTCAACCGCTGGCTGCAACGCAGTGGGCCGCTCACCGCCGAGTACGCCGACCGCGTCGTCACCACAGCACTCAACGGCTTGCGCCCACGCTAGTCCGACGATTGAGCCGACGTGGCGGGGTCTCGCGGAGTGCACTCGACCTCGCGGGCGGGCCACGGTCCGAGGCGCCCGACGAACGTCATCCCAGGCCGCGCTGCCGGGCGAGCAGTTCGACGGCGTCCTTTGCCTCCCGCAGACCGACACCGGTCGCCTCGCGGTAGATCTTGATGGCCTGGATCTTGCGGCCGGCGAGCAACTCCTGCAGGACCGCTCCAGGGGCCTCGGGCTCAGGCTCGCGGATGCCGAGGTGGGCCATGATCAGATCCAACTTGCGCTCGACCACGGCCAGCCTGCGAGCCTGCTGATCCACGTTGGAACGGCGGCCACTCGCGGCGACCAGAGGCACGAGCACGAGCACCAACACGACGGCGAATGGCACGATCCACTCCATACCCGCCATTGAACACTGGCGAGAACCCCGATACCACCGCCCGGCACTGGTCGCGGTTCAGCTCTGCGAAACGACGCCGTCGGCCATCACGCCCAAGCGGGTCCGCACCACCAGGTCGTGCAGGGCGTTCACGGCTTCCGGGTCCGCTCGGTCGGGCAACGCCGACGCGTCCCGGGCCGCCTCCAGCTCGGCGCGCAGCCGCGGCACGTCGGTGGCGAGCCGCTGAGCGGCGCCAGTGGGGAGCGGTCCGTGTTCGGCCTCCCGCTTGGCGGCGATGAGGTCCGGCACGTACGCCAACCTCGTCGCGAGCACACCGAGGTCCGTCTCCAGGCGGCCGGTCCGCATCAGGTGGATCCCGGTGAGCAGGACCCGCAGCGTGTACAGCGCGGGCTTGAGCTGCCCGGTCTTCGCGTACAACTTCTCCTGGCCGGCCGCGAACCCGAGATAGTGGTGCGCGTGGTGACGGGTGATCAGTCCCGGGGCCAGAGACATGAGCTCGGCGTGCACCGCGGTGGTCACGACCACCAGCGGTGACAGCAACTGCTCCAGCACGTACCCGTTGCGGCTGTTCAACAGCTTGGCGAACTTCAGCAGATCGTGACTGACCACGTCCAACTCGACACAATCGCGCACGCCGGTGTGCTGCAACGTCTGCGGGCCGGTGCGCAACCCGACCACCTCACCCGGCGACAGCAGGTGCGCGGCCCGCAGATCCAGGTCGGAGTCGACAGACGCGAACCCGTACAGGTGGGCACCGCTGACGGTGGCGAACAACAGCGGGCGGGGCAGAGCGCGAGCGGCCTCGCCGGCCCACGACGGCACCTCGGTGGTCACTACAGGTTCCTTTCCCGTACGGCGGTGAGCAGCCGGTCCACGGCTTCCCGATCGGGCTGTACCGGCAGCGCGGTGCTGGCGGCGGCGTCGGCGAGGTCGGCGAGTAGGTCCGCCGCCCAGGCGCCGACCACGTCCCACGACAGCTCACCGCGCCGCACCGCGAGCAGCCGGTCGCGCAGGTGCCGCACGTCGACCAGAACCTCCCCGGTACGCAGCACATGCGCTCCGGCGACCAGCAGCCGGATCATGTGCATCGCCTGCTTGTGATTCGTCTCCCCGGTGCGCTCCCGGCGGGCCGCCACCCGTTTCAGCTGATCCCGGGCGTAACTGCCGTACGTCTCGGCCACCCGACTCGACAGGAACGCCCGCCGCGCCGCCAGCAACCGCTCCCCGTCCTCGGTGATCGTCTCGACCAGCGGGGACCAGAGCACCTCCAGAACCGTCGGGTTGCCCTGCAGGGCAAGCACGCAGAAGCGTTCGAACTCCCAGGAGAACTGCTCCGCCGCCGGCCCGTCCACGTGGGTGGGCGGCTTGTCCAGATGCCAGAACGCGCGGGTCGGTGCCGCATACACACCACGCCGGTCGTAGTCGGAGCCCGGGCCGTGCAGCCCGTACGCCCGCGACCCGACCACCACGGCGAGGACGGTATGCCGCTCGACAAGCTCGATCACGCTCGGCAACGCTACCCAAGCCCCGCCTGGCACGCGTGATCTTTTCCGGCAGACCTCGGCATGGCATCCAGCGACGTCAACCAGGTGGCGTCAAGCTGGATAATGGTGGTGGCCAGCGGTGTGATGGCTCCGGGAGGCACTGGGTGTGGATCTACGCAAGCATGGTCGCGTCCAACTTCCACCGAGACCTGGCAGACCTGTTGGACGAACTCCGCGCCAGTGGTGTCAGCGATCCCCCGGTCACGGTGGAGCGGGCCTCCGAGTGGGGGTTGTTGGCAGTTCCCGATTCTGTGATCAGGCATGCGAATATGTGAGTGTTAGTGTCGGTCTGATGAAGCTTGCTGAGTGGGCGCGCCGCAACGGGGTGCACCCACAGACCGCGTGCCGATGGTTCCGCGAGGGAACCATGCCGGTGCCCGCTCGGCGTCTTCCGTCGGGAACGATCATGGTGGACGTTGTCAGTGTCGACGCCCAGGGCCAGGTGGTTGTCTATGCCCGGGTG
>NZ_JBEXIK010000092.1:0-5741 GCF_040608515.1 Micromonospora sp. NPDC005173
TTCGGTCGTGATGAACGCGAACGCGGCAAGGGAGAGCGCGACGAGCACGGCCCTGGCCCTTCGCGGCGACACCTCCGGAGCCATGGCCCACCCCCATTCATGGTCACCGTAATCGCGGGGCCCGACCCCCGCTGTAGCCGGCCAGCCGCTGACCCGGGAGGCATTCTCCGCGGAACTGTTCGGCATCACCTGACTCCTGCCACGACGCGACACAATGGACGGCGGGTCGCGGATGTCCGGTGCGGCCCGGTCGCTGCCTCACTCGGCACTGGACATGTTGGGGTCGTCGTTGTGGTGATGGTGCAGTTCCGGGTGCTGGGTCCGCCGGAGATCGTCCGGGACGGGCGGGTGGTGCCCCTCGGGGGGCCGAAGCAGCAGGCACTGCTGGCCCTGTTCCTGCTGCGACCGAACCGGTTCGTCGCCGCCGACTGGCTGGTCGAGGCGCTGTGGGACGGGCGACCGCCGGCCAGCGCCCATATGACGCTGCGCACGTACGTCGCCGGGCTGCGTCGGGCCGTGGAGCCCGAGCGGTCCCACCGCGAGCCGGCGCGAATCCTGCGTACCCGCCCGAGGGGGTACGAGCTGCGGGTGGAAGTCGAGGCCATCGACGCGATCCGGTTCGGCAGCCTCGTGGACCGGGCGGCGGACGCGCTCGCGGCCGGGGAGCCGGCGGCCGCCGAGTGGAGCTACGCCGAGGCGTTGGCGTTGTGGCGTGGCGAGCCGCTGGCGGGCGTCGCCGATCTGGCTGCGGTGCGTCCGGAGGTGGCACGGCTGGCTGAGCTGCGGTTGAGCGCCGAGGAGGGGCGGTTGACCGCCGCCGTCGTGGCCGGCCGGCACGCGACGCTACTGGCGGAACTGCGCCGGTTCGTGTCGGCGAACCCGCTGCGCGAGGGGGCTCGGGCGCAATTGATGTTGGCGCTGTACCGGTCCGGCCGGCAGACCGAGGCGCTGGCAACCTTCGACGAGGGGCGCCGGATCCTGGCCAGCGAGTACGGGCTCGACCCCGGCGATCAGATACGGGCGGTGCACCGGCTGATCCTGGAGCAGGCCGTACCGGCGGAGTCCGGCCGTCCGGCGGCGGTCGATCCGGGCGTCGTGCGGGCGGCCGAGATCCTGCCGCCCCGCGTCGCGCCTGGACCGAGCCCAGGCGCGGTGGTCCCGAACGAGCCCGGAGCCTGGCCGACCGAGGCCGGACGCCTGCCGGGCGAGAGCGGAGCCAGTGTGGACCGGAGCGGGGCGCCCTCGGATGAGTGCGCGGCCGAGCCGTCCGGGCGGGGTCAGGCCATGGCCGGCGTGTCGCCGGACCGGGTCGCGAGCCCGCTGGTGGGTCGTGACGCGGAACTGGAGCGGCTGCGGGAAACGCTGTACGTGGCCACCCGGCACGGCGGGCGGATGCTGGCTCTGGTGGGGGAGGCCGGCATCGGCAAGACCAGCCTTGCCGCGGCGCTCGGCGCGCAGGCCGCCGCGAACGGCGTTCCGGTGGTCTGGGGCCGCTGTCCCGACGTCGGGCAGGCGCCACCGTTCTGGCTGTGGGGCCAGGTGGTACGCGCGCTCGTGACGATTCCGGAGGCCAGCGCCACGGGCTCGGCGAGCCGGCTGGACGGGTTCGCCGCCAGATCGCTGTCCGGCCCAGCAGCCAGTGGCGGACTCGACCCGACGGCGCGGTTTCAGGTGTACGAGGCGGTGTCGGACCTGGTGCACGCGGTGGCCCGGCAGCGCGGCCTGCTGGTCGTGTTGGACGACCTGCACGCTGCCGACCCGGACTCGCTGCTGTTGCTGCGGTTCCTCTCCGCCGAGCTGTCGGCAGCCCGGGCATTGGTGGTCGCCACCCTCCGGCCCTACGACCACGATCCGGCCCTGGTGGCGACCGTCGCCGAGCTGGCTCGCGGGTGGGGTTTCGGCCAGCTCCGGCTCGCTGGGCTGGACGCGTCGTCGGTCGCCGACCTCGTCCGGGACCGGACCGGGGTGGTGCCGCCGGAGCTGGTCGTGGCCCGACTCGTCACCCGTACCGGCGGGAATCCGTTCTTCATCACGGAGCTGCTCCGGTCCCGGACCGACCCGGCAGCCGCCGCGGAGCTGCCGCCGAGCATCCGGGACACCGTACGGCTGCGGCTCGGCGGGTTGCCCGATCCCGCCCGGGGCTGCCTCGACCTGCTCAGTGTGGCCGGACACGACCTGGACCTTCAGGTGATGGCGGCGGCGCTGAACGCCACGGCCCCGGCGGTCGCCGAGGGGCTCGCCCCGGCCTACACGGCCGCACTGGTGACTGAGGCCGGACCGGGCGCGGTCACCTTCCGCCATCCGCTCATCGCCGAGGTCACCTACGCCGAGCTCGTCCCGCCGCGCCGGGCCGCACTGCATGCTCGGCTGGCCATGGCCTACGAGCGGGCCGCCAACGTCGCACCGGCCGAGCTAGCCCACCACTACGGTCAAGCGATCGGCCTCGGCCACGGCGAGGACCACCTGCGCTGGTCGCTGGTCGCTGCCGACGACGCGACCCGGCGGGTCGCCTACGAGGACGCGCTCGGTCACCTCGAACGCGCCGCGCACCGGCTGGCCCCGCACGCGGAGGTTTCGCCCGACGTGGCGTTGACCGAACTGGCCGTCCAGTTGCACCGCGCGTCTCTGTTGCAGATGACGGTCGGTGTCGGCAGCGACGCGGTCGACCAGGTCTGCGCCCGCGCCCGTGAGCTGTTGACGCTGGTGGGGCCGGACGCCGACATTCGTCACGCGCTCTGGGCACTGGGTGAGCTGGCCGCCAACCGGGCCGAGTTCGCGATCTGCACCGACCTCGCCGAGCGGCTGGTGCGCGCCGAGGACGACGGCAGCCGGCTGATCGCCGTGGCCGGCGAGTACCTGCTGGGCGCGGTCGGCTACTTCACCGGCCGGCTGGCCGACGGCGAGCGCCAGCTCACCGCCGCGATCGACCGGCTGCGAACGGTCGATCGAGGGCTGCTGCGCCGGGAGGTCGGTCGGCGTCCGGTCCTGGGCTGCTACAACTTCCGGGCGTTGGTCCGCTCGGTGCGCGGCAACCCTTCCGGCGCCTGGGCGGACATCGCCGATGCCGAGGCCCTTGCCGAGGAGCTCGACGACCCGTACGGCCGGGGGAACGCGGCACTCTACGCCGCCTGGCTGGCGATGCAGGAACACGACGTCGTCGCGGCCAGCGTCGCGGCGCGGCGGTGCCGGGATATCGGCCGGGTCACCGGCCTGCCGCACATGTTGACGACCGGTGCCTTCTTCGCCGAATGGGCTGCCGCGCGGGACGGCGACCACGGCCGGCTCGAAGCGATGCGCGCCGCTGGTGACGAGATTTACCGTCCCGGACTGCGGTCCACCCGGACCATCCTGCTCTCCGCGATGGCCGAGGCGTACCTGACTGCCGGTCAGCCGGAGACCGCGGCGACGCTGGCCGAGGAGGGGCTGGCCGTGGCGGACCGGGTGGGCGAACGGGTGTTCGTCGCGGAACTGCACCGGATCCGCGGTGTCGCCCGCCGCGACCGTACGGAGTGGGACATCGGGGCCCGGATCGCCGCCGAACAGGGGGCCGGACTGTTGCTGGCCCGGTTCGCCGCCGAGGGCGGGTTCTGACCGGGTGTGGAGGCCGGCCTCCACGTCGTCTCCACAACTTTCCTACGCCGACCTGGTGCCCTGGTCCGCGTCGGGGGGACGGCCGGAGCCGTCCCCACAGGAACGTGTTCCGAAAGGGCATCACCATGCGTCCAGTTCAGCCGTTGGCTCACCATCCGGTCCAGGAGGTCGAGGTGGTCGTCATCGGCTGCGGGCCGGTCGGTGCGCTCACCGCCAACCTGCTCGGCGCCCGTGGCGTCACCACGCTGGTCGTGGAGCGGAGCGTGGCTCCGCACGGCCAGCCGCGGGCCTTTTCCTGCGACGACGAGGCGCTACGCATCTACCAGCAGGCCGGCCTGCTCGACGAGGTGCGGGGTGAGACGATCGCCCCGCCACTCGTCGAGTACGTCAACGGCGCGGGCCGGGTCTTCGCCCGGATGGCGCTGTCCGAGACGGACTTCGGGTACGGGCACGCACCGCTGCGCTTCTTCGACCAGCCACGACTGGAACGGACGCTGCGGGCCGGGCTGGACCGCTTCGCGCACGTCCAGCTCTCGCTCGGCACCGAGCTGGTCGGCCTGAAGCAGGACGAGGAGGGGGTGACCGTGCTCCTGTCCGACGTGGTCACCCGGCAGCGACGGGCAGTCCGCGCCAAGTACGTGCTCGGCTGCGACGGCGCGCGGAGCGCGACCCGATCCGCCGTCCGGATCCCGTTGGCCGGGGCGAGCTACGCCGAGCCGTGGCTGGCGGTCTCAGGCGCCGTGCCGCCCGACGCCGTGCGGGTCAAGGACACCACGTTCGTCTGCGACTGGCAGCGGCCGGCGTTCGTGTCCCCCGGCGCGGCCGGCAGCTACCGCCTGGAGTTCATGCTGCGCCCGGGTGAGACCGATGCCGAGATGCAGCGGCCGGAGAACATCGCCGCGCTCGTCTCGCCGTACCTCGACCCGGCACGGTTCACCGTTACCCGGGCGGTGGTCTACACCTTCCACCACCTCATCGCCCAACGGTGGCGAGAGGGAAGGGTCTTCCTGCTGGGCGACGCGGCCCACCAGATGCCCCCGTTTCTGGGCCAGGGTTTGTGCAGCGGTCTGCGCGACGCGGCGAACCTGTCGTGGAAGCTGGCCCTGGTGCTGTCCCGTGCCGCCGATGTCGCGGTACTCGACACGTACGAGTCCGAGCGGCGCCCGCACACCCTGGAGATGGCGCGGACGAGCGTCCGGCTGGGTCGTGTCTTCCTGGCCCGCAACCGGTCCACCGCCTGGATGCGGGACACCGTGCTCCGGGCGGTCCAGACGATCTCCCGGGTACGGCGTTTCGTGGAGCGGTTCGAGTTCAAGCCGGTGCCGGCGTACCGGCGGGGCCTGATGGCCGGCGGTCGGCGAGACGGCGTGGTCGGGACGATGTCTCCCCAGCCGCGGATCCTCATTCCGGGATCACCCGATGCGCGCCTGCTCGACGATGCGCTCGGCGACGGCTTCGCCGTGCTCGGCCCCGCCACGGCGGACAGTCCGCTCGGACCGCAGTGGCGGGGGCTGCCGGTGCGGTTCGTCGCCGTCCACCCGTCCGGCACGCCGGTGGCCGGCCTGCCGGACCCATCCGGGGACGGCCAGCCGGACCGGGTCGATGTCGTTGACGTCGACGGTGTGCTCGGCGGGTGGCTCCGGCGCCACCGCGCCGACCTGGTGGTGCTGCGACCGGACCGGTTCGTGTTCGCCCTGGCGGCGACCGTCGGGATCGACCAGGTCGGGCGGGATCTGACGGCCGCCCTCGGCGTGCCGTCGGGCGGACCGGGTCGGTCCCTTCCAGACAGCTCGGGGCTCGCGGCGACACCGGGCCTGCCCCCGTGGTCGACCTCGACCAGCGGTACAACCGTCCGGCGCGCCTTGTAGACCAGGAACGCGCCGAGTTGCTGGAACGCCCACGAGTCCAGCGTGACCCGTTGAGGGGCTTCCTCAGCCGGACCCGGTCGCGGATCGCGGTCGGTTTCTCGATGGCGATACCGCGGCCGGTGCGCGCAGCCTCGGTCACCATGCACAAGAGGACAGGCAACCTGGGCGGGACCGCCTTGCATCCGCTTCTGGCACCCCTCTGTGTCAAGAGGCCGTGGCGAGGGTTGTTCTAGGCTGGGGTGTGGCGGGTCCGGGAAGTGACTTTTCCGAAGTGTCGATCTC
>NZ_JBEXIK010000093.1:0-5433 GCF_040608515.1 Micromonospora sp. NPDC005173
AACAACAAAGATCCACCCCGCCCACCAGCGCCCGACCACACCACCGGGACCTGTCAACCACCACTGAACAGCCCAAACAGGATGAGACAAGCTCCAGGATCGAGCGCGATCTTGCAGGGCGCGCGGGCGGTGCGCGAACCCGCGACCTCGCAGGCCGCGCGGGCCGCGCGTGTGTCAGCGGATGACGTGGCCGCGGAGGATGGTGCGGGACGGGGCGCGGACGACGCGCAGGTCGTGGCGGGGGTCCTCGGGATAGACGGTCAGGTCGGCGAGGCCGCCCTCGACCAGGCCGGGGAAGCCGAGCCACTCCCGGGCGCCCCAGGAGGCGGCGGCGAGCACGTCGAGCGGTGCCATTCCGGCCCGTTCGTGCAGCAGCAGCATCTCCTCGGCGGCCAGCCCGTGGTCGATGCCGCCGCCCGCGTCGGTGCCCACGTAGATCGGCACGCCCGCCTCGTGCGCGGCCCGCACCACCTCGGGGAAACGGTCCCGCAGCGCCAGCATGTGCTCGGCGTACCCGGGGAACTTGTCCCGCGCCTGCTCGGCGATCCCGCCGAAGGTGGCAATGTTGATCATCGTGGGGATCAGCGCGGTGCCCTGTCGGGCCATCTCGTCGATCAGGTCGAGGCTCAGCCCCGTGCCGTGCTCCACCGAGTCCACCCCGGCCCGCACCATGATCTCCACGGCCGACTCGGAGAAGGTGTGCACCGCCGCGCGTACCCCGGCGTCGTGCGCGGCCCGCACGGCCGCGGTGAGGGTGTCCGCGTCCCAGGCCGGCGCCAGGTCGCCCACTCCGCGGTCGATCCAGTCGCCGACCAGCTTGACCCAGCCGTTGCCGGCGCGCGCCTGCGCGGTCACCGTGGCAGCCACCTCGGCCGCGCCGACCTCCACCCCGATGTCGCGCAGATAGCGCTTCGGCGGCGCCACGTGCCGGCCGGCGCGGGCCAGTCGCGGCAGGCCCGGCTCGTCGTCCAACTCGGGGTACGGGTACGGCGAGCCGGCGTCGCGGATCGCCAGCACCCCGGCGTCCCGGTCGACATGGGCCAGCTCGCGGGCCTGGTCCAGGGAGGTGATCGGCGCCCCACCACGGGCGATGCCGATGTGACAGTGCGCGTCGACCAGCCCCGGCAGGACGAAGCCACCGTCGGAGACGGTCTCCGCTCCGGGCACCGGAGTGAAGGTCACCCGGTCGCCGACCAGCCAGAGATCCCGGACCTCGTCGTCGGGAAGCAGCACACCGCGCACATGAAGAGCCATGTGCACAGTCCTACCGGATCACCCGGTCGTCTGCGATGTCGCCCGCCCTCACCGACACCCGTTCACCGGGGACGGTTGTCGCCCTTGCCGAGCTTGTTGAAGTCGATCTTCGGGAGCTTGAAGCCGGGTGGCAGGCCCTGACCGCCGGCCAGGTCGTTCGGGTCCATCCCCGGCGGGAGCTGGGGCATGCCACCCGGGAAGCCGCCCGGCATCCCCGCGCCCGCCCCGGTACGCGGCCGACCGCCACCCTTGGTGCCCTTGCGCTTGTTCTTGGGCGACTTGGTCGCCTTGCGCCGGCCGCCGCCGGGCAGGCCCATCATGCCGCCCATCTGCTTCATCATCTTCTGCGCGTCGGCGAAGCGGTTGAGCAGCTGGTTGACGTCCATCACGGTGACCCCGGAGCCGTTGGCGATGCGCGCCCGGCGGGAGCCGTTGATGATCTTCGGGGTGGTGCGCTCGGCGGGGGTCATCGATCGGATGATCGCGGTGACCCGGTCGAAGTGGGTGTCGTCCAGATCCGCGAGCTGGTCCTTCATCTGCCCCATGCCCGGCATCATGGCCAGCACGTTGGCGATCGGCCCCATCCGCCGCACCGCGATGAGCTGGTCGAGGAAGTCCTCCAGGGTGAACTGCTCGCCGCCCATCAGCTTGGCGGTCATCTTCTCCTTCTGATCGGAGTCGAAGGCCTGCTCGGCCTGCTCGATCAGAGTGAGGACGTCGCCCATGCCGAGGATCCGGCTGGCCATCCGGTCGGGGTGGAAGACGTCGAAGTCCTCCAGCTTCTCGCCGGTGGAGGCGAACAGGATCGGCTGCCCGGTCACCTCGCGCACCGACAGCGCGGCACCGCCGCGGGCGTCGCCGTCGAGCTTGGAGAGCACCACGCCGGTGATGCCGACGCCGTCGCGGAACGCCTCTGCGGTACGGACGGCGTCCTGACCGACCATCGCGTCGATGACGAAGATGACCTCGTCCGGGTTGACGGCGTCGCGGATGTCGGCGGCCTGCTGCATCATCTCGGTGTCGATGCCGAGCCGGCCGGCGGTGTCGACGATGACGATGTCCCGGGCGGCCCGCTTGGCGTGCTCGATCGAGTCGCGCGCGACCTGCACCGGGTTGCCGACGCCGTTGCCGGGCTCCGGGGCGTACACCTCGACGCCGGCGCGGCCACCGAGCACCTGGAGCTGCCCGACGGCGTTGGGGCGCTGGAGGTCGGCGGCGACCAGCAGCGGCTGGTGCCCCTGGCTCTTGAGCCAGCGGGCCAGCTTGCCGGCCAGGGTGGTCTTACCGGAGCCCTGGAGGCCGGCCAGCATGATCACCGTCGGCGGCTGCTTGGCGAACTGGAGCCGCCGGCCCTCGCCGCCGAGCACGTTGATCAGCTCTTCGTTGACGATCTTGATGATCTGCTGGGCCGGGTTCAGCGCCTGGGAGACCTCTGAGCTGCGCGCCCGCTCCTTGACGTTCGCGATGAAGCCCTTGACTACCGGCAGCGCGACGTCCGCCTCCAGCAGCGCGAGACGGATCTCGCGCGCGGTGGCGTCGATGTCGGCGTCGGTGAGCCGGCCCTTGCCGCGGAGCTTGGTGAAGATCCCGGACAGGCGGTCACTCAAGGTGTCAAACACGCGAACATCCCGTTTGTCAGTGTTCCGGCGGGCACAACGCGGCCGGCAGTGCGGAGTCCGGCCACCGCAAGGGTAACCGGCCGGCCGCACGGCCGCTGTCGGCCGGCCCGGCCCCGCGTCCCGGCCGTGCACCGCGCCGCCCGCGCGGGCCCGCCGGCGCCGTCAACCGGACACCAAACCCGACTGGTACGCGAAGACGACGAGCTGGGCCCGGTCCCGGGCTCCCAGCTTGCCCATCGCCCGGCTGACGTGGGTCCGCGCGGTCGCCGGGCTGACCACCAGCCGGGCGGCGATCTCCTCGTTGTTCAGCCCTTCACCGACCAACCCGACCACCTGGCGCTCCCGGTCGGTCAGCGCGTCCAGTCGGGGGTGCGGACGGGCGACCCGGGACGGCCGGGTGGCGAACTCCCGCACCACCCGACGGGTCACCGACGGCGACAGCAGCGCCTCCCCCTCGGCGACCAGCCGGATCGCCCGCAGCAGCTCGGCCGGTCGGGTGTCCTTGGTGAGGAACCCGCTCGCACCGTGCCGCAGCGCGTCGAAGACGTACTCGTCCAGCTCGAAGGTGGTGAGCACCACCACCCGCGTACCGGCCAGGTCGGGATCGGCAACGATCCGCCGGGTCGCCTCGATCCCGTCGATGCCGGGCATCCGGATGTCCATCAGCACCACGTCCGGCCGTTCCTGGCGGGCCAACTCCACCGCGCGCAGCCCGTCGGCCGCCTCGCCGGCCAGTGCCAGGTCGTCCTCGCTCTCGACCAGCGCGCGCAGCCCGATCCGGACCAGGTCCTGGTCGTCGGCGATCAGCACCCGGATCACGGGGACGGCTCCACCGGCAGCCGGGCGTGCACCCGGAACCCGCCGTCGGGGCGCGGCCCAATGGCCAGCCGCCCGCCCAGCGCGTCGACCCGCTCGCGCATCCCCGCCAGACCGTGCCCGCCGCTCTCGTCGCCGGCATTCTCGAACCCGGCGCGGGCGGCGCCCGTGCCCCGGTCGGTGACCTCGACGGTCACCTCGTCGGAGCGGTAGCCGACGGTCACCTCCGCGCTGGCCACCCCGGCGTGCCGCAGCACGTTGGTCAACGCCTCCTGCACCACCCGGTACGCGGCCAGATCCACGGCCGCCGGCAGCTCCCGGGGATCACCGACCAGCCGCACCTCGACGGCGAGCCCGGCCCCGGCAAGCCGGTCACGCAGCGCCGGAAGCCGGGCCAGGCCGGGTACCGGCCCACGCTCCGCCCCCCGCCGTACCGCGCCCAGGGTGACCCGCAGCTCGTCCAGGGCCTCCCGACTGGTCCGGCTGATCGCGGTGAGCGCGGTCTCCGCCTGCTCGGGCCGTTTCGGCAGCAGATGCAGGGCGATCTCCGCCTGCATGCTGATCGCGGCCAGCCCGTGTCCCACCACGTCGTGCACCTCCTGCGCGATGCGCAGCCGCTCCTCGTCAGCCTGGCGCCGGGCCTGCTCGGCACGGGTGCGGGCCTGCTCGGCGCGGCTGCGTTCGGCCGCCTCGCGGTTGACCCGCACCACCACTCCCACCGCGAACGGTACGACCGCCCAGGCCGACGCGGGCAGCACTCCGGCCCAGCCGGGCGCCGGGCCCCGGGACCAGAAGGCGTGGGTCACCAGCAGCACGAACGCACCGCCGATGGCGAGCGACGCCGGGCGCAGCGGCAGCCGCACCGCCACGGTGTACACCGCGACCAGGAAGGTGAGCAGGACCGGCCCGTACGGGTAGCCGAGCACCAGGTACGTCGCGGTGGCCACGGTAACCACGGCGAGGGTCGCGACCGGAGCACGCCGCCGGGCCAGCAGGGCCAACGCGGCGAGCGCGATCAGCACCCGGCAGGTGGCGTCCACCGGTCTCGACCCCGGCTGGTTGTCCCCGGCCAGGCCAGTGGCGAGCAGCCCGAATCCGAGCAGCACCAGGGCGAGCACGGCATCGGGAGCCGCCCGCCTCGCCCACTGCCCACTCCGCCGCATGGCCGTCATTCTGCCGACGTCGACGCCAGTCGGCGTGCGTCCACGGGCGGCACCGCCACTACGCCCCCGGACGTACCCGCCGCCCCAGCGCCACCACGCCTCCCTGTTTGCCCCCGCCGGCTGCGCAGCCCCGGCTGCGCCACCCCCGGCAGCGCACTCCGGCAGCGCACCCCGTGCAGCCCACCGGCCGCGCCCAGCACGTACCGCACGTTCTGCGGGGCGATACCCAGGTCGGACAACGCCACTGCCTCGGGTCGGTCAGCGCACCCCCGGCGGCGCACCCCAGGCGACACACCCGGGGCGGCGAAAGCGGGCGGAAGTCTCGGTCGCACCGGGTCGGTGGCGGACAGCCTAAAGAGCGTGATGACCCTGGGGCATAAATATGGGTCTTGTGACGTGTCTGTGGGTGGTTGGGCGCGTCGTTGATGGCGCACGCCGTTGTCCTGCCTAGGTTCTGGCTTGTCGAAGGTCAGAACTGGATGGGCAGGAGAACGGCGTGCGTTCTGCCAGGGTATGGGCTGTGCTGCTCGGGGTCGAGCAGGCGGTGGTGGAGGGTGTCGAGTTCGATTCGGTCGAGTCGG
>NZ_JBEXIK010000094.1:0-5386 GCF_040608515.1 Micromonospora sp. NPDC005173
CAGGACGACCGAGGAACCAAGGCCGACTGTCGTGCATGTGCTGGGACGGATTCGTCAAGCAGGTGGTGGGACTAGACATCTGCCGGCGGCCCTGTGCAATAGATGGCGAACGCGCTGATCGCGTGGGCCCAGGCCGCGTCGAGGTCGGCGTTGGGTGGGAATCGGTTGGCCAGCTCGAGATCGACAAGGCCGTGCGCGAGGCCCCAGATAGCACGCGCGGCTGCGATGTTGCCGCCGGTGACCTTCAGCAGGGGCGCGGCCGCCGCGGCCTCGACGCCGGGCGCGAGACGTGGACGATCCAGGGAATGGCGGGCGCTGAGCTCGTAGAGGCGAGGGTGCTCAAGCGCCCACCGCCGGTAGGCAGCAACGAGCGTGGCCAGGTCGGCGCCGGCCCCGGCCAGCACGGCACCGAGCCGTTCCAGCGCGCGCTGTTGCAGTGCAGCTTCGATCTCGGTCTTGCCGGCGATGTGCTTGTACAGCGAGGGTGCCTGGATGCGCAGTTCGTCGGCGATGCGCCGCATGGTCACCGCGTCTGGGCCTTCACGTTCCAGGATCCGCTCGGCCGCGTCGACCACCTCGCCGCGGCGGTTCACCAGCGCCTCGGACAAGCCGGGATCGCTACCAGTGTCCTCATCCGGCGCGCTGGGTGGTGCCGCGCCAGCCCGGGGACGACGTCCAACCGCGACTCAACACGTAGGCGCCGACGAGGAGCACCGAGACCGTGCCATCCCAACCGACGATCGTTGCGGTGTCGGCGATGCCGCCATGAACGGCGTAGAGCAAGGCGGTCACCGTGAGCGCGACCTTGTGGAAGATCACCAGCTCCCACACACCTCGGTAGCTGCGCGGCGCCAGCGCAAGCAGCACGAACAGGCCCGCGAAGACGACGAGGCCGTAGGCTCGCCAGGTCTCGACGACTTTGGTCCCGCCATCGGCGTCCCAAACCGTGCCGGCCGCGGTGAGCGCGGCACCGGCGGCGCCGACGGCGGCAAGCCACAACATGATCCTTGCGATCCGATCGCGGCCAGATCGCGGCGACCGCGCCGATGTGGTCGACACGGTGGAACCGCTGGTGATCATAAACTCTCCCCGGATCTGGCTAACATCGTTAGCCGGACCGTAGGCTAACAACGTTAGCCTCGTCAAGAGGTAGTCGGCCCCGGGCGCGACAAATTACGCGGGGCAGGGCGAGCAGCGCGACGACACGCATGCACTCATCTCGGCCGAGTCGCTCATCATGTTCTGGAGTCCATGTACGCGGCGAGGATGTAGTTGAGGTGCCACCTGGTCTGCCCGCCCCTGTTCCGGGATTCCTGGTTCCGGGGCCCACCCTCGACGAGCGCGCACTGGTGCGTCGGCACGTCGGTGAAGAACCGCCAGTGATCGTTGCCTTCGACGTCGACGCACCGACCGGGGATGATCGTCTTACCTGTCTCGTCGCAGCAGGATCGATTGAGGTGGCACGAGGCCTGGCCTACCGCTACTGGCGTGACAACCTCTGCTAGAGAACGCCCCGGCAGCGCACGTGCGACCGCCAGAGCAATCACCTCGCCGGAGCCGCGACTGTCACTGACGGCGACGCTCACCGCAGCGGAGAGCGTCCCCCAGTGGATGACGGCCGGCAGCGGCCTCCTCCGCATCGAGGCCCCGCCAGAGCACCTGGTGACCAGCGACGGACTGTTAACGCACGATCGGCGGCAGATCCGGATATCTGATCGAGGCTCGCCCGCTGTGGGCCGGACGGCAGTTCCCACTCGGAACCCGCCCGATCTATTGTGCGTGCATGTCGATCAACGATCGGGATCTGGTCATCAAGGCGGCGGAAGCGGGGGCTGCGGTCGTGCGCTCTCACTACGGGATAACCCTGACACGCTTCGAGAAGTCTGCAGGGGACTTCGCCACGACGGCCGACATCGAAGCGGAGAAGGCCATCCTCGACGTCTTGCACGCTGCCCGGCCGGACGACGTCGTGGTGGGAGAGGAAAGCGGACGCACGGGAACCGGCGGGAATGGACGTACGTGGCTGGTCGACCCGCTGTGCGGGACGCTGAACTATGCCGTACACAACATGCTGGTCTCGGTCAACGTAGCTCTGCGAACCGGCACACAGGTCGTCGTGGCAGCCTCGGCGGACCCCTTCGCCGATGAGGTGTTCTGGACTGACGGCGCTGGTGCGAACGTGCGTCGCGGCGGCGTGGACGAGCGACTCGCCCCGTCGGCCGAGTCGAGGCTGGTAGACGTCAATCTCGATCCACCGTTCCCCAACGAGCGAGTCTTCCGGGCCGCCCGGTTACTTGCCGACGAAGGGTTCATCGAGCAGTTTCGCCCGCGCGTCGTCTCCACCACCCTGGCGGTGGCTTGGGTCGCTGCCGGCCGACGCGCCGCCTACGTGACCGATGGCCACCTACGCGACAGCGTCCACTTCGCGGCCGGTATCGCCCTCTGCCAAGCCTCCGGCTGTGTGGTCACCGGGATCGACGGCCAGCCACTTCACACCGGAGCGGGCGGTCTCGTCGTGGCCGCCGACGAGCAAACGCACTCCGCCCTGCTGACCCTTGTCGAGAATCAGCGCGCAGGAAGGGATTGATCGGGTATACCCTTCTCGACACGAACGGACGCTGACCGGGTGCGGTCTGCGGCAGATCAGGATGCCGGCGGTGGTCGGCGGTGACGACATGGCCCAAAGTCGGGTCGGCACATGTACGGCTGGGATGATCGTGGCCATGTGGTTGAAGTCGCGGTGACGGCTACATCTGATCGTAGAGCGGCACCGGTACACGGTTCGTTGGCGGTCTATCCCGGTACGTTCGATCCGTTCACCCCGGGGCACCGCGACCTGGTAACCCGTGCTCGGGTGATGTTCGACCGGATCATCGTGTTGCTGGCCGTGAACGCCGACAAGCGACCAACCGCCGAGGCCACGGCCAGGGCCGTACGCGTGCGCGACGCCATGCCGGCAGTCTGGGGCAATGTCGAGGTGGACACTTGGACCGGCCTGACCGCTGCCTACTGCCTGCGCCGCGGCGCCACGGTCATCGTCCGCGGCGTGCGCACGGCCGCGGACCTTCGCTACGAGTACCAGCTCGCTGCGATGAACGAGCAACTCGGCATTCAGACCGTCTG
Organism: Micromonospora sp. NPDC005173; assembly: GCF_040608515.1. Lineage (NCBI taxonomy): Bacteria > Bacillati > Actinomycetota > Actinomycetes > Micromonosporales > Micromonosporaceae > Micromonospora > Micromonospora sp. NPDC005173. The sequence continues at coordinate 3,124 of NZ_JBEXIK010000094.1, forward strand.
GTTGCCGTCCCGTCCGCAGCTGGCCGCCACGTCGTCAACGGTCGCACGCGCATACCGCTCGGCACAGTTGACCCGTCCGTGGCATAACGCTGAATAGTGAGGCCTAGGTTCTGTCCGGCGGATCATGACCGTCTGGCCCCTGGACCATCGTTCTGGTCGTGGGGCGGGGTGATCTGACGAACGATGAGTGGGCACGACTCGCACGGCATCTGCCGAAGCCGGGTCGCCGGGGCGGGCGATGGGGTGATCACCGGAGGATGATCAACGGGATCCTGTTCCGGATCCGCACCGGCGTCCCGTGGCGGGACCTGCCCGAGCGGTTCGGGAACTGGAAAGACGGTGTACGAGCGCCATCGCCGCTGGTCCGCGGAAGGGACCTGGGATCGGATTCTCCAGGCTGTCCTGGCCGATGCCGACGCCGAAGGGCAGATCGACTGGAGCATAGTGAGCGTGGATTCCACCTCGTGCCGGGCTCACCAGCATGCGGCCGGGGCACCACGCAGCGCGCCCCTGATCCCGAAGAGACGGTCGATTCCTCGCCAGCACCGGCCCGATGAGGGACTCGGCCGTTCACGCGCCGGCCTCACCTGCAAGATCCATCTCGCCGGGGAGGGTGGCCTCTGGCCGCTGGCCCTGCTGATCACTCCCGGCCAGTGGGGCGACAGCCCCCAGCTCATCCCGGTGCTGGAACGCATCCAGGTCAAGCGCCCTGGCGGCGGGCGTCCCCGGACGCGGCCGGACCACCTCGGCGGCGATAAGGCGTACAGCTCCCGCCGCAATCGCCGCTACCTGCGCAGACGTCAGATCAAGCACACCATCCCCGAGCCGAAGGACCAGCGGGCGAACCGTTGTCGCCGCGGCAGCAAAGGAGGACGGCGCGCCGGCTTCGACAAACAGATATACCGGCGCCACAACGAGGTCGAGCGCACGATCAACCAGCTCAAGCACTTCCGGGCGGTGGCGACGCGCTTTGACAAGCGAGCCTATATCTTCCACGGCACCGTTACCGCGGCCTCGATCCGTCTCTGGATTAAGACCTGATCAGCCCGCCGTCCAGCCCCCTGGGCCGCTACTGCAAGTCAAGCGCCCTGGAGCCTACGGCGTCATGCTCTGCCATGTAGTACCTGGAGGTCGGCTGCTAATTCAGCACCGCACGGAAGGCGCGCTCGCCGATGCCGCGCATCAGCGGGTTGTCCGCCGAGTGCGTCAGGAAGACCAGGGACAGGACAAGCGCCCACCCACGCGACCGCTCCCAGGTCGCGTCGTCTGCGCGGCCATACGTCTGTCGAAGAGCAGCACGCTGCTCCGCCGTGAACAGCATCCAGGCCACGGACAGGTCGGTGGCGGGATCGCCCGAGGTGATGTCACCGAAGTCGATCACGGCGCTGATTCGGCCGCGGTTGACCAGGATGTTGGCCGGGTGCAGGTCCCCGTGCAGCCACAGCGGCGGACCATCCCAAGCAGGTGTAGCGGCGGCCACCTCCCAGATCCGCAGCGCGGCGGCACGGTCAGCCGGATCGACGTGCGCCAGCCCGGTCAGGACTCCCTCGGCGCGCCCGGCGAGTGGAATCCCGCGAAACGGGTTGACGGGCGCCTCCGAAGGAGCCGGGGCATGCAGCGCGCCCAAGAAACCGCCGAGCGTCGCCGCAGCCGACCAGAGGTCGTCGGGCTCCGACCGCTCCGCGATCCGGCCCGGGAAAAACGGCACGACACTCCATGACCACGGGTACTGAGTCGTCGGCTGCCCGACACGCACCGGCGCCGGCACCGGCAACGGCAGGCGGCCGGCCAACTCCGGCAACCACCGCTGCTCGTGCGCGACGAGTTCGGCGGCCATGGCGCGCCGCGGCAACCGGACCAGGAACTCCTCACCAAGCCGACACACAAGGTTGTCCCAGCCGTTGGCCAGGACCTCGACCGGCAAGTCCGCTAGATCGGGGTGCTGCTGATCGAGCAGACGGCGCACCAGTTCGACAGAGACTGGAACCTCCGCAGCGGGCATTCGGTGAACTGTCACAGCGAGAACCCTACGACCGCACCCCGGTGCGCTTGGAAGCCAGTCAAGGAAATGGCTGAGCCGCGCAAGGCCATCACATGATCCGCCGGACACCCCTAGGGGGTACCGGAACGGTGGCAACGCCTCAAGATGGGACGCACTCTCATCGGCTAAAGCCGCGAGCGCTGGTTATGTCCCGGAGGCCATGTAGGCGGCCAGGATGTAGTTGGGGTGCCGGTCGAGGTTCTTGCGGGCTCTGTCGTAGCG
>NZ_JBEXIK010000095.1:0-1415 GCF_040608515.1 Micromonospora sp. NPDC005173
AAGTGGGGTGGGATACCTCATCTTGAAGCAGGCTTCCCGCTTAGATGCTTTCAGCGGTTATCCCTTCCGAACGTAGCTAACCAGCCGTGCCCTTGGCAGGACAACTGGCACACCAGAGGTTCGTCCGTCCCGGTCCTCTCGTACTAGGGACAGCCCTTCTCAAGTATCCTACGCGCACGGCGGATAGGGACCGAACTGTCTCACGACGTTCTAAACCCAGCTCGCGTACCGCTTTAATGGGCGAACAGCCCAACCCTTGGGACCTGCTACAGCCCCAGGATGCGACGAGCCGACATCGAGGTGCCAAACCATCCCGTCGATATGGACTCTTGGGGAAGATCAGCCTGTTATCCCCGGGGTACCTTTTATCCGTTGAGCGACACCGCTTCCACTCGCAAGTGCCGGATCACTAGTCCCGACTTTCGTCCCTGCTCGACCTGTCAGTCTCACAGTCAAGCTCCCTTGTGTACTTGCACTCAACACCTGATTGCCAACCAGGATGAGGGAACCTTTGGGCGCCTCCGTTACCTTTTAGGAGGCAACCGCCCCAGTTAAACTACCCACCAGACACTGTCCCTGAACCGGATAACGGTCCGAAGTTAGATACCCAAATCAACCAGAGTGGTATTTCAAGATTGCCTCCACCCATACTGGCGTATAGGTTTCACCGGCTCCCACCTATCCTACACAAGCTAATTCGAGTACCAATGTCAAGCTATAGTAAAGGTCCCGGGGTCTTTCCGTCCTGCCGCGCGTAACGAGCATCTTTACTCGTACTGCAATTTCGCCGGGCCTGTGGTTGAGACAGTGGGGAAGTCGTTACGCCATTCGTGCAGGTCGGAACTTACCCGACAAGGAATTTCGCTACCTTAGGATGGTTATAGTTACCACCGCCGTTTACTGGCGCTTAAGTTCTCCGCTTCGCCCCGAAGAGCTAACAGGTCCCCTTAACGTTCCAGCACCGGGCAGGCGTCAGTCCATATACATCGAATTACTTCTTCGCATGGACCTGTGTTTTTAGTAAACAGTCGCTTCCCCCTGCTCTCTGCGGCCATACAACGCTCCACCCGCGTGGGGCTTCACGTCTCCGGCCCCCCTTCTCCCTAAGTTACGGGGGCAATTTGCCGAGTTCCTTAACCACAGTTCGCCCGATCGCCTCGGTATTCTCTACCTGACCACCTGTGTCGGTTTGGGGTACGGGCCGCTAAGAACTCGCTAGAGGCTTTTCTCGGCAGCATAGGATCACTGACTTCACCTGAATCGGCTCGGCATCACGTCTCAGCCTTCATGTGTTGCGGATTTGCCTACAACACGGCCTACACGCTTACCCCGGCACAACCACCGGCCGGGCTCAGCTACCTTCCTGCGTCACCCCATCGCTTGACTACTACCCGTCAGGTTCCCACGCTCCCCAC
>NZ_JBEXIK010000095.1:1513-3144 GCF_040608515.1 Micromonospora sp. NPDC005173
GCAGCTGGTTTGGGTGGTTAGCACAACGAGGTTCGTCAGGGACGCTCTTTCGCGGGTACGGGAATATCAACCCGTTGTCCATCGACTACGCCTCTCGGCCTCGCCTTAGGTCCCGACTCACCCAGGGCGGATTAGCCTGGCCCTGGAACCCTTGGTCATCCGGCGGAAGGGTTTCTCACCCTTCTTTCGCTACTCATGCCTGCATTCTCACTCGTGCCGCGTCCACAACTGGGTCACCCCGCTGCTTCACTCGCGGCACGACGCTCCCCTACCCATCCACACACCTGCACAAGGAATCAAGTCCAAGCGAGGTTAAAATGTGAATGCCACAGCTTCGGCGGTGTGCTTGAGCCCCGCTACATTGTCGGCGCGGAACCACTTGACCAGTGAGCTATTACGCACTCTTTAAAGGGTGGCTGCTTCTAAGCCAACCTCCTGGTTGTCTATGCGACCCCACATCCTTTTCCACTTAGCACACGCTTAGGGGCCTTAGCTGGTGATCTGGGCTGTTTCCCTCTCGACTACGAAGCTTATCCCCCGCAGTCTCACTGCCGCGCTCTCACTTACCGGCATTCGGAGTTTGGCTGATTTCGGTAAGCTTGTGGGCCCCCTAGACCATCCAGTGCTCTACCTCCGGCAAGAAACACGCGACGCTGCACCTAAATGCATTTCGGGGAGAACCAGCTATCACGGAGTTTGATTGGCCTTTCACCCCTAACCACAGGTCATCCCCCAATTTTTCAACATTGGTGGGTTCGGCCCTCCACGCGGTCTTACCCGCGCTTCAGCCTGCCCATGGCTAGATCACTCCGCTTCGGGTCTAGGACACGCGACTGAATCGCCCTATTCAGACTCGCTTTCGCTACGGCTCCCCCACACGGGTTAACCTCGCCACATGCCACTAACTCGCAGGCTCATTCTTCAAAAGGCACGCCGTCACCCCGCAAGGCTCCGACGGATTGTAGGCGAACGGTTTCAGGTACTATTTCACTCCCCTCCCGGGGTACTTTTCACCATTCCCTCACGGTACTTGTCCGCTATCGGTCACCAGGAAGTATTTAGGCTTACCAGGTGGTCCTGGCAGATTCACGGCAGATTTCAGGGGTCCGCCGCTACTCGGGAACACCCACAGAAGGTCAGCAACTTTCACCTACCGGACTTTCACCGTCTACGGTCAGCCATTCCAGACTGTTCGACTAGCCACTGACTTTGTAACTTCTCGAACAAGTGTCAGCTTGTTCAGCAGGGTCCCACAACCCCAACCACGCAACCCCTGACAGGTATCACACGCAGCCGGTTTAGCCTCGATCCGCTTTCGCTCGCCACTACTCACGGAATCACTAAATTGTTTTCTCTTCCTACGGGTACTGAGATGTTTCACTTCCCCGCGTTCCCTCCACACACCCTATGTGTTCAGGTGTGGGTGACTGGACATGACTCCAGCCAGGTTTCCCCATTCGGACACCCTGGGATCACAGCTTGGTTGACAGCTCCCCCAGGCCTATCGCGGCCTCCCACGTCCTTCATCGGCTCCTGGTGCCAAGGCATTCACCGTTCGCCCTTGACAACTTGACCACAAAGATGCTCGCGTCCACTGTGCAATTCTCAACAAACGACCAACCCACAACCTT
>NZ_JBEXIK010000096.1:0-4883 GCF_040608515.1 Micromonospora sp. NPDC005173
AAGGCCCTGGGCTGGAAGACCCCCGCAGAAGCCCTCGACGAACACCTAAGATCTATCCAACAAGCCGGTGTTGCAACGACTCCTTGAACCTAAGCAATACGTCAGCGCCCAGCACGCGCGCCTCGCACACCGTCACGACATCCGCCTGTCCGTCGGCCGGCGCGGACAGTGCTGGGACAACGCAGTCGCCGAGTCGTTCTTCGCCACCATCAAAAACGAACTCCTGCACCGCCAGGCCTGGCCCACCCACCAAGCCGCCCGCCAGGCCATATTCGAATACATCGAGGGCTGGTACAACACCCGCCGCCGACACTCAACCCTCGGCTACCTCAGCCCTGCGGCTTTCGAGGCCACCAGCTCACAACCGCTACCGATCGACCAAACCGCCTAACTAAGATCAACACAACGACCCTGTCCGTCGAAACGGGTCAAGCCCAGGTAGCGATGCTGTTCGTGGGTGATGACTGGGCCGAGGACCACCACGACATCGAGATCGTGAACGAACAGGGCCGTCGGTTGGCGCGCCGGCGTCTGTCGGAAGGATTGGATGGCGTCACGCGCCTGCACGCTCTGATCGCCGGCGTGATGCCGAAGGAGTGGGCCGAGCTGCCAGCCTCCGATGCTGCCGCTCGGGTCAAGATCGGGATCGAGACCGAACGCGGTGCATGGGTCGCCTCGCTGGTGGCCGCCGGTTATGAGGTCTTCGCGATCAACCCGATGTCCACGGCACGGTACCGGGAGCGGCATTCCACGTCGAAGGCGAAGAGCGACGCCGGCGATGCGCATGTGTTGGCGGAGATCGTGCGCCTCGACCGCGATCACCACCGCCCGATCGCCGGGGACTCCGACGACGGCGAGGCGATGAAGTTGGTCGCTCGCAGCCACCAAAGCATGATCTGGGACCGGACCCGGCACGTGCTACGTCTACGGAGCGCGCTACGGGAGTACTTCCCGGCCGCGTTGACCGCCTTCGACGACCTCGACGCGCCTGACGCGCTCGCCGTCCTGGCCGCGGCACCCGATCCCGACCGGGCCGCGCGACTGTCCACGGCCAGGATCAGCACGGCACTGCGTAAGGCAAACCGTCGTGACGTCGCGGTCAAGGCGCTGCAAGTCCAGACCGTCCTACGGGCGCCCGCGCTACGGCAGCCTCCGGCCGTGCAGCAGGCGTTCGCGGCCATCGTCGCCGGTGAGGTCAGGCTGATCGCAGCGCTCAACGCGGAGATCGACGCCCTGGGCGAGGTGGTGGCAGAGCATTTTGGTCGGCACCCGGACGCTGAGCTCTACACCAGCCTGCCCGGCCTCGGTGTGGTCCTCGGTGCTCGGGTGCTGGCCGAGTTCGGCGACGACCCCAAGCGTTACGCCGACGCCAAGGCGCGCAAGAACTACGCCGGCACCTCACCGATCACCCGAGCCTCTGGCACGAAGAGAACCGTGCTGGCGCGGCATGTCCACAACGACCGCCTCAGCGACGCCGTGCACCAATGGGCCCTCTGCGCTCTGCGTGGCTCACCCGGCGCCCGTGCCTACTACGACGCGATGAGAGCTCGAAAGATCGGCCACCACGCAGCGCTGCGCCAGCTCGGCAACCGCCTCGTCGGCATCCTCCACGGATGCCTCAAGACCCGCTCAATCTACGACGAACACAAGGCCTGGGCTCACCACAGCACAGCAGCCGCTTGACATTTTGAATCCTGGGATGTCTGCCGCGATCCGCGCGCTACGCAGTTGCCGCAAGTCGGCGCCGTCAGTGCACGGTCATGCCGATGAGCGGGCGTCGTCCGGGCTTGTCGTTAAGTACCGTCGCCGGGTGGACGACGACAGGAGTTTCGCCGAACTCGCCGAGCGGCATCGTGCCGAGTTGCGGGTGCACTGCTACCGCATGCTCGGGTCGTTCGATGAGGCCGAGGACCTGGTCCAAGAGGTATTCCTGCGGGCGTGGAGAGGCCGGAACGGGTTTCAGGGGCGTTCTTCGTTGCGCGCTTGGCTGTACCGGATCGCGACCAATGCGTGCCTCGATGTCCTTGACGGTCGGGCGCGGCGCGTGCTGCCCCATCAGGCCGGTCCGCCGTCCGGACCGGGGCAGGCGCGAGCTGCGGTTGTCGCTACCCCTTGGCTGCAGCCGTTTCCCAGCCATCTATGGGAGCCGGTCGCGCCGCGCTCCGATGAGCCGGAGCCGACGGTCGTCGCGAAGGAGACGTTGGAACTGGCCTTCCTGGCCGCGATCCAACACCTGCCGCCCCGGCAGCGCGCCGCGGTGATTCTGCATGATGTGCTGGGCTGGCCGGTCCGGCAGACGGCCCAGGTACTGGACGGTACCGTCGCATCGGTCAACAGCGCGCTGCAACGGGCACGAGCAACGCTGCGCGAGCACCTGCCACCGGGCCGGACGGACTGGGCGCCGTCCTCACCACCCACCGACGAAGATCGCAGGGTGCTACGCCGGTACATGTCCGCGGTCGAGCGTGGCGATCTCGCCGGGGTCGCCGAACTGCTGGCGCAGGAAGTGCGAACGACGATGCCGCCGTATCCGGAGTGGTTCGCCGGCCGCGACGCGGTGCTCGCGGCGCTGTCGGCGAGCTGGAATGCCGGCTCGCCCAGCTATGTGGGAGCGTTCCGCATGCTGCCGGCGGGGGCCAACGGCCAGCTTGCCGCGGCGGCCTACGTGCGACCTGCGGCAGAGCACTCCTACGCACCGTTCGCGATCGGGGTGCTGCAGATCCAGGACGGCCGGATCACAGAGATCACCGCGTTCCACGCGCCGGCGCTCTTCCCGGCGTTCCTGCTACCGCCACGCCTCCACCGATGAGCTTGCCCGGCGGACACCGTCTCAACAACCATGACCAAGTCTGAAATGAGCGACACTGAGCCGCAGACCGCAGCCGGAAAGGTCCTGTGGCACTTCACCACGTCACTGGACGGATTCGTGGCGGGGCCGAACCACGAGATGGACTGGATGAGCGGAATCTCGGCCCGTCCGGGCCTGGCCGACGAGTACATCGGGACCACGGGCGCCGTGTTGGGTGGCCGAGACGGCTGGGACGCCGCGCCTGACAGCCGCCCGTACGGCGGCTCCTGGGACGGACCGGTCTTCGTGCTCACCCACCACCCCGAGGACGCCGCGCCCGCCGACGGAGTCACGTTCCTGAACTGTGACCCGGCCGAGGCGGTGCGGATCGGGCTGGAGGCGGCCGGCGGCAAGAACCTCGAAGTGTTCTCACCGACCATCGGCCGCCAGCTTCTCGCCCTGGGCCTGATCGACGAGATCGACCTGCACATCGCACCCGTCCTGCTCGGCGACGGCATCCGGCTGTACGACAACCCCGGCAGCGAGCCGATCCGTCTTCACCAGCTCGGCGAAGGCGAACCTACATCGGTCGTGAACGTACGCTACCGGCCCACCACAACGGCGAACATCCCGACCGAGAGAGCCGGGTGATGGAGCGGTAGCGGGTCTGGTGGCGCCGGCACGACGAGCGCTCGCCGGCCGCGGGAGGCGGCAGAACCGGGGTACACGGGTCTTGAACCGGGCGATCCGGCCAAGGTCAGCTGCACGGATCTGCCGCCGAGCGTGCGCTGGCCTTCAGCCTGTCGGGCGCTGATCGAGCAGACGTGACGGAGCCTCGCGTTTTGCGGGAGGTACCCCCACTTTTGGTGGGGCCAGCTCTGGCCGTGGTGGGGCAAGCTGAGACCGTCAGCATGAGGGGGGCAATCGCCTGCTCGCGGTGGCCTTGGCTCACAGGAAAGGGCTGCGTTGTGAGCGGCTGTGAGAATCGAGAGTTTGCCGGCTGATCCGCTGCTGCCGGGAGTGGAGCGGGCCGGTCACACCTCGAGTTGGGAGCGCCGACAGCTCCGGCGTCGATGCGGCCTCGAGCAGCGGTGGACCGCGAAACGACGGTTGGGGTCCACCGCGTGTGCAGGGCCGGCACAGCCGAACGTCCTCGCCGGCGGGTCGGTGCGACAGGCGAGGACGTTCACGGGCTTCTCGTGTAGCGGCATCGGATTGATGCGGTGCGCGGGTGTGACTCAGGCGGCGAGCGCCGCCGGCGCGGACACCGGCATCTGATCGGCGATGCGGCGGCTAACCGCGGCGAGGCCGGTGCGGGTGGCCGAGCGGTGCACGGCTTGATGGGCGAGTTCGTCAGCCGTCAGCCGTCTGCTGGCTGGTGACGCCGGTGAGCAGCCCTGTGGTGAGGGCGTCGGCGAGGCGGGTGTCGATGCGTCTCAACCGCATGCGCAACGCGTCGACGGTGATGCCGAGGCGGGCGGCGACCGGTTCGATGGCCCGCCGCCCGAGCCGGATGTCGATGTAGGGCTGCTCGTCCTCCCGGTCGAGGATGCCCAGGCCGACCGCCCGTTGGACGAGCAGGTCCGGGTGCCCGTAGGGCACGGTGGGGGTGCGGGGACCGGTGATGTGGTCGACGTTGTCCACCGACGTGTACTCGCAGGCTTGTTGTCGCAGGGCGTAGCCGGCGCGGAACGCCGCCCGGCACAGCGCCGCGTAGGGGGCGTCGCGGGCCAGGTCGACCCGGTCGCGCAGCGCGGTCAGGAAGCCGGTGAGGACCTCTGCGCCGATGTCGTCCGGGTCGCCGCCGTAGCCGGCGCACAGGTGATTGGCGTAGCGGCGCAGCGCCGGCATTGCCATGCCGACCGCGGCGATCACCCACGCTGGCCCGTCGAGGCGGGCGCGGCGGATCAACTCCCGCCACACCTCGTCGCGCGCGGTGAAGGCGCGCGGGTGCGCGAGGAGCCAGTCTCGCAGCGCCGGCAGTGTCATGACATCGCCGGGCAGGCCGGTAGTTGTCAAGTCAACCTGAGACAGGTTGTCGTTAGCGGGTGGGTTGTTCTTGCCGGGCCGGGTTGTTGATCCAGGCGGTGTCGGG
>NZ_JBEXIK010000097.1:0-4182 GCF_040608515.1 Micromonospora sp. NPDC005173
CGTTGGCGGGGTCCGGGCGGCCACAGGTGGCCGCCCGGACTGATCCGCTAACCGCCGGGGATGAAGTAGACGTCGACCCAGAAGTTGTGGTTCGAGGTCGCGGTCGGGAAGGCGGTGCCGCCGCCGTACCGGTAGAGGCCGCCGGTGGGCGCCACGTGCAGCGGCGGCTTGTCGTACCCCTCCGCAAAGGCGTTGATGTCGACCGCGTAATGGCCTGTCGGGCTGGAGTACGAGGCCACGAACGAGGTACCCGCGGAGACCTGGACCGGCTGGTCGAAGAGCAGCGTCTGCCAGCCCGACGCGGTCTCGCTTACGAAGGCGCCGGTTGCCAGCTGCTGACCGTCCACCGTCCAGAGCGTGCCCCGGTGGGTTCCGTTGTTGCCGGTTCCCTTCCAGAACCGGATCCCGGCGACCACGCCATCGACGTCGGCGGTGAACCTGACCCCAACCTCCAGCGCGGAACTGTCGTCGTAGGCGGCTACGGTGGGCGTGTCAGACCCGAAAATGGTGATCGCATTGGCGGGCGGAGTCGGCGGCGGCGGCGGTCCGGGCGGCGGACCGTCACCGACGAACATCGGGTCCACCCAGTAGTTGGTCGAGTTGTAGCTACCGGTCGGGAAGGTGTCGCTGCCGTAGGCGTACACGCCGTTGCTTCCGGCGGGCGCGCTGAGAGTGGTGTCGTCGTTCGTGTAGGGCTCGCCGAAGAAGCCGCCGTCGTGCGCGTAGTTGCCCTCGGGCGCCCAGTAGGCGGCGACGTACGTCGTTCCCGCTACCACCTGAACCGGCGTGGCGAACTGCACGCTCCGCCAGCCGGTGCCGGCGCTGGCCGGGAACGTGGCGCGTGCCAACAGGTCCCCACTCGCCGAGTAGATGCTGCCGGTGTGCGTGCCACCGTTTCCCGGCCCTTGGTAGTAGCGGACGCCGATGACCTTTCCGCTGACCGCTGGCGTGAACTTCACACCGAGGGTGACCGCCTGTGCGTCGCTCGATGATGCGGACCCCGGTACGGCGTCCGGGGCGAACAAGGTCGACACCTGCGCATAGGCGGTGGTGGTGAACGACCATGTCTGCGGGGCCTTCATCGGCCTGCCCTGCAGGTCCGTCGCCGAGACGGTGGCGATGTAGGTCTGCCCAAGGGTGAGGTCGGCGGCCGGCGTGAAGGTGACCGTACGGGTGGCGTCGTCGTACGACGCGATGCCGGCGACGGGCGTGTTCCCGGCGTCCTTGAGCGTGAACTGAACCGACGAGGGGGCCAGCGGCTTGGAGAAGAGCGCCTGCGGGCGTGCGGACAGGTCCACTCCGGTCTCATCCTGCCCGGGGGTGGTGGACAGCACGGTGGGTGGCGCCGTTTCCCCGTCGATGAAGAGCACGTCGACGTAGTAGTTGGCATCGGTGGGCGACGCCTGGTCCGGGAAGCCTGAGCCCGGACGGAAGACGCCATTGCCGCCGTTGGTTGTGGCTCTCGGCGCCACCAGCGGCGTCGGCCTGTGGTCGAAGTAGCTGAAAAACCGGTCGTCGGCGGCGTAGTGCCCGTTCGGCGCGAAGTAGGAGACGATGTACGTCGTGTTCGCGGCGACCTTCAGCGGGCTGGAGAAATTCAACCTCTGCCAGCCGGTGGCGGTCTCGTTGCCGAAAGTGCCGGTGCGCAGCAGTTGACCGCTGGACGACCAGATGGAGCTGGTGTGGGTGCCCGTGTTCCCCGTTCCCTTGTAGAACCGCACACCGACGATGCTCCCGTCGCTCTGCGGCGTGAACTTGACGCCGAGCGTGACGGCTGATCCGTCGACGTCTGCCGAAACCGTCGGCACACGCTGGCCGAAGAGCGAGCTCGGACCATCCAGAGCGAGAGTGATGCTTGCCGGACTCGTTTCGATGTTGCCGCTGTCATCGATCGCGCGGGCCTTGACCACCTGCGCGGCGGTACCGCTGGCTACGAAGGTGTAGCTCCAGGTCGACGTTCCGTCGGCCGGGTGCCAGGTGGTGCCGCCGTCGGTGGAAACCTCGATGCCGGCAACCCGGCCGGCACCGCTGTCGGAGGCGGTGCCACGGACGGCCACCATGGCGCCGTTGTCGATGCTCGCCCCGTTTGCGGGTGTGGTGATGACCGCCGTCGGCGCCGCCGTGTCAGTGGACGCGGTGGCCGTGACAAGTCCGGGCATCAGCGTGGTGGGCTGGGCAGCCATGTCGGCCAACAGGTTGACAGTCGCCTGCTGCATCCGGGAGTCAGCCGCTGACTGCACGCCATCATGCTCGGAGTCAAGACCCCACGCCCACTGGATGGTGCCGGCGCTAAAGACCAAGGCCCCGCTGTCGGCCCGGTACAACGTCATGTGGTGCGTGGTCGTGCCGGGAGTCACAGTGCTGCCGAAGTCGCGCAGATACTCCGGCGACGGCCCGGTGGTGGTCGACAGGCGGATCAGGCCAGGCGGGCGAAAGCCGTTGTCCCGGTCCTCATCGGACTCGTATCCGACGGTGTGCGGAGCCAGTGTGGCGGTCTGCCCGTCCGACAGCGCAGCGACGGCCGTGTTGCGCCAGAAGCGGTTCTTGCCCTGCGCCGCCGGCACCTGCATGGCCAGGTCCGTGTTGTTGGACATGTAGAGCGTGCCGGTCAGGCCGTTCTCCGGTCGGCCACCGTCAGAGGGCGGGGTGAACCGGGGATCACGCCAGGTTCCGGTCCACTCGGTGGACGGGTCGATCTTGCTGTTGGCCCAGGTCTCCTTGTAGCAGACCAGGGTCCGGTACGGGCTGTTGGCGCCGTCGACGCTGGGCTCCCAGCGGGTCTTCCAGTAGACCTCGTTGCCACTGAAGAAGGCGAGATTGACGCCGGCGTCGCGGGCCGCCTCGACGTTCGCCCGCTGCCGTCCCGACCAATATTCGTCGTGGCCGACCGAGAGGAACACCTTGTGGTTGCGGATGAGATCGCCGCGCCGTTCGGCGTCGACGTCAGTCGTGTAGCTGACGTCGTAGCCATTGCGCTCCAGGAAGCGGATCATCGGAAATTCATTGCTGAACAGGAAGTCGCGACCATTGCCAATATTTCGCGTCGCGTAGGGGCGGTTGTAGCTCACCTTCAACGCCCGGCCCTGCGGACCGCCCCAGTAGAAGTTTGATCCACCGAAATCGTTGTACGCCTGCCAGGTCGCGTCCGACGTCTTGAAGAAGACCTTTGAGGTGCTGGCGTCGTTTCGGACGATGAACGGAGTCTGGCTCGCGCCGGTGTTGTCGTTGCGCGTCAGCCTGGCCAGATACACGCCGGAGACCGCGTCCGACGGCACGGTCCAGGTCGCGGAGACATGCCAGGTCCCGCAGTCGTATATCTCGGTCGTCGCGTCCGTCACGCAGTCTGGCTGCGGCGCACCGAGTTGCGGGTTAAGGGTAGCCAACTTGCGGGCCCCGTTGCCCTGGTAGTAGCCGAGGCGGTAGATGTCGATGCGGTAGGCCGCAGCCGCTTTGATCTTGAAGCTGACGGTCTGCCCGACGTTGACGCTGACATCGGTGGTGAAGCCCTGGATCGTGTCGTCTCCGGCACCCCAGATGTCGTCCCACTCCGAGGGCGGCGTCCCGGGCTTGCTGTTCTCGCAAGCAATCACGTTGACAGGGTTGGCGCAGGGGCCGTCCGCCGCGCGGGCCGGGATGCAGTTCAGTCCGACCGACACCAGGATCGCGGCGACGGTCGCGGCGCCTGCGCGGCGGCCGCGGGCGGCGAGTCGCCGCACCGGCGGCGCTGTCGCGGCGGTGAGCAATCCGCCCCGAGCTTCCCGATCTGCCACGGACCGCGTCGGCGCCAGGTCAGCCGCTCGGTCCCGCTTGTCGCTCACTGCAAACCACTCCTCCCGGACCAATGCCATGAAATGCCGGGGCGCCGCGGTGCAATGGCGGTCCGGCTAGTCGCCATCGCAGCTTGCATGTAAAAAGAAACACCGGCCGGGAGCGTTCACGATCGGCCCTTCGGATTAACCTTCAGCCACAAGGGGATACAGTTTGGTTTCCGACAGTAGGGCTGCGGATTGGCGACAGAAAGCCAGACGTCGACGGATGCTCGAGCCGGGCGGAGGATCTTTCCGACGTCTCCCCTTGAGCCGCCGATTCTCGACTAAAATGGACGGCGACAGGACAATCGGTTATCCGATGGTGACAATGCGTTCGCGCCATGGGCTTTGCGGCCACCTATGGGTTTGCCAC
>NZ_JBEXIK010000098.1:0-4126 GCF_040608515.1 Micromonospora sp. NPDC005173
CGCGGAACACCGTTCGGCTGGAGCCGCGTCGTGCCACTCGCCGAGAGGCGACCTGCACACCGACACCAACGCCGCCCCCGGCCCACCAGCCGGGGGCGGCGCTGTCTGTTCAGCCGGTGATCCCTCGGTTCGCGAACATGTCTCGGTTGACCTATGTTCATGAGGTCGCTCGCGTGGGAGGGGGTGTCGGGGGATGGGTTTGCGGACCTTCATCGAAGGTTGGCCGGTCTACCGGCAGCTCACCGGCACCGACCCGTTGGGCCGGGGCGCTGCGGCGCAATCCGCCCGCTCGGCGGAGTTGACTGCCCGCACCGAGGATGCCGACAGCGTGGCCCGCTCGGTCTGCCCGTACTGCGCGGTGGGCTGCGGTCAGCGTGTGTTCGTCAAGGACGGGCAGGTCAGTCAGATCGAGGGCGACCCGGACAGTCCGATCTCGCGGGGTCGGCTCTGTCCGAAGGGCGCGGCCAGCAAGAGCCTGGTGACTAGCCCGTTGCGGCAGACGACCATCCGCTACCGCCGGCCGTACTCGACGCAGTGGGAAGATCTGGAACTCGACACCGCGCTCGACATGATCGCCGACCGGATCCTCGCCGCCCGCGAGCAGACCTGGGAGGACGTCGACAGCGAGGGCCGGCCGCTCAACCGGACCCTGGGTATCTCCAGTCTGGGTGGGGCGACGCTGGACAACGAAGAGAACTACCTCATCAAGAAGTTGTTCACCGCGATGGGGGCGCTCCAGATCGAGAACCAGGCGCGTATTTGACACTCCGCCACTGTCCCCGGTCTGGGGGCCAGCTTCGGTCGTGGCGGTGCGACGGACTTTCAGCAGGACATCGCCAACGCTGACGTGATCGTCATTCAGGGTTCGAACATGGCTGAGGCGCATCCGGTGGGTTTCCAGTGGGTGATGGAGGCCAAGCGCCGTGGCGCCAAGGTCTTCCACGTCGATCCTCGGTTCACCCGGACCAGCGCGGTCGCCGACAGCTACCTGCCGATCCGGGCGGGCACCGACATCGCCCTGCTGGGTGGGGTGGTGCGCTACATCCTGGACAACGAACTCGACTTCCGCGAGTACGTGCTCTCGTACACGAACGCGGCGACGATCGTCAGCGAGCAGTTCACCGACACCGAGGACGGCGACGGGTTCTTTTCCGGCTTCGACCCCCAGACCGGCACCTACGTGCAGGACAGTTGGCAGTACGAGGGGCACGAGGGCTCCTCCGGCAGCGGGCACACCGCCCAGGAGCGGGATAGTGCCTCGGGGCTGGCGCACGAGTCGCACGGCGCACCGGTTGGCGGCCAGACCCTGCGGGACGAGACGTTGCAGCATCCGCGTTGCGTGTACCAGATCCTCAAGCGGCACTTCGCCCGCTACACGCCGGAGATGGTGGAACGGGTCTGTGGCATTCCGCAGGAGAAGTTCCTGGAACTGGCCCAAGCCTGGACGGCGAATTCCGGCCGGGAACGTACCGGGATGCTGATCTACTCGGTGGGGTGGACGCAGCACAGCGTGGGCGTGCAGTACATCCGCACCGGCGCGATCATCCAACTGCTACTCGGCAACATGGGCCGCCCCGGTGGCGGGGTCATGGCGCTGCGGGGGCATGCCAGCATCCAGGGCTCCACGGACATCCCGACGCTGTTCAACCTGCTGCCCGGCTACCTACCGATGCCACACCACGCCGACCACCCGACGTTCGACAAATGGGTCGACAGCATCCGCCACCCCGGGCAGAAGGGCTTCTGGGGTAACGCCGGGTCGTTCGCCGCCAGCCTGCTCAAGGCGTACTGGGGCGATGCGGCGACGCCAGAGAATGACTACTGCTACGGCTATCTGCCCCGGTTGACCGGCGACCACGGGACGTACCAGCAGGTGCTCAACATGATCGACGGCAAGATCAAGGGGTACTTCCTGCTTGGGCAGAACCCGGCGGTGGGTTCCGCGCATGGCCGCGCCCAGCGCCTCGGGATGGCCAACCTCGACTGGTTGGTGGTCCGTGACCTGTTCATGATCGAGAGCGCAACGTTCTGGCAGAACGGCCCCGAGGTGGCCACCGGCGAGATCGTCCCTGAGGAGTGCCGTACGGAGGTGTTCTTCCTGCCCGCCGCCTCGCATGTGGAGAAGGAGGGCACCTTCACCCAGACCCAACGGCTGCTGCAGTGGCGCGAGAAGGCCGTCGAACCCCCGGGCGACGCCCGCTCCGAGCTGTGGTTCTTCTACCACCTCGGCCGCAAGCTGCGGGAGAAGCTGGCCGGCTCGGACCTGCCCCGCGACCGGGCGCTGCTCGACCTCACCTGGGATTACCCCACGCACGGCCCGCACGCGGAGCCGAGCGCCGAGGCCGTGCTGCGGGAAATCAACGGGTACGACGTGGCGACCGGCAGTCCGCTGTCCAGTTTCGGCGAGGCTCGCGCGGACGGCTCCACCGCGATCGGCTGCTGGATCTACACCGGGGTGTACGCCGACGGCGTGAACCAGGCCGCCCGCCGGAAGTCCCGGCACGAGCAGGACTGGGTCGCTGCGGAGTGGGGTTGGGCCTGGCCGGCGAACCGGCGGATCCTCTACAACCGTGCCTCCGCCGACCCGGACGGCAAACCGTGGAGTGAGCGTAAGAAGTACGTCTGGTGGGACCCGGAGAAGGCCGAGTGGACCGGCTACGACGTGCCGGACTTCGAGAAGACCAAACCGCCGTCGTACCGGCCGCCGCCCGGCGCGTCCGGCACGGAGGGCATCGCCGGCGACGACCCGTTCATCATGCAGGGCGACGGTAAGGGCTGGCTGTACGCGCCCAGCGGAGTCCTGGACGGTCCGATGCCCACCCATTACGAGCCGGTCGAGTCACCGGTGCGCAACCCGCTCTACCGTCAGCAGGCCAACCCGACCCGCAAGATGTACGCGCACCCGATCAATTCGGTGAACCCGAGCCCACCGGAGCCGCACAGCCAGGTGTTCCCGTACGTGTTCACGGTCAGCCGGCTCACCGAACACCACACCGCTGGCGGGATGAGCCGCACGGTCGGCCCGCTGGCCGAGCTGCAACCGGAGATGTTCGTCGAGGTCTCCCCGCAGTTGGCCGCCGAGGCCAATCTGGCGCATCTCGGCTGGGCACATCTGGTCAGCGCCCGCGCGGCCATCGAGGCACGGGTGCTGGTGACCGACCGGCTCACCCCGCTGCGGGTGGACGGCCAGGTCATCCATCAGGTCTGGTTGCCGTACCACTTCGGCTTCGAGGGTCTGGTGACCGGCGACTCGGCCAACGACCTGTTCGGCATCAGCCTCGACCCGAACGTCCTGATCCAGGAGAGCAAGGTCGGCACCTGCGACGTCCGGCCCGGCCGCCGTCCCACCGGGCCAGCGCTGCTCGACCTGGTGGCCGACTACCAGCGGCGGGCCGGAATCGCCCCGGGTCGACATGCCCCGGCGGTCACCACCGACAGCGACGGGGAGGGGCACGGTGATTCCTGACCCGAACAGCCTGTACGGGCCGCTGGATCCGGCACCGGATGCCGGTTGGTCGTCGGCGCCGCCGCGGATGGGGTTCTTCACCGACACCAGCGTCTGCATCGGCTGTAAGGCGTGCGAGGTGGCCTGCAAGGAGTGGAACGGGGTGCCCGGCTCCGGCCTGGACCTGCTCGGCATGTCCTACGACAACACGGGCGCGTTGACCGCGAACTCGTGGCGGCACGTCGCGTTCATCGAACAGGCCCGCCCGGCCGGGCATCGCGCCCCGCCGCCCGCCGGGACGCCGGCCAGCGCGGCGTCGGCGGCCGTCGCAGGCGGCACCACCGATCTGAACGGCGCGAACCCGGGAGTGCCGCCCGAGTCACCGTCGGCCGCCGCGCGGATGGCCGCCGGCGGACCGAACGACGTGCTCGGCGACCCGGTAGGCCCCGGGCCGGTCGTCGGTGGCCCCGGGCCGGTCGGGGGTGGCGCCGGGCCGGAGTTCCTCGGGATGCCGGGTGCGCAGCCGCCGGGTCGGGGCACCGGCGCGGAGGGGCGCAGCGATTTCCGTTGGTTGATGATGTCGGATGTGTGTAAGCACTGCACGCACGCGGCCTGCCTGGATGTCTGTCCGACGGGTTCGTTGTTCCGGACGGAGTTCGGGACGGTGGTGGTGCAGGAGGA
>NZ_JBEXIK010000099.1:0-3578 GCF_040608515.1 Micromonospora sp. NPDC005173
GGCGTCCAGGCGTGGTGCGATCAGCGCCCAGCGGGCGTCGGACAGGTCGGAGGGGTAGGCGGGTCGTTCGGCCATACGACATGTCTACTGTGGACTGTGCGGTGGCTCGCAGTTGGGTCCGGCGATTCCCGAACTTTCCTGAACCAGACACGATCTGCGGATCAAAGCAGGGCATCTCGCATCGGCATCAATCAGGTGAACCTGGTCCCAGTGGTGATCATTCGACCCTGCCGACGCCTCACCGACCAGGCCCACGGAAGCAGCAATATGCAGCAAGAGTGATCAAAACGCCCAGTAAGTGCGTGTTTGAAAAGGTCGGGTGTGGACGGTGTGGTGGCGTGAAGATGGCCGCCGGGGCGGGCAGGGTGTCGGGGTGTCGTCGCCTCGTCGTGGTTACCCGTCGGACCTGACCGATGCCCAGTGGGGGTTGATCGAAGGGTTGTTGCCGGAGCCCAGCATGGACGGGCGGCGGGAGAAGCACCCTCGTCGGGAGATCGTCAACGCGATCTTGTACGTGGTTCGCTCGGGGTGTCCGTGGCGGTACCTGCCGGCGGATCTGCCGCCGTGGCAGACGGTGTACTGGTATTTCGTGCGCTGGGAGGACGCCGGTGTGACTGAGAACCTGCTGGCCGCGCTGCGGGTCAAGGCGCGGGTGCAGGATGGGTGGAATCCGGAGCCGTCGGCGGGGATCATCGACTCGCAGTCGGTGAAGGGCGCCGACACCGTCGGGCAGCAGACGCGGGGCTACGACGCGGGTAAGAAGGTCAACGGCAGGAAACGGTTCGTCATCACCGATACCGCCGGGCTGTTGGTCACCGTGGCGGTGATGGCCGCGTCGTGGCAGGACCGCGACGGCGCGAAGACCGCCCTGCTCAGCGCTTATCTGGCCACCCCGATCCGGCACGTCTTCGCCGACCAGGGCTTCGCGGGCCGTCTCGTCGACTGGACCCGCGACACCTTGAAAATCACGCTGGAGATCGTGCGGAAGCCCGCTGACCAGCGGGTGTGGGGCTCGTAAAGTCGGTCCGGCTACGCTGCCTGCGAATATTCGTTGATCAATCCGCCTAGGATCGGTCACCGTTGGATCCGCACACCGTTCAGGTCGACAACGTGCGGCGCAGGATTCGGCGGCCGCTGATCCAGCGATCGATGTGGGCGGTGGCTGTTGTAGTGGGCCGTGTACTCGGCGAGGACGGTCGCGAGGTGCCGCTCGCCGACGATGAGCATCTTGTCGGTGCACTCCCGGCGTACGGTGCCTACCCATCGTTCGGCGAATGCGTTCGCCCGGGGTGCCTGCGGCGGGGTCTTGATCACGTCGATGCCTTCGGCGGTGAACACCGTGTCGAAGACCGCCGCGAATTTCGTATCGCGGTCGCGGAGCAGGAACCGCAGCCCAGCCGCGTGCTGGTCGAGGTCGATCAGCAGATTTCGTGCTTGCTGCGTCACCCAGGTGCCGGTTGGATGGGCGGTCACCCCAACCACGTGGACTTGGCGGGTGGCGATCTCGACGAAGAACAGCACGTAGATCCGCTTGAGGAATACGGTGTCGACGGTGAAGAAGTCGCAGGCCAGGATCGTGTGGGCCTGGGCGGTCAGGAATTGTTTCCAGGTGGGTCCGGACCGCCGGGGTGCCGGGTCGACCCCGGCCTGGTTGAGGATCCTCCACACCGTGCTCGCCGCGACCCGGTAGCCCAGGCCGAGCATTTCGCCCTGGATGCGGCGGTGCCCCCACGACGGGTTCTCCGCCGCGAGTCGCAGCGCCAGGTCGCGGACCTGTGCGTTCACTGGTGGCCGGCCCGGCCGGGCGTGCGGGTACGTCCATCGCCGGGCGACGAGTTCACGATGCCAACGAAGCAGCGTCGCCGGGGTCACGAAGAACACCGACCAGCGAGGGCGGGGCAGCAGCCGCGACAGCACCGCCAACACCACCCGGTCGGCCGGTTCGAGATCGAGGCGGGTCACCTGGCGGCTCAGCGCCGCCACCTGATGGCGGAGCACCAGGATCTCCACATCCTTGGCCCCATCGTCACGGGCGAGCTGGGACAACATCCGCAGGACCTGGCGAAGCAGCAGGTACAGCAACGACGTGCTCATGGCGACGAGCATGCCGGCTGCGCCGGGCTCGAGCTCGCACAGAACCGCAATTCAGACAGCCGAACCGAGTATTCGAGCCCCACACGTTCGGACCGGCTCGCCGCCTTTGCCGCTGCCTGACGTCCGCCAGGCGGGTCAGGCGGGCCGGGCGCGGGCGTAGACGTCGCCCGAGTTGGCCTCGTGGGGCAGCGCCCGCAGGTACGCCGCCACCTCGCCCGCCGGCCGCCAGCCATCAAGAGCGAACGCCATCTCGTCGCCGAGCGCCACGGTGAACGTGGTGAAGCCGAGCCGGGTGAGCCGGTCCAGGCAGTGTGCGGCCAGGTCCCGTTCGATGGTGGTGAACTCGAAGGACAGCGCCGGCAGGGGGCGGCTCAATCCGGCCAGCACGGCGTCCTCGAATCCCTCCACGTCGATCTTCACGAAGCCCGGCACGCCGTGCGCCGCGACCAGTGTGTCGAGTGTGGTTCCGGCCACCTCGATCTCGACGTCCCAGATCTCGTCCTCCCAGCCGCCGGCCCCATCGGCGGCCTGCAGGAAGCCCGCCGACGCCGTGGAGATCGTCGGGTTCGCCGAGTTGACGTGCAGCCGCACCGGCCCGGTACACGCCCCGCACGCCGCCTCCACCACGGTCACCCGGTCGTCGTGCGCGTAGAGGGCGCGCAGGGCCCGGGTGCAGAGCGGTTGCGGCTCGATGGCCACCACGCGGGCGCCCAGCCGCCGGAAGCTGCCGAGCCGGTCGCCCACGTGCGCGCCGACGTCGAAGGCCAAGTCCCCTGGGCGGACCAGGGGCGCGTAGAACGCGTCCATCGCCGCCTCGCGGGCCGGGTCGCCGTAGTACGCCTCGAGGGAGCGGCGCAACCCGGACAGGGTCGGGTCCGCCTTGAGTGCCTCCACCGCGCTGAGGTGATCGACCACTGGTCTGACCGTAGTCGCGTCCGGAGCAACGCGAGGGCGATTCGCGTCCATTTGCCGGGCACCCTTGGCGCTACCGTATAGCGGTACTCGGCGCTACCGTATAGCGGTACTCGGTAGTACAAGGTACCAGGGGGGCCGAAGAGGAGCCGCGATGGACGACCTGACGGAGATGCTGAAGGGCACGCTCGAGGGCTGCGTGCTCGAGATCATCGGCGGCGAGAGGCATCCACGACCGCCAACTACGGCAGCCGCGGTCAACGTCAACATGCGTTCGGAGCGGGTGGAACCTCAGCCAGCGGTGGACCGAGACACCTCCGGCGATGTAACCGAGGCAGCCTAGGACGCGTTCTGCCGATCGTGGAATGGCGTTGCCGTCCGGGCGGGTGTGACCTGCCGCGTAGCTGCGGAGCTGGTGGGGGCTCGGGTGGCGGTCGGCGCTGGCCCGGCGGTGCGGCCCCGGCGCGCGTCTACGGAGAGCAGTGTGAGGGCGACCAGCGTGAGCAGCCCGCCGACGAGTGCCAGCGGGCGTGCGCCCGAGGTGGGCAGGAGGGCACCGCCGAGCAGTGATC
>NZ_JBEXIK010000100.1:0-2355 GCF_040608515.1 Micromonospora sp. NPDC005173
GAGATCGACACTTCGGAAAAGTCACTTCCCGGACCCGCCACACCCCAGCCTAGAACAACCCTCGCCACGGCCTCTTGACACAGAGGGGTGCCAGATCAGTGCACATGAGTGCGACGGTGGCTGTAAGCGACGATCACGTCGTAGAGAGCGTAGGAGTGCGGTCCGCCGAGCCAACGGCTGAGGTACTCGGATTGAATTTCGCCGGTGAGCAGGCCGACCAGTGTCGCGGAGAATCCGACGCGGTACTGCTCCCAGTACGGCCCTCGTTCCTTCAGCACCACAGGCCAGTCGTCAGGCGCCGTGCCGGGCCTGACGTGCCAGAAGAGGAAGTCACCGTTGACGGAGCTCCCCCACGAGATCAGGTTGTCACCGGGCTCGAACCAGGACGGGACATCTTCACGGTTCGGTGTCCAACGCGATGCGTCACCCAGCGGCCAGTCTCCGGACCAGTTGCCAGGCCCCGCGAAGTCGAGGCGGACGCACTCGTGCGCCCAGGTGTTGTGTTGCACCAGGTCCGCCCAGTCGTGGGCCGCGTCAGGGGCGCAGACGATGACCTGGTCATCGACGGAGCCGGCGCTGTACGCGTCGACGAACATCTTGTAGTCGTCCGGAAGCACAACGCCCAGCTCTGTCTCGGCCGGCGACCAGTCGCATCCGGTCTCGGCTGCCGTGGCGAGCGCTGGCAGACCCAGAATCTGGGACAGGCGTTCAGTGGCGTCGACCGGCCGCTGGAGCCTTTCGCCGGCCCGGCCGCTGTCGTCGACGAGACGCTCGCCGGAGACGATGTCGGCGGGCCTTAGTAGGTCGCCACCGACGCCGGTGACGATGGCGAATGACCCGGTGAGCTCAACCACGACCAGGTCCACATCCCGCGGCTTGCGGCCGTGCTCGCGGCAGGCACGGTCGAAGCGGTCTCCCGGGCGAGCCCAATGCCGCGGGTGATAATCCGGCTCACCCTCCAGCCGCCAGCCTCCCGGCACTGCCTGGACCGACTCAACGGAGAGGCTCAGACACTCCCTACGCACAAACGGTATCTTGCACGGCTGGCGTGGCACCCGTTATCCGGCCCCACCATTTTCCACCGACATCCGCTCTTCGGCAGATCAGGATGCCGAGCGGTAGCCACGCTCCGCCACGCGCGGATCGCGGCAGTTGAGGACGCGCGAGGGCCCATTTGCGAGGGGCCGTGGGAGGAGCCGATCGCCTCGTGCGGCAGGGGACTCGCCGTGGCAGGGTCGCTCTACGATGGCCTGCATGCTGCCGATCGAGGATGATGCACTGCTGGGCATCCGGCGGAGCGCGGTGTACCGAACCGCCGTCTGGTTGGCTCGCGTGGCCAACCTTGTGCTGCTTCCGGTGGTTGTCTGGGGCATCATCTCCGTAGCGCAGATTGCGCCCACGCTGCCGCAACCGGTCTTCATGGGGGCCTGGGCAGTCGGCTGCGTGACACTCGTGCCCGCCGTGGTGCTGTTCTACCGCTCCGGCATCCCCTTCGAGCGCAGGGGCTTGACCTGGGTCACCGACAAGCGTGTTGGCAACGCGATCCTTCGGGATGTCTTTTGGCTCCGCCGCTGACGAGCAGTGGTTCTCGCCAAAGCCGTACCCGCGACAGCCGTACCCGCGACGGAGAGGCAGGCAACGGCTCATCGGCACGACCGTGCGCCGGCTTGACCCGGTTGTCGTGACGCTGCATAGCGCGCGGTCGGCGGCAAGAGAGGATGTTTGATCATGGGGTGGCGCGTCGAGATGAGCTGTCTTGACTTTAAGCAAGGTTCAGCTTGCAGCCTGATCGTCAATCGTCTGGACGGAGCTATCTGAATGATCGACCCGAACGTAAGTATTCGCCTCGCCCGGCCCACCCGGGACCTTGCGGCGGTCGAACGCTTCTATGTGCAGGGGCTGGGACTGGAGGTGCTCTACCGGGCTGCGGGCGGCCCCGGAGAACATGACCTGCTGATGCTGGGCTGGCGCGGGGCGTCATGGCATCTGGAACTGGTTGGGGGCCTAAGCCTCTCCGTGCAGCCGACACCGACGAGCGAAGATCTCCTTGTGCTCTATCTGTCCGAACCGATCGACGACGCGCTCGTGGCCCGCCTTGAACAGGCCGGCGGCAAGCGCGTGTCCCAAGGCGCGTACTGGGATCGGTGGGGTATCTCGGTCGAAGATCCGGACGGTTATCGCCTCGTCCTTTCCAGCCGCTCGTGGTCCAACGCCGCGTAGTCGCCAGACAGCCCCCCAGCGGAAGGACAACGCTCGCTCTGCGGCAGATCCGGACGTCTGGGTGTCCCCTTTGGCTGGAGCGAGCTTGTCCTATCGCTGTGCTCTATTCCCGTCATGCATGTCGTCGTCACAGGC
>NZ_JBEXIK010000101.1:0-2256 GCF_040608515.1 Micromonospora sp. NPDC005173
CACCGCACCGTGAGATCCTCGAACCCCTGGCCCAGTACATCGCCCAACTGCACGACAGAAGTAGAGGTACTGGCCGGTGTTGCTGGCGGTCTCGATGGACCGGCCGGCCTCGGCGCCCTTGCCCCCGGAGACGAGGGTGCGGATGTAGACGATCCGCTCGCCCTTCTTGCCGGAGATGCGCGCCCAGTCGTCGGGGTTGGTGGTGTTGGGCAGGTCCTCGTTCTCCCGGAACTCGTCGACGCAGGCGTCGAGCAGGTGCTGCAGTCGCAGCCCCTTGCGGCCGGAGGTGAGGAACTCCTTGATGGCCATCTTCTTGCTCCGGTCGACGATGTTCTGGATCATCGCGCCGGAGTTGAAGTCCTTGAAGTAGAGGACTTCCTTGTCACCGTTGGCGTAGGTGACCTCGAGGAAGCGGTTCTCCTCGGTCTCCGAGTACATCCGCAGCACCACGGCGTCGATCATCGCCGCGACGGTGGCCTGGGGGTCGGCGCCGTGTTCGGCCAGGTCGTCGGGGTGTAGCGGCAGCCCGGAGAGGATGTACTTGGAGAAGATGTCCTTGGCCGCTTCGGCGTCCGGCCGCTCGATCTTGATCTTCACGTCGAGCCGACCGGGGCGCAGGATCGCCGGGTCGATCATGTCTTCCCGGTTGGAGGCGCCGATGACGATGACGTTCTCCAGCCCCTCCACGCCGTCGATCTCGCTGAGCAGCTGCGGGACGATCGTGTTCTCCACGTCGGAGGAGACACCGGAGCCGCGGGTCCGGAAGATCGAGTCCATCTCGTCGAAGAACACGATCACCGGGGTGCCCTCGCCGGCCTTCTCCCGGGCTCGTTGGAAGATCAGCCGGATGTGCCGCTCGGTCTCGCCGACGTACTTGTTGAGCAGCTCCGGGCCCTTGATGTTGAGGAAGAAGCTGGTGTGCTTCTCCTTGCCCTGCCGCTCGGCGATCTTCTTGGCCAGCGAGTTGGCCACCGCCTTGGCGATCAGCGTCTTGCCGCAACCCGGCGGGCCGTAGAGCAGGATGCCCTTGGGCGGACGGAGCTGGTGCTCACGGAACAGGTCCGCGTGCAGGAACGGCAACTCCACCGCGTCGCGGATCTGCTCGATCTGTGACTGGAGGCCACCGATGTCGGTGTAGCCGACGTCGGGCACCTCCTCCAGGACCAGCTCCTCGACCTCGCTCTTCGGGATCCGCTCGTACGCGTACGCCGAGCGGGGCTCGATCATGAGCGAGTCGCCGGCCCGGATCGCCGAGCCGATGAGCGTCTCGGCGAGGTGCACGATGCGCTCCTCGTCGGAGTGGGAGACCACGAGCGCCCGGTCACCCGGCCCGCCGCCTGGCCCCTCCAGGATCTCCTTGAGCATCACGACCTCACCGACCCGCTCGTAGCCGAACGCGTCGACGATGTTGAGCGCGTCGTTGAGCAGGACCTCCTGGCCGCGGCGCAGCTCGGCCACGTCCAGCGAGGGCGAGACGGCGACCCGCAGCTTGCGACCGCCGGTGAAGACATCCACCGTGCCGTCGTCGTGCTTGGCCAGGAAGACGCCGTAACCACTCGGCGGTTGTGCGAGGCGGTCGATCTCCTCCTTGAGCGTCACGATCTGCGTGCGAGCCTCCTTGAGGGTGCTCACCAGCCGGTCGTTGTTCTCGGTCAGCCGCGCCAACTGTGCCTGGGTGGCCGCCAGCCGCTCTTCGAGCTGCCGGACGTGTCGGGGGCTTTCGGTCAACTTGCGCCGCACCAGGGCGAGTTCCTCCTGAAGGAACGCGACCTGCGTGGAGAGATCGTGGGCTTCCTTCTCCCACCGTGCGGCGCGCGAGTCCGCGTCGTCGCTGCGTGCCACGTCCCACCTCCCCGGGGGGCTTGAACGTTCTGCCCTAACACTAGCCGCTATGAGGCCGATTCGGTCCCACGCAACACCCTCGTCACCGAACCTTGATCGCCAAGGGTGGCCTGGCGGGCCGGTACCGGCGTTCGGGTACCGTCGGAGCGTAGGACGCGAGAACATGGGGGGTGCACCGGTGGCCGAGGTCGCGACCGACCAGTTGCAGGTCTGGGTGGACCAGGATCTCTGCACGGGCGATGGGCTCTGCGTGCAGTACGCGCCGGAGGTGTTCGAGTTCGACATCGACGGCCTGGCGTACGTCAAGGGCGCCGACGGTGGCGAGGTGACGCAGCACGTCCACGTCGCCCCGGGCCAGTGCGGAGGCCGAGGACGGCAGCGGGTTCTCGGAGGCCAGCACGGTCAGGTCCCGGT
>NZ_JBEXIK010000102.1:0-2090 GCF_040608515.1 Micromonospora sp. NPDC005173
CATGGCGGTACGTCTACCGGGCGGTCGACCAGCACGGGCAGGTCATCGACGTGCTCGTCTCGGCCCGCCGTGATGCCGCGACGGCCCGGCGGTTCTTCCAGCGTGCGCTGCGGGCGCTGAAGGTGACGCCCAGCGAAGTCGTCACCGACGCCGCCCCGGTCTACCCCGCGGTGCTCGACGACCTGATCCCCTCGGCCTGGCACCACGTCGAGCAGCACGCCAATAACTCGATCGAGGCCGACCACAGTCAGCTCAAACACCGGCTACGACCCATGCGCGGGCTCCGGACCGACCAGACCGCACAAGTGATCATCGCCGGACACGCCTTCATGCAGAACGTGCGACGCGGACACTACGAACTCGGGCTCGACAGCCAGCCCCAGCTCCGAGTCGCTTCGGCGTTCAGCGACCTCGCCCGGGTCACCTGACGCGGACCCGACCAGGCCGTACCGCGTCTCCCGATCAGATAATGCAACGGCACCTTCGCGCGCCCCTCACTCCGGGCACGGTACTGACGATCATGAGCGGCGACTCGATCAAGGGCAACTTCCGTTCCCTGCCGGAACGGCGGATCCTGAACGCGGGCCACCACATGTTCAGGGTGTCCTACCAGGACGGCGATGTGACGCTGACCGTCGTGCGGACGCTGCCCGGGGCAGGGTCCGACGGCGTCTAGCCGCACGTGGCCCCGTTGACGAAGCTGCCACCACTGCGCAAGCGCAAGGGCAGCTCGTGGACGAGCGAACAGGCACGGATGTTCCTCGAGTCCTCCCGCGACGGCGACGACTACCTCTACGCCTGTCCTACTCCCATACTCGGTCGCGGCTCGTAAGCTGCGGTTTCGAGGGTCGGGCTATGTCTCGCGGCGCTGACGTCGCCCGGTGTTCGGAGTCCTAGCCCTCATGATCGGGTTCGTGGCCGTGCGACTGATCTACCAGCTCCTCATCCAAGTCATCTCGTGGCTGGCCTTGCTGGCGCAGTCGTCGGCGTCAAAGGACGCGGAGATACTCGTGCTGCGTCACGAGGTCGCGATGCTTCGCCGCGGCAACCCGAAACCGCGTCTCGACTGGACCGACCGTGCCGTCCTTGCCGCGCGCGCGGATCCTGCCGAAGGTACTGCGAGCTCACCGGATCGTCGCGCCTGCGACGCTCCTGCGCTGGCACCGTCGCCTGCTCACCGCGAAATGGCGCCAGCCCAGACCACCGGGCCGCCCACCGATCAGCGATGAGCTGGCCGCGCTTATCATCCGCCTGGCAAGAGAGAACCGGACGTGGGGCGTTCTCCGCGTCCAGGGCGAACTGCGCCGCCTGGGCCACCGGGTCGGCGCGTCCACGATCCGCCGGATCCTACGTTCCCACCGCATACCGCCGCCACGACAGCACGACGACGCCTGGCGCACGTTTCTTCGCGCCCACGCCGGCACCATCTCGGCCACGGACTTCTTCCACGTGGATTGTGCGGTCACCCTCCAACGCCTCAACGTCGCCTTCGTGATCGAGGCCAAGAGCCGCCGGGTACACCTCCTCGGCATCACCGCCCACCCGACCGCGGCATGGGCCACCCAGCTCGCCCGCCAGTTCACCGCCGACCTCGAAGACTCCGGTCGGCGGTTCTCCCACCTGATCCGCGACCGCGACAGCCGCTTCACCGACGCCTTCGACGCGGTGTGCACCTCTATCGGCATCGAGATCATGAAGACCGCGCCGCAAGCACCCCGCATGAACGCCTTCGCCGAACGCTGGGTGAAATCCGTCCGAGTCGAATGCACCGACCGGATGCTCATCGCTGGCGAGCGACACCTTCGAATAGTCCTCGACACGTATGTGCAGCACTACAACCGAGGCCGCAGCCATCAAGGCGACGGAATCAGCCTCCGCGCTCCCGACGACGGCAACAACGTCATCGCCTTCCCCGCTCCGACCGACCGCATCCGGCGCCGAACGATCCTCGGAGGCCTGATCAACGAATACGAGCCAGCCGCCTAGAAGCCCTAACCTCGGCCCTTCAGTAAGGGCTGGTGGTGGTGACGCTCGGGAACGCGAAAGTGCCTTCTGATCTGGGATGATCTGACTTGTCTAGGGTCAAGATC
>NZ_JBEXIK010000103.1:0-2030 GCF_040608515.1 Micromonospora sp. NPDC005173
TCCCCTTGGTGATCATTCGGCCCCGCCGACGCCTCACCGGCCAGGTCCACGAAAGCAGCAATATGCAGCGAGCGTGATCAAAACGCCCAGTGAGACGTAGCCCGCATGCGTAATCTTGCGGCTCCGGAGCCGTCGCCGGCAACTCGCCGATGACGTTGCCGCCACGATCGACTTCGCCAACTGGCGCGCTCAACTTGGTCAGGTGTCGCGCTCAGTCACAGTCGCGTTCGCCCAGCTCACTGTGGTGATCATCCGCGCCATGCGAACATATGTACGTGTCGTCCGGGGCCAGCATCCTGCACGCCGACCTGGACGCCTTCTACGCGTCGGTCGAGCAGCGCGACGACCCGCGCCTGCGGGGGCGGCCGGTGATCGTCGGTGGCGGCGTGGTGCTCGCCGCCAGCTACGAGGCGAAGGCGCGAGGCGTACGCAGCGCGATGGGCGGCCAGCAGGCACGCCGGCTGTGCCCGGAAGCGATCGTCGTGCCGCCCCGGATGTCGGCGTACACGGCGGCCAGCCGGGCGGTGTTCGAGATCTTCCGAGAGACCACCCCGCTGGTGGAGGGGCTCTCCATCGACGAGGCGTTCCTGGACGTCGGCGGCCTGCGCCGGCTGGCCGGGCCGCCGGCCGACATCGCCGAGCGGCTGCGCCGGGAGGTCCGCGAGCGGATCCACCTGCCGATCACGGTGGGCGTGGCCCGGACGAAGTTCCTGGCAAAGGTGGCCAGCGGGGTGGCAAAGCCGGACGGGCTGCTGGTCGTCGCGCCCGACGCCGAGCTGGCGTTCCTGCACCCGCTGCCGGTGGAACGGCTCTGGGGGGTCGGCCCGATCACCGCGGCGAAGCTGCGGGAACGACGGATCCGTACCGTCGGGGAGGTGGCCCGGCTCGGCGAGGCGGCGCTGGTGTCACTGCTCGGCGCCGGTGCCGGTCGACACCTGCACGCCCTGGCGCACAACCGCGACCCCCGGGTGGTCCAGGTCGGCCGCCGGCGCGGCTCGATGGGCGCGCAGCACGCGCTGAGCCGTACGCCGCACCCGCCGGCAGAGCTGGACGCCATCCTGGCCGGCCTGGTCGACCGGGTCACCCGGCGAATGCGGGCGGCCGGACGGTCCGGGCGCACGGTGGTGCTGAGGCTGCGCTTCGGCGACTACACGCGGGCCACCCGTTCGCACACCGTAGGCAAGGCGACGGCGGACACCACCCCGCTGCTCGCCGCCGCACGGGCGCTGCTGCGAGCCGCACTGCCCGAGATCGACCGGCGGGGCGTCACACTGATCGGCGTCTCGGTGGGCAACCTGGACGACAACCCGGTCCAGCCCGAGCTGCCGTTCCACCGCGACCCGGGGGCGGAGTTGGACGCCGCGGTGGACGCTGTCCGCGACCGGTTCGGGTCGACGGCGCTGACCCGAGCGGTGCTGCTCGGCCGGGAGCCGGGCGTCGAGATGCCCCTGCTGCCGGACTGACCGAAGGGCGGTCGGCCTGCGATCAGCGACACATCGCAGCAGGTCGGCGGTTTAGCGGCCGGCTGATGGGGTGACTCTTGAGAGGAACAGCCTGACAGGGGGGACCACCATGCCCGACGACACCAGCAACCGTCCGAGCCGCCACGAGCAGCGTCCCGGCGACGTGACCGACCCGCTGCTCTGGCAGCTCGCGGTCGACGTGCTCAGCGCACACGAGCCGGACGAGGACGGCGCCTGCGGCAACCTGCTCTGCGCCGGCCAGCCGTGGCCGTGCGCCGCTCGCAGGAACGCTGAACAGTCGCTCCAGCTGTCCCGTGGTACGACAGACGCACCGGCCACGGCCTCTGCCGAGCGGGGCGAGGACGGCACCGCAGACGCTGACTGGTCGGCGACGGACGCTCCGGCCCCGCGCCGCGCCCGGTCGGCCGGCTCGCGTCCAGGGGCGACCGCCTCGGCCGCCTGACGACCACCTGCCGGGGCGAGCTGCCGCACCGCGTCGACCGTGCCGTCCGCGGAGGCATTGTCGGCGACCGTCAGGTGCCAGTCGATTCCCGCAAGCCCTGGCCT
>NZ_JBEXIK010000104.1:0-1713 GCF_040608515.1 Micromonospora sp. NPDC005173
CGCCGGTGGTCATACCGTCGACCCACCGGCCAGGCACCCCCACTCACCGTCCGTCTGTCAAGCCCCGGGTTTGATGGAGAGTTGGTTAGCTGGTTTTCAGGGGTGCGGTGACCGGGTGGGTCATCGCGTGTAGGGCTTCGTGTTCGGCGGGCGGGATGTGCCCGAGTTCGCCGTGCAGGCGGCGGTTGTTGTACCAGTCGATGTACTCGACGGTGGCCATCTCCAGGTCGTCGAGCCCGCGCCACGGACCTCGGTTGCGCACGAGTTCGGCCTTGTAGAGCGAGTTGAACGCCTCGGCCATCGCGTTGTCGTACGAGTCGCCCTTGGAGCCGACCGAGGCGACAGCGCCGGCCTCGGCGAGCCGCTGGCTGTAGCGAATCGCTCGATACTGGACTCCCCTGTCCGAGTGATGGACCAGTTTGCGCAGGTCAGCGCCGTGATTCTCGCGGCGCCAGATCGCCATCTTCAGCGCGTCGAGAGCAAGATCGGTGTAGAGGCTGGTGGCGACCTGCCAGCCGACGATCATGCGGGAGTACACGTCGAGAATGAACGCGGCGTACACCCAGCCCACGCTGGTGCGCACGTAGGTCAGGTCGGCGACCCACAGCTGGTTCGGATGTTCCGCGGTGAAGTCCCGTTTGACCAGGTCACCCGGGCGGCCGGTCTCGGCTGCGGGCCGGGTCGTGCGCGGCGTTTTGTCGCGCACCAGCCCGCGCAGCCCGGACTCGCGCATCAGCCGCTCGACGGTGCACCGGGCCACCGGCACGTTGCGGCGGTGCAGCTCGTGCCAGATCTTGCGTGCGCCGTAGACGCCGTAGTTCTCCGCGTGGATCCGCTCGATCATCGCGGTCAGCTCCTCGTCGCGCCGCGACCTGGCCGAGGCCGGGCGGGTCTTGGCCGCGTAGTAGGTCGACGGTGCGATCTGTGCCGGCGTGTCTTCGAGCGCCTGCAGGACCGGCTGGACACCGTGTTCGGCCTTCTGGGAGTCGACGAAGTCGACCTTCATCGCGACGGACGGTCCAGCTCCGCCGCGAAGAAACTCGCCGCGGACTTCAGGATCTGGTTGGCCCGCCGCAGCTCACGATTCTCCCGTTCCAACGCGGCGAGGCGTTCCGCGTCGCTGCTGGTGGTGCCCGGACGGTCACCAGCGTCGGTCTCGGCCTTCTTCACCCACGTACGCAACGCCTCCGGATGAATCCCAAGCTGGCCGGCGATCCGCCGGATCGCTCCGACCGCCGACGCCGGATCCCGGCGGGCCTCGACCGCCAACCGGGTCGCACGCTCACGCAGCTCATCGTTGTACTTCTTCGGTGCGGGCATCGCTGGTGTTCCTCCCAGGTTTCGATGTCTCCATCAAACCCGGTGCGGGACAGACGTCCACGTCGGTGGACAGCCGTATCGGGATTCCCGGCAGCCTTGATAGGCGGGCGTAGGTCGTGTACCGCGTCTTTCAGGTGCGCAAGCGTGGCGATCGCGACGGTGTCGATTCCGGGTCCGGTGTAAGTAGGCGTCTGAGATGAACCACATGGCCGCCAGGGCCAGCAGCGCGCTGGCGGTGATCCAGAGGCCCGGTCAGCGGGCGATCCGGTCGAGGAGCCTGGTCACCCTGCCCGTGAGGCAGGTGACGGGCATGCCGACATGCCGTCACCGGAGAGAGCCTGCACCCATCCGGCTGACTCCTCGTCCAGGCCGACCACCTCGGCCCCGTGTCCG
>NZ_JBEXIK010000105.1:0-1555 GCF_040608515.1 Micromonospora sp. NPDC005173
GCAGGCCGGTAGTTGTCAAGTCAACCTGAGACAGGTTGTCGTTAGCGGGTGGGTTGTTCTTGCCGGGCCGGGTTGTTGATCCAGGCGGTGTCGGGTGCCCGGGGTGCTTGTGGGCGGCGGGTGAACCGGTCGGGGTGGGTGGCGTAGGCCTGGTCGAGGGTCGTCTGGCGGTGCGCCCGGATCTGCTCGGCGGTGCCGAAGTGGACTGATGCCGGGGTGTGCAGGCCGATGCCGGAGTGGCGGTGTTCGTGGTTGTAGGCGGTGAAAAATGTGTCGCAGAAGGCGCGGGCGTCGGCGAGGGATCCGAACCGGTCGGGGAAGTCGGGCACGTATTTCATCGTTTTGAACTGGGCTTCGGAGTACGGGTTGTCGTTTGAGGTTCGGGGCCGCGAATGCGAGCGGAGCACGCCGAGGTTCACGAGCATCTCGGAGACGGGTTTCGACACCATGACGCCGCCGCGGTCGGCGTGGATGGTGTGCGGTTCGACGCCGTTGCGGGTGACCGCGTCGGCGAGGAAGTCCCGTGCCAGGACCGCGTCTTCGCCGGCCGCGACGAGCCATCCGGTGATGTAGCGGGAGTAGATGTCGATGATGACGTAGCAGCGGTACCAGGTTCCTTTGACGGGTCCTTTCAACGCCGTGATGTCCCACGACCAGACCTGCGACGGGCCGGTCGCGACGAGTTCGGGGCGCACCCGCGGTGGGTGCGTGGCCTGCCGGCGTCGTTCCCTGACCTGCCCGGCAGTGCGAGCGATGCGGTACATCGTCGACAGCGAGCACCAGTACCGGCCGTCGTCGAGTTCCCGGGCCCAGACCTGCGGGATCGCCAGATCCGCATATGGGGGGCTGTTCAACACCTCGAGGACCCGGACCCGTTCGGTGTCGCTCAACGCCGAGGGTGGCGGGGTTCGTGGCAGCCACGGCCCGTGCACCGGCCCAAGACCGTTCTTCCGGCGGTAGTGGGTCGCCCGTGACGTTCCAGTCAGCGCACAGCAGCGCTGCACCGACAGTTCGGCGGACCGCAGGTCGGTGAAGGCGGTGGTCAGGATCTGCTCGGCGGCGGATCGTTGTCCGCGCTCTCGGAGAGTTCTTCCAAGAGCGCGTGTGCTTTTCCCATAATGTCCAACGCCATCCGGGTCTTCTTCAGATCCGCCTGCAGTTTCTCGTTCTGCCGGCGTAGCTTCTCTAACTCGACCTGCTCGGCGGTCTTCCGCGGCCAGGAAGCCGGAGACGTTTTCTCGCCGCCGCCGGTGAGGGCGCCCGCGTCACGGGCTCGGGCCCACTCGATCAGATGCGACGAGTACAAGCCCTCGCGGCGAAGGACCGCGGCCTTCTCCCCATGCGGGGCGTTCTCGTACTCGGTCAGGACCGCGAGTTTGAACTCCGGGCTGAACGCCCGCCGAGACGGCCTCGGCGCCGGATCAGACCCGCCCGGCACACCCTGCACGGGCTGGTCCTCAGAAGATGTCGACACGTACACCAGGATCTCCGATCCCGCCCTCGGTCAGCACCCCGCACTCACACGCGGTGTCTCACCCCATCCTGACCAAGAGGG
>NZ_JBEXIK010000106.1:0-1505 GCF_040608515.1 Micromonospora sp. NPDC005173
CAACGCCGTTCAGTTAGGCGGCTGGTGTGGGTGTCAAGGGTCGGGGATGACGATGTCGATGCTGGTGGTGGCTTGATAGCTGCGGCGGTCGATGGTGGGGCCGCGGGCTTGGTATTTGCTGTTCGAGCGTTTGATCATGCGTGTTTTGGTGCGTAGGCGGCGGTCGGGGAGCAGGTGGGTCAGGACGTTGGCGCCGATGACGCCGACCAAGTCGATGGCGGTGTCGGCGATGATCCCGGCGGCGTGCACGATCTGGTCGCGGGCGGTGTTCAGGGCGGTGGTGAAGCTGGCCCGGTCGGGGTCGAGGCCGGGTCGGCTGTCGGTGGCGTCGACCATCGCGGTGCGCAGCAGTTGGTAGGCGCTGAGCAGGGCGTAGACCTCTTGCTGGATGCCGTCGGGGGTGCGGGCGCGCAGGACACGTCCGCTCAGGATCGAGGATTTGAGTTCGAGGTAGGCGGTCTCGATCTCCCAGCGCTGGTGGTAGAGCCGGATCAGTTCGGCGCCGGGATGGGTGTGCGGGTTGAGCAGTGTGGTGATCAGCCGGTAGCCGCTGGTGCGGGTGTCCTCGGTGGTGGTGATGCTGATCTGCGCGTCGATGACCCGGATCGGCAGGCCGCCGATGATTGAGGAGAACGAGCCGTCGCGGTGGCGGCGCAGGACCGGTAGTTTGCGGCCGTTCTTGCAGCGGATGAGTAGGTGCGCCCCGGTCGCGGCCAGGGTAGTGATCAGGTCGGCGGCGGCGTAGTTACGGTCGGCCAGCAGCAGCATCCCGGGCCGCAGGCTGCGGGCGAGGTGGCGGGCTTGGTCGAGTTCGCCGGTGCTGACCGGGTCGAACACGGCGTCCAGGACCGAGCGGGTGCCGCAGGACAGTAGGGCACTGAGCCGTAGTTGGGGGTAGCCGGAAGCGCCGTTGTTGCATCTCTGTTTGGCATAGCGGCCGGTGTTCGCGGCGGAGTCCGCGACCGTCAGGAGGGTCCCGTCGATCACGGCCAGCAGCAGACCACGCCAGCGCACCTGGGTGGCGCTGGTGACGGCCGGGCCACGCAGCAGATCGAACAACGCTCGCATCGGTTGTGCGCCGAGACGTTGCCGGGCCTGGCGCAACGCGCTGCCGCTGGGCGAGACGATCGGCAGACCCGACAGCCCGGTGGTCAGTTTGCGCCATACCTGCTGGTATCCCAGTTCGGCGAACAGGCATCCCGCGAGCAGTAGGTACATCACGACCCGGGCCGGCAACAGCCGGACCCGTGACTCGGTACGCCTGGTCGAGGCCAGGACATCATCGACCATCTCGAACGGCACCAGACGAGTCAACTCGCCCAGGTGACCCGGCGCGAACACTCCTGCGGCTACCGTCACCGTCCGAGTTATGGCAATCTGATCAGCCAGCGGAGCTCCAGGTTCAAGGGCGTCTTAGAGTGACCACCCTCTATACCGGAGCTCCGCTGCTTCGTCTCCACGACACGCTTGACAACCCACCACACCGCCTAACTGAACGGCGTTGG
>NZ_JBEXIK010000107.1:0-1464 GCF_040608515.1 Micromonospora sp. NPDC005173
GGCATCTCATCGCTGCGAAGGTCCTCGGCCACGTCGGCGACGTCACCCGCTTCCCGACCGCCGATCACTTCGCCAGCTACGCCGGCACCTCGCCGCCACCGGCTCAACCCCACCGGCAACCGGCAACTCAACACCGCCCCGCACACCATCACGCTCGTCCAAGCCCGGAATCCCGGCCCGGGCCGCGTCTACTACCAGCGCAAACTCGCTGAGGGAAAGACACCTGCCGAGGCGCGGCGCGCCCTCAAACGACGCCTCACCAACGTCCTCTACCGACACCTCAACAAAGACCAACTCAAACTCACCACAGGCATGGGTTGACACACAGAGGCGCTCTTGAGCCTCTCCCCGCCCTGGCGGCGCCCGGGACTGCGCGGGCCCCAGATGAGTACGTTTCCCGGTGTCCGCG
The DNA here is from genome assembly GCF_040608515.1 of Micromonospora sp. NPDC005173. Lineage (NCBI taxonomy): Bacteria > Bacillati > Actinomycetota > Actinomycetes > Micromonosporales > Micromonosporaceae > Micromonospora > Micromonospora sp. NPDC005173. The sequence continues at coordinate 410 of NZ_JBEXIK010000107.1, forward strand.
CGGCCCACCAGACCCAGTGGCCCAGGTGGAATGGGGTCGGCCGATCGTGATCTGGTATCGATCTGGCTTTCTCAATACGTCGCTGCCAGACTGTCGTGTGGTGGATACGGTGGCAGTAATTATTACGACGTTCGGCGGCGCGCTCTCGGCGACGCTGGGTGTTCTTGTGGGCGGTGTGGTCACCCGTCGGGTGCAGGAGCGGCACTGGTTGCGCGACAAGCAATTGCGCGCGTACGAGGAACTGTTCTCGCAGTACGCCCGGTTCATGATGGCGCTACGGCGAGCACACCTAAGCCGAACGCCGGTCGACATCGACTGGGGCGCCTGGAGCGTCTCGCTTACGTCCGCGAGCCTGGTGGCCCCGCTAGGTGTGGCGCGGGCGATCGACGCGTTTGGGCGCGCTATCGGCGTCTACCTCGACGCGGTGTCAACCCGGGATCCGGTCGTGAATCCGGTCGACGAAGATGTCCTGACCGAGGCGTCGCGCCCGGCGGCCGCGGCGCATCTCGCGCTGCTGAACGCGATCCGTCGGTCCATGGGTCGCTCCCTCGAGGACCTGCCGTTTTACCTCGGCGGTACGCTCGGCCGCCATCCCGAGGGAAGAGAGTCGTCCCCCGACGATCCGCCCTCGCTGGCAACGCCCGACCGTGTGGCGTCGGAACGACTGAACGGGGCGGAATAGTCGCGTTGGTCGTACAGGCAGCAACCGCAGGGCTCCGAATTCTCTACTGTTGACTCCGCTGCAACGCAAAGCCACTCGAGCCGAGAGGTCATACACGTCAGACAACCAAACAGCATCAGCAACACCGCCGCGGCGGTCTGCGCCGGCATCCTCAACTGCCGCTGACAGCGCGGGTGGCCACCTGGCTCGTCATCTGTGTGCCGGGCCGCATGTGATGATCGGTTCGTGTGCCTTCGTGAGTGGAAGGGCCTGACGCATATCGAGCGGGCTTTCTTCATTGAGGTGATCTCAACGACAATTGGGTAGGTATCGGTATTCGAAGTGGGTGAGCACGAGTGCGGCGCGGACGATGTCGTCGACGCTTCGGGGGCTG
>NZ_JBEXIK010000108.1:0-1412 GCF_040608515.1 Micromonospora sp. NPDC005173
TCTGGCACCCCTCTGTGTCAAGAGGCCGTGGCGAGGGTTGTTCTAGGCTGGGGTGTGGCGGGTCCGGGAAGTGACTTTTCCGAAGTGTCGATCTCGGGGTTCAGGTCGGCCGCGCTGGATTGCAGAGTCGCCCCCGCGTGTCCTCCCGGACCCGTCCTGACCAGCTTCGCGTCGGCCATCATCTGCCGGTAGACGATGTCGGACAGTCGCCGCTTCAACGCGCGTAGGGCTTCCATCGGGGTCTTGCCCGCGGCCAGTCTGCGCCGGTAGTAGCGGCGTCCTTCGGTGTCACGGCGTAGCTGGACGATGGCCATGATGTGCAGCGTCCGGTTGATGCGCCGGTTCCCGGCTCTGGAGAGCCGGTGGCGGTTCTGGTCGCCGGACGAGGCGTCGATCGGTGCGGTGCCGTTCCACGAGGCGAAGTGGGCGCGGCTGGGAAACCGGTGGATGTCTGCGATGTCGCCGAGCAGGCGGGCCGCGCCGGACGGTCCGATGCCGGTCAGGTCCATCAGCCGGCTTCCGGTGTTGTTGACCAGTTCGGTGAGTTCCTGTTTCGCGGTTTTGATCTTTTTGTCGATGACGCCGAGTTCGCCGATCAGTTCGGAGGCCAGCCGGCGGCGGGTCTTGCCGACTACGTCGCGCGGGCGCACGGTGCCCAGCAGGGCGCGGGCCTGCTGGGCGGACAGGTCCTTTTTCGCGCCGCCGGGCACCAGTTCGAGTAGCAGGTGGTGCAGCCGGGACACCACGTCGGTGCGGGCGCGGCCGAGCTGGTCACGGCGGTCGACGAGCAGCCGTAACGCGACTGTGGTGTCGTCGGTGACGACCTGCCGCAGACCTTCGGTGCGCAGGGCGACCACAGCGACGCTGCGGGCGTCGACCGGGTCGGTCTTGCGGCCCTGACCGGTGGCGAACACCCGGGCCCGGGCGGACAGCTTCGCGGGAACGTCCACGACGGTCTCGCCGTCGGCGACCAGGCGTTGAGCGACGTGCCGGCCGATGCCGTTGCAGCCCTCGACCGCCCAAAGGCGGTCCTTGTGCTTGCGGCCGGCGGCGAGCATGGCCTGGTAGCCGTCGCGGTCGGTGCCGAAGCGGCCCTGCCCGAGCGCCTTCTCCCGGGCGTTGATGATTTCGATGGTGGCGGACCGCTTATGCGGGTCCACGCCGATGATGACCTGGGCCATCGTGTCCTCCCTCGATCCGACGGTGTTCATCGACGGGAGGGCAGCGCTACCTTGAGCCGGGCAGTCCCCTCTTGAGCCTCTCACCGCCGCGGTGACCGGCGGGGCGCACGCCAGATGAGAGCCACACCAACCTGCGGTGGGCAGCCGCGATGAGAGCGACCCCACCGGTCACCTCGACCAAGCCTGGCCGGGCTGCGGTCGTACCACCAGCTAACAGGTAGCCGCGATCCG
>NZ_JBEXIK010000109.1:0-1379 GCF_040608515.1 Micromonospora sp. NPDC005173
GTTGAGCAGGATGTAGCCGTGGCCCTCACCTAGTACTCCAGCCGGGGTTGTTGACCTTGGCTGAGCTGTGGCTCGGTGCGGTGTGGGAACGAGGGCAGCCACCGTCGATCATGGACGGTTGTGTGGACTGACCATGACGCAGCGGTGGCTGCCGGATACAGGGTAGACGCCCGACGGTGGCGGGTGTTGTTCGACGACCTGATGCTGACTGTCGGGCAACGTTTCCGCAGGCCGGAACCCCGGCGGCGGATGCGTGACTTCGTCCGCGGCTTGCTGGCGCCTCTGCCACGGAAGAACTGCTGGACCATCGCCGAGCACGCCGGGGACGCCGGCCCGGACGGGATGCAGGACCTGCTGACCCGGGTGAAGTGGGACGACGCCGCGGTCCGTGTCGACGTCCGCGCGTTCGTCGGGCACCACCTCGGCGAGGCTGACGCCGTGCTGGTCATCGACGAGACCGGTGACCTGAAGAAGGGCCGGCACACCGTCGGCGTGCAGCGGCAGTATTCAGGCACGGCCGGGAAAATCGAGAACTGCCAGCTCGCCGTGCATCTCGTCTACGCCACCAACGCTGGTCACGCGATGCTCGACGCGGCCCTCTACCTACCGAAATCCTGGTGCGACGACCCCGAGCGCCGAGCCGAGGCCGGCATCCCGGATACCGTGCGGTTCGCGACCAAGCCGCAACTGGCAGCCAGGATGATCGAGGCCGCGGTCACCGCCGGGCTGCCGTGCCGATGGGCAGCCGGCGACGAGGCCTACGGCAACGATCCGCGCCTGGCCACCCGGCTCCGCACGCTGCGACTGGGCTACGTCCTGGCCGTGGCCTGCTCGCATCAGGTGACCACCGGCATCGGCACCTACCGCGTCGACGCGCTGGCCGCAGGGCTTCCCGCCACCGCGTGGCAGCGCATGTCCGCCGGCCCGGGCGCGAAAGGCTACCGCTACTACGACTGGTCCTTCACCGCCCTGCCACACGCCGCCGACGAGCACGGCGGTCACCACTGGCTGTTGATCCGCCGCAACCGCAGGACCGGTGAGCTGGCCTTCTACCGCTGCTGGTCACCCGAACCCGCCGCGCTGCACACGCTCGTCGCGGTCGCCGGCCGCCGCTGGAAGATCGAAGAATCGTTCCAAGCCGCGAAGACGGGACTCGGCCTGGACCAGCACCAGAATCGCCGCTGGACCTCCTGGCACCGCTGGACCACCCTCGCGATCCTCGCCCACGCCTTCCTCGCCGCCGCGACCGCCAGTCACCGCCACCGCTACAACCCGGGTGGGCTGATCCCGCTGACCGTCAACGAGCTACGCCACCTGTTCCACATCCTGATCATCGAACCCACCCGCCGCCGCACCGACCCGCTGCTCTGGTCCATCCG
>NZ_JBEXIK010000110.1:0-1336 GCF_040608515.1 Micromonospora sp. NPDC005173
ATCCACCACAGCAGCACCGTGGTCGCGAACGCCACCACGACCGCCGCGCCGCGGGCCGCCTCGAAGCCGCCGCTGCTGAGCCCCAACCCCGTCACCAGAATCAGCTCGCCCAGCGCGATGATGAAGAACTGCCGATGCCGCTCGGCCAGGAACTCGCCCGAGACCGAAAACTCCGCCGCACCGGCGCGGCCCAGCCTCGGCATGCGCCAGCCGAGTCTGGCCACCGTGTAATCCACGGCCACCGCCAGCGCCCACAGCACCCCACGCGGCCAACCCTGCATGAGGGCGCCCGCGAGCCACGGCACCGCCGACACGCCGAACCAGAACAGCACCCGCATCTCGGGACGCTGCCGCTCGTCGCCCCACGTAACGACCACGAGAAACAGGCTGCGACCGACCTGGACGGCGACATACACGCCGGCGAAGACCAAGCCACGTCCGCCGAACGCCTCAGGCGCTGCGGCCGCCAGCACCAAGCTGCCGAACATCGCCCCGATGGCCAGCCGCCGTATCGCGGGCTGCCACGGGTCGAACCTATCGGCTACCGCCGCCGACTGGGTCCACACCCACCACAGGGCGAGCAGCACCACCAGCGTCTGGAAGGCGCCGCTCCAGTTCAGATGCTCCCGCAGCCCTTGCGAGAGCCGGAAGATCGCGAAGACAAACACCAGGTCGAAGAACAGGTCCAGGAACGTCGCCCGCTGCTCATCCGATCCCCGCACCAGCCGGGCTGCGCCACCCGTCATCGGTTCGCCCCGTTTCTGCCGCTTCTGTCAGCCTCTGGAACAGTCGTACCACCCGGCAGCGCTGGTGGATGTGGATGTGCTGCTGCGGCCTGGGGTCGAACGGCCTCGCCCGTGGCGGGCGACGGTAGAGGCCGATCAGTTCCTTCCAGCCGTCGCCGCCGGTTCTGATCAGCTCGTCGACCTTGGCCAGCCGTCGGGCCAGTGCCGTGGCGAGTGAAGCGTCATCCGCGATTCCAGCGCGGAGGGGCTGATCTCCACCGCCCCGGTTGGGTGCGCACATCTGCCGCAAGCCGCGCGCTGGTCCGGGGACCCGGTGTCGGGAATCGGCAACAGTGGCACACTTCGCTCGCGAACGCGACGGAGGCAGTCGGCCTGCTCTCGGAGATCGTGGATTCTCTCGCGGCGCAGGGCTTCGACACCCGGCCACTGGTGGTCGATTCGCCCGCTTCGCCAGGCGAGGTCGATGCGGTAGAGGGCCAACTGGGGTGCAAGCTGCCGTAGCGTCAGGGCGCCGGTTGGCACTGGCTCGCATACCCCTTGCCGCCCTCGGGCTGGCTCTTCAAGAGCGTGCCGCCGCTGGCCGGCGCCCG
>NZ_JBEXIK010000111.1:0-1303 GCF_040608515.1 Micromonospora sp. NPDC005173
CGAAGTCGCGGCAGCGCCGCTCGGTGATCAGGTGTGCCAGCAGACGACGGGTCTCTGCGAGGGTGATGGGGATGAGGCCGTCGTCGCGGCGGTGTGATCTTTTCCCACTGCGGCGGCGGTGACCGCGAGGAAGGCGTGAGCGAGCATGGCCAGGGTGATGTGGCGGTACCAGGCGTCGTAGCGGCGGACCTGGTACTCGTCGAGACCGACTTGACCCTTGGCGGTTTGGAAGCATTCCTCGATGGCCCAGCGGCTGCCCGCGATCCTGATCAGGTGTTCGTCGGTGGTGTCGGCCGGGCCGTAGCAGAGGTAGTAGGCCAGCTCGGCCGGATCGGTGATGCTGCGTCGCACGAGCAGCCAACGGTGGTAGCCGTGCCCTGCGGTGCCGGTGTCCGGTAGGGTCGCGGCGGCCCAGTCGTAGAGGCGTTCGCCCTTGGCGCCGGGCCCGCAGCTGCGTCGTTTCCACGCCGGCACGGGTGCGGCCGCGGCCAGGGCGTCAGCGCGTGCGCTGCCGGTCTCGGTGGGGATCTTCTGCCGGCAGGCGACGGCCACGACATAGCCGATACGGCGCTGTTGCAGTGCGATGCGGAACTTCGAGTCGCTGCCGTAGGCTTCGTCGGCGGTGACCCACTTGGCCGGCATCTGCGCGTCCAGCGCTCGCCCGATCATCCGCAACGCCAGCTGCGGTTTGGTCGCGAACCGCACCGCAGCGCCGATGCCGGCCTCGGTGCGCCGCTCGGCGTCGTCACACCATTTGGTCGGCAGATACAGCTCGCGGTCGATCAGCGTGCGCCCTCGAGGGCTGGCGTAGGCAAGGAACACGCCGAGCTGGCAGTTCTCGACGCGTCCGGCGGTGCCGGAGTACTGCCGCTGCACACCGGCGGACTTGACGCCCTTCTTGAGGAAGCCGGTCTCGTCGACGATGAGCACACCGTCGGGGTCGCCGAGCTGCTCGGCGACGTAGCTACGCAGATCGTCACGCACACCGTCGGTGTCCCACCCCGAGCGGTTGAGCAGTGCTTGCATGCCGTCCGGGCTGACGTCACCGGCGGCCTCGGCCAAGGTCCAACTGTTCTTGCCCGCGAGAGGCGACAACAGGCCCAGCACATACGAGCGGGCACGACGGCGCGGCTCCACCCGGCCAAACCGGCCCGCCACCCGGGACATCAAGTCGTCCAGGCCAACAGACCATCCCTCAAGATCGCTCACGGTCACGAAGCCGGAAGTCTACAGAGGACGCTTGACCGACCGTCACGGACTCCGCTGGCACACCTGATCACCGAGCGGCGCTGCCGCGACTTCA
>NZ_JBEXIK010000112.1:0-1251 GCF_040608515.1 Micromonospora sp. NPDC005173
GGCGGCATCACGTTCGTCTTCCGGGTGGTCGAGGAGACCGCGGCCAGCGCGGCCGACGTGATCCGGGCGTACGTGGTGGTCCGCGAGGTGTTTGGGCTGCGTGAGCTGTGGGTTGGTTGCCTTTCGTCGGGATCATCAGGTGGGCGCCGCGGGCGGCGATCTCCTCGGCGTGGGCGGTCTGGGTGTGCAGGGCGTCGGCGATGAACAGCAGACCGGTCAGGCTGCCCAACACTTGCTCGACCGCGTCGAGCAGCGGTGCGAACGCGGGGATCTCGTTGCTCTTCGCGCTCACGGTGACCTGGGCCAGGACGATGCCGGTGCTGGTGTCCAGCGCGGACAGCAGATGAACCTGACCGCCGTCGGCACGGCGGGCTCCCCGCAGCGTTTTCCCGTCCACGGCGATCACCGTCCGATATCGGTGCGGCCGGGGTGTGACCGGCCGGGCGCGGACCTTCAGCCAACCCGCGAGGACGGTAGACAACAACTGATCGTCGAGGCGGGTCAGCAACCGCCATACCGTCGTACCCGCCGGCACCCCATGGCCGAAGCCGAGCCGGTCGCGGGCCTGCTCATCCAGATCGTGCAACCAATCGGTGATCGCGGCGAACGACGACGCCCCCGCGAGGACCGCGCACACCGCGACCGCGAGCAAGCCCGACAGCGGGTAACGCACTCCCCGCGGATCTCGAGGATCCGGGACCGCCGCCAAGGCGTGTAGCAGTCCCGTTGTCTCACCTGCAGTAACGGACGGTGGTGACGTGCCAGGGGTGCCGGCGACCGAAGACAGCGCAGGGATCGGGCATGATGACATCGGCGGGTGAGGTCCTCGGGGTGTCGTGAAGCCTAGAGAACTCCATGATCACCGACGCGATCTCACCCGCTCTTCCCGCCTCCACAGAGGCCACTCACCCCGTAGATTCCCAGCTCAGGGCACCCACCGATCGACTACGCAATCGCCCTGGGTACAAGCCGACCATTGGCCGACTCGGGTTCGGATGCGTCGTTGTGAGCACGGCAGTGGAAGACCAGCAGGTGGTCTCCGCCGAAAATCTCCACGTCCGGGGGTATGTCGAGTTGAAAGAACAGAGCCATCCGCTCGCCGCAGAAACACTCGGGCCATTCCTGGGCGTCGTCGAGGAATGGCCAGCCGCCCACTGAGTTCCGCATCGGCCGGTCCAGCGGCTCGGTCCCGACCTCGACCACGTGGGCAGGCAACACCACCCGCACCTTCCTCACATCATGTTCGACCAC
>NZ_JBEXIK010000113.1:0-1209 GCF_040608515.1 Micromonospora sp. NPDC005173
GCGCTTCGGAGTACGGATTGTCGTTCGACGTCCGCGGTCGTGAATGTGAGCGGAGCACGCCGAGGCTCACCAGCATCTCGGACACCGGTCTGGACACCATGACACCACCGCGGTCGGCGTGCAGAGTGTGCGGCTCGATCCCGTTGCGCCAGACCGCGTCGGCGAGGAAATCGCGGGCCACGACAGCGTCTTCGCCGGCCGCGACGAGCCACCCGGTCACGTAACGGGAGTAGATGTCGATGACCACGTAGCAGCGATACCAGATGCCTTTGACCGGTCCTTTCAACGCGGTGATGTCCCACGACCACACCTGCGACGGGCCGGTCGCGACCAGCTCGGGACGCACCCGTGGCGGGTGGGTGGCCTGCCGGCGTCGTTCGCGGACCTGCCCGGCCGTGCGGGCGATGCGATACATCGTCGACAGGGAGCACCAGTACCGGCCCTCGTCGAGTTCCCGAGCCCAGACCTGCGGAATCGCCAAATCGGCATACGCCGCACTGTTGAGCACCTCGAGGATGCGGACCCGTTCGGTGTCCGACAGCGCCGACGGCGGCGGGGTCCGCGGCAGCCACGGCCCGTGCACCGGCCCCAGCCCGCTGCGGCGGCGGTAGTGGGTCGCGCGGGAGGTCCCCGTCAACTCGCAGCCGCGTTGCACCCCTATCCCCGCCGAACGCAGGTCGGTCAACGCCGTGGTCAGGATCTGCTCGGCGGCGGATCGTTGTCCGCGCTCTCGGAGAGTTCTTCCAAGAGCGCGTGCGCTTTTCCCATGATGTCCAACGCCATCCGGGTCTTCTTCAGATCAGCCTGCAGTTTCTCGTTCTGTCGGCGCAGCTTCTCCAACTCGATCTGCTCAGCCGTCTTCCGAGCCGGCCGCCGCGATCCCGAGGATGAATCCCCGTCGCTGTCGCTGCCGGTCAGAGCCCCGGCGTCGCGGGCTCTCGCCCACTCGATCAGATGCGACGAATACAACCCTTCCCGCCGCAACACCGCCGCTTTCTCCCCATGCGGGGCATTCTCATATTCGGCAAGGATCCGCAGCTTGAACTCCGGACTGAACGCCCGCCGCGACGGCCGCGGCGCCGGATCAGACCCACCCGGCACGGGCTGGTCCGCAGAAGATGTCGACACGTACACCAGGATCTCCGATCCCGCCCTCGGTCAGCACCCCGCACTCACACGCGGTGTCTCACACCATCCTGACCAAGAGGG
>NZ_JBEXIK010000114.1:0-1206 GCF_040608515.1 Micromonospora sp. NPDC005173
CATGCAGAACGTGCGACGCGGACACTACGAACTCGGGCTCGACAGCCAGCCCCAGCTCCGAGTCGCTTCGGCGTTCAGCGACCTCGCCCGGGTCATCTGACGCGGACCCGACCAGGCCGTACCGCGTCTCCCGATCAGATAATGCATCGGCACCGCCAGATCCCAAGTTCAGCCGCCGTTGACACAACGAGCCATCCGTTCGGCTGAGGGCAGAACCTGACGGCGTGACTAATGTTCCAGTTCCGCCAGCTCGGCCAGCTTATCGCGACCTACACGCTCTAAGGTGGACGGACGATGACGGGCACGAGCGGCAGGCGTGGAGGTTCGTTGAGCAAGAAGGCGGCAGCGTGGGTGGGCGGCGGTATCGCGGCATCGGTTCTCGTTCTCGGGTGCGGCCAGGGGTCCACTAAGCCTGCGCCAACGGCGCTAGCCTTGCCGGCCGGGCACAAGATGACGCCGGCCAAGTGGTGTACCACCTACGCCGAGGTGTTCCTCCAGCTTGAGACAAAAAGAGACAAGATCGTCGATCTACGCAGTTCCCAGTACAAGAACGGCGTTGCGCTCGACAACACCAAGCGGACGGCGCAGGCTGACGCACTTTGGGCTGAGGTTGAGGCGTTCGATCCTGGGCAGGCGATCGCCGATGCGCTCGTGTCGCTTCCGCACTCCAGCTACGTAGAGGCGGCGCTGGCTGCCCCGGATGGCGCGAACGCCAACCCCGTGAACGTCGCCATGTGGCACGCCTATGACGACGTTGGGCGGGCGCGAGACCGCTACGTGGAGGAGTGGGATAGCTCGCTGCTTGGGCCGGAGGATGCCGGCGGTGCCCGCAGCTACGCATCGAGCACACTCACCGACGCTATCGGCACGCCGCCGAATGGAAAACCCGGCTCGGGCAAGACAGGCCTCTGCTATGTCCAGCAGCCGTACAAGGACCAGCCGGGCGGCAAAGGCACAGGCGGCACAGTCAGCACAGGCGGTGGCAGCGTTGGCTGCGAGTATCACGGTCGGCCTAGGGCCACGTGGAAGGTCTGGCGCTGGGGCGACTGGAGCTGCTGATCCGGTCGTTTAGCCGTGCTTTGACCGAGCGCATTGATGTCGCCTCGGACGCCTAGTACTCCAGCCGGGGATGTTGACCTTCGCTGAGCTGCGGCGTGGTGTGGTGCGGGAACGAGGGCAGCCACCGTCGATCATGGACGGTTGTGT
>NZ_JBEXIK010000115.1:0-1179 GCF_040608515.1 Micromonospora sp. NPDC005173
CCGACGGTGCGGCCCCGCGATGGCAGAGTTCGTGTCGACCTGCCGTGGCGGGCCCCGCACACGCCGCCGCCGGTAGACGGGCACACGCGGGGGCTGGGTGTCGACTGGGGGGTGAACACCCTGCTGACCGCCACCGTGGCCGACCTCGAGGGCGGCTCCGTCGTCGTGGACGGGCGTCCGTTGCGGTTCGACGCGACCGGCGTGTCGGCGAAACTGGTGCGACTACGCCGCCACCGCGAACGCCTGCGCACCAAAGCCGACCACCTGACTCGGCTGCGGGACGGCCGGCCCGCCGACGCCCCCGCCGACTCGGCCCTGGCTGGCAAGCTTGCCTGCTTGGAGGCTGAACATGCGGCGGTGTGCGCCCGGATCCGGCACCTCAACCACGCGGTTGCCTGGTCGGCGGCGCGGTGGCTCGTCGACCACGCGACCGCGGCCGGCGCCACCGTCGTCTACGTCGAGAACCTCGCCACCCTCGAGGCGGGTGGCCGGTCACGCAGCCTCAACCGGCGACTGTCCGGTGCGGTACGCGGCGCCGTGTTCACCGCCGTCGCCCACCTCGCCGCGAAAGCCGGTATCGCAGTCGTGACTGTGCCGGCGCGTGGTACGTCGTCGGGCTGTCCCCGCTGCGGCGCTGCGGTCACGCATGTCAAGGCACCGGACCGGTGCGTGGCCGGGTACCGGTGGGCCACCTGCTCGTGTGGCCTGTCACTGGACCGCGACCACGCCGCCGCGCAACGCATAGCCGCCCGAGGCCTGGCCAACCAGACCAAAACCCGCCGCGACCGTAGCGGCCAGGCCGCGATCCGCACAGCCACCGACACACCCGTGCGGCGCCGGGCGCGTCGACCAACCCCAGCCGTGACAAGGCCGGTGCGGAACCGACGCAAAACAGCACCCACCCCGAAGCAGACCCGACCTGCAACTGCCAAAACCTCACGCCTGCTGCCCTCGCGACGGCAGGTTCCCGCCCCGACAGAACCCCCACCGGGAACTGGCGGCAAGCGTCCGGCGGGACGGACACCCCAGGAGACCAACCCGCCAGGGCCGGTCCGCCAGGTGCCGCACACGGCTTCCACCACCACCGCCCCGCGACACCCACACCGGGTCCGCAGGGCAACCCTCGGCCGCGGCTTCCACCGCCACGTACACGCCACCCCCATCACCAACCGGGACGGC
>NZ_JBEXIK010000116.1:0-1146 GCF_040608515.1 Micromonospora sp. NPDC005173
GCCATCACCGTGCACACCCCCGGAGGCATCGGGTTCCCCCACGCACAGCAGGCCGTCCGGATCACCCGCACCCGCACCACCAGCGGGAAGACCAGCCGCGAAACCGCCTACTACACGGTGTCTCTACCCGCCGAGCAGGCCCAACCCGCCGACCTGCAGCACTGGGCCCGCCTCGAATGGCACATCGAAAACCGCGTGCATCACGTCCGGGACGTCACTTTCCGTGAAGATCTCCACCAAGCCCGGACCGGCACCGGACCCGCCGTCCTCGCGACCCTGCGTAACACCTCGATCGGCTACCACCGCACCAACGGCGAGGCCAACATCGCCCGCGCCACCCGACGCGCCAACCGCCGCCCCCACGACCTCATCACCGCCGTGACCAGCAGCATCCCGACAACGCAATGACCCTGGGGGGTTATGCGGCCAAGGCGTGTGCGGCAGGCTGGTGATCGCAGCCGGCGGGTTGTTGGAGGTTCTGCTCTTTCTGTTTGTGTCGCTCGATCCGGGCCATCAGGTCCTCGATGTCGGCCGGGGTGAACTTCCATCTGAACGGCCGGGCGGTCGCGTTGTAGCGCTGCTCGAAGGCGGTGAGTCGGTCTTCGACCTGGTCAAGGCTGGTGAAGTCGTTGGGTGTGAGCACTTTGCGCTGGACGATGGAGAAGTAGATCTCGATCTGGTTGAGCCAGGATGCGTGGACCGGTGTGTGGACCATGACCGCGTTCGGGAACCGCTTCGTGAGGCGGTCGATCGCGGCCTGGCCGCGGTGCGACGAGCCGTTGTCGACTACCCAGAACACCCTTTTCGCGGAGGCATACGGTTGCTGGGTCATGACCTGTTCGACCAGGGCCATGAACGGGGTGATCCCGGTCTTGGTCGAGCGGTGGGAGAAGACGCGGGCCTGGTGGACGTCGTAGGCGGCCAGGTAGGCCAGGGCGCCGCCGCGTTCGTATTCGTGGTTGACCCGCATGCTGCGGGCAGTGCCCGGCGGCAGGCAGGGATGGCAGCGGCGGCGGGCCTGGATGCTGGTCTTCTCATCGCTGGAGATGACGTACTCATCCGAGCCGAGCGGGACGCCGTCATGGGTGCGGGCGTAGAGGTCCAGGACCCGAGCGGCTTTGGCGGCGAAGTCCGGGTCGCGGATGA
>NZ_JBEXIK010000117.1:0-1072 GCF_040608515.1 Micromonospora sp. NPDC005173
GAGCTGTGGAACCTTGGTGGCGTGGCCGGCCTTGAGATCAGTGGCGCCGCCTTCTTCCTCCACGCGGTCAATCCCAAGAACCCCGCAGAGACCAGCCCCGGCCAGGCGGGGGTCACGAGCACCCGCATTGAGGTACTCGTCGATGACCCCGACAACTTCATCGAGCGCGCCGTCGCCGCCGGCGCGATCGCCGGAGCGGGAATCGAGGATCACCGCGTGCCCTGGGGGACGCACCGTCAAGGTGGCTTCACGGACCCGTTCGGTCACAAGTGGTCCGTAGGCGATAAGTCGCCTCTGCGCCCGTTCCCAGGCTGATCAGGAGCAGCCTCCACATGCGACCCGCTGGATCGCGCACAGGCTCATGACGCGCGGTCTGGCCCAGTTCTAACGCGAAGTGTCACTGCCGTAGCTGGCGTCTGAAATAGGTCGACACGGACCAAGCATCCATAGCAGACGGTGCTGGACGTGGCGCGGAGCCCTCGGTAGAAGAAGGTCTGCCAAGATCTACTTCACCAGTCAGGACTCCACGTGATCGCCTATCGTGCCACGCTCGACGTCCCCAGGGAACTCGTGCACTACCTCGCCCAACTGCTGGCCGCCGAACGCCGTGCCCGCGGCACCCGCACCGGCACCAGGGCGTTGACCTGCTTCCGCCAGGCCCTGATGGCGCTGATCTGGCTCCGCAAAGGCGAGGACAAGACCCTGCTCGGCGCCGGGTTCGCCGTATCAAGGGCCACCGCCTACCGCTACATCGCTGAAGCCATCGCGGTCCTGTCCGCCCAGGCCCCGGACCTACACGCCGCCCTACGCCGGGCGGCCGACGAGGGCTGGTCCTACGTGATCCTCGACGGGAAGCTGTTCGCCACCGACCGCCTCACGGAGACGACCGCCAGCGTCAAAGGCGAGCAGATCGACGCCTGGTACTCCGGCAAGCACCGCGACTTCGGCGCGAACATCCAGGCGATCATGCGCCCGGACGGGCTCCCGATCTGGACCTCCGACGCGTCACCTGGGCACCTGCACGATTTCACCTGCGCCCAACTCCACGACATCACCGGCGCGCTGTACTGGG
>NZ_JBEXIK010000118.1:0-1014 GCF_040608515.1 Micromonospora sp. NPDC005173
GCGGCGGGGCCGCAGTAGTAGAAGTTCGGCTGCGCCTCGTAGCGCACGCCCAGCTGACGCTCACCCGACGGCTTCCGGTCGGTCTGGGTTTGCGTGGCGGGCTTGGCATCGGATGCGGCGTAAGCGGCGGTGACGGGGCCGGCGATGGCGCCGCCGGTGAAGGCGAGTCCAGCAGCGGTCAGAGCGGTCTTACGAATCAGATCGGTACGCATAATGGCGTGCTCCTCTGCATCGGGGGTGCGCGGCACACGACAACCGGGGGTTGGGCCGCACGGGGGAAGTTCAAGACGGGGGGGAACGGTCCGGCGATCGGAGGGGACCTGCTCGGGGTTCCTCGGATGTAACCGTGGCGGCCGGTCGGGTGTTCCCGGCGGCTGGCGGCTGGCTACGGGGGGTGTAACCCGTGCCGGCCGGTCGGGTGTTCCCGGCGGCCGGCGGCTGGCTACAGGGGGATGTAACCGGGGCGGCCTGGCCGGTGTTCCCGGCGGCTGCCGCGCACCGGGCCAGGGGGCCACGGTCGCATGCCAGGTATAACGACCCGGGCCGGCCCCCGATTCCACGCTGAGGGTGGCCCCGACCACGGGACGGCCACCCCAAACGGGACGACACCCCCAGCCCGCCACGGGCCGACAACCCCAACCCGCCCCTCCGCCCCACAACCGGGACCCACCGGCGGTCTACCCCGAGCGCGTCACACCCGATCGGGCTTGGCATCCCGAACCGGACACCACACCCACCTGGCCGCCCACGTCGACCGGCGTTGAGCCGCGCACTTTCCGGGAAAGTGTTGCCTGCCGACGCGCCGAGGCCACACTTTCCCGGAAAGTGCGCAGACCTAGGAGGCCGCCGCCGCGCGCTGGGCGGGTGCGTGCTTTTGAGCGTGATGACCGTGAGGTATCAATATGACTCTGAGGTATCACTTAGGTTCAAGGAGTCGTTGCAACACCGGCTTGTTGGATAGATCTTAGGTGTTCGTCGAGGGCTTCTGCGGGGGTCTTCCAGCCCAGGGCCTTT